>JAAZZE010000100.1 GCA_014239255.1 Gammaproteobacteria bacterium
AACAGTGGGGCGTGATTCTCGAAGGTAGCGGCGTACGTATACAAGATGGTGAGGAGCATGTTGTTAGCGCTGGTGATTTCTGGCGCACGCCAGGCGAAATCGTCCATGCATTTCGGGCAGGGCCAGGTGGGGCCAAGTTGCTGGATATTTTCAGTCCACCACGGGAGGAGTACCAGGTAGCTGGGACTGGAGTCAGTGTTGGGAGTCCCTGATTCGCAGTTGGATTGGTGTTGGGGAAAGGTAACATACATCGACTGGGTTAAGGAATTTACAGTCGAGGGGATATGTCCATCTATTGTGGGAATGCTCTCTAATTAAATAGACCAAATAGGAGGATAGAAATGCCCCAAGTTCGAAAAAACATTCAACAGAATAAGTCATTGCCTCCTACTGTTCATCTTGACATACCTACAAGGATTCCCCGTTCTACTGTGTTTGATGTGGCCGGATGGGTTGTATCTAATACCGAGATACTTAGTGTTGATTCTGGGACGGCATCATTCGCGTTGTCGCGACGGGAAGATGTAGAAGCGGCTTATCCGGATATCGATTTCGTGCATGGATTTACCGGTCGGCTCTCATGCCCAAATGTAGATCGGCAGCCAATGACAATCACAGTAAAGACGATCAATGAAACCAGCGAACACGAATTCAATTTGGCATCAAACCCTATGTTATCGATAAGCAAGAAGGAAAAATTTGCAAGATTTCAATCAGCGTTTCCTAGCAGTGACCCACAAGAGTGCCTTGAATACTCAGTTAGTCTCGAAATCGAGCCCGCTTTAATAGAGGTCTCACCAAAACTTGACCAATTAGCGAAAATCCTTTCGTGCCCTACTTGTCATACCCCTTTGCAGTCGCGAGATGCTTCGAAAAGTTTTGAGTGCGGTAAGTGCGCCCGGATTTATGCGGTGGATGGCCGATGCATTGATTTGTTAAGTGATAAGCTAAAGCAGAAGTATGGAGTGAAGAAAAGTGAGGCCATCGCATCTCGAGCGCAAGACCCACTGGCTTTAGCCTTAATTGGTTATTACCGAGACGGGTTGATCCTAGATTGCGGATCTGGATTCCCGATGCAGGATTATTCGAATGTAATTAACTTGGAGATTGAAGAGTATGCGAACACAGATGTTATCAGTGTCGGCGAGGCGTTACCTTTTCTTTCGGATTCTTTCGATGCGGTTTTCTCATTCTCCGTCTTAGAGCACGTAAAGAATCCATTTAAAAGCGCTAATGAACTGGTTAGAGTGCTGAAACCTGGCGGTACAATGTATTTAAGTGCCCCCTTTCTACAACCTGTCCATGCTTATCCCCACCACTACTTCAATATGACCGGACAGGGATTAAGAAGTCTTGTCGAAAAGAGTATCGAAATTATTTCATCAGGTGTACCGGTAAGTGGCCACCCTCTTTTCACGCTTAGTTGGATTTTGAAAAGGTGGGCGCAGGGTCTACCACGAGAATCAAGAGAAGAATTTGAGAATCAATCGATAAAAGATTTTCTGTGCTCTCCAGATTTGCTGATTAATGAGCCATACGTGAAAGAAATTGACCCTAGAGTACTAGACGATATTGCATGTACGACAATGATTCTAGGCAGGAAGGTTTAACTGTTTAGTCTGTAATTGATGTGAACTAACCTGCATTTGAGTTAGAAGTATTTGATTTGAAGGTTGGGAGAGAATTTCTTTGTGACAGGGCCAACTCTGAGACTATACGTGAGGTTTCCCGGCAATAAAGTTGTCGAATCGGAATCTCTACGAAGAAATTAACGACTAGATGATAAACACTGATCTATCAGATGCGGCTTCAGCCGGGTTCTATATGCCCGGTGAGTGGCAGCCCCATGAGCGTTGCTGGATGGCATGGCCTTGTCGTAGCGGTTTTGACAGCCCGGCAACACGGGAGAATTATGCGCAGGTCGCCAGAGCAATTGCACACTTTGAGCCCGTGACAATGGTGGTACGCCCACAGGACCGGGCAGCGGCGCAATTAGCACTGGGTGCGCAGATCGATTGTCTGGAATTACCCATAGATGATGGATGGTTTCGTGACAACGGTCCGAACTTTCTGATCAATGATGCCGGTGATCTGGCCGCAGCCTGCTTTGACTTTAATGCGTGGGGTGGTAACTATGCGCCGTTTGATGCCGACGCTACAGCGGGTCCGAAGGTGGCCTCACATCTGGCTGCGCGACTTTTCCAATCACCCATGATTGCCGAAGGAGGAGGCATCACCGTGGATGGTGAAGGCACCCTGATTACTACTGAAACCTGTTTCCTCAACCCCAATCGAAACCCGGGTTGGAGTAAAGGGGAGGTCGAAGCAGAACTGTGTCGCATGTTGGGCGTGAGTAAAGTGATCTGGCTGCCTGGGGATCCGACCGAAAGCGAGACCAATGGCCACGTTGATGGGCTCGCAGCGTTTGTCGGGCCTGGCCGAGTGCTGCTCGAAGCCGCTTTTGACTACACGCATCCGCGCTATGATCTCCTGATGGAGAATCGTCGAGCACTTCAGGGTCAAAGCGACGCCCGTGGACGACCGCTTGATGTGATTTTTATTGAAGATGCCTGGCAGTGTGAAAGCACCGAGCATTTTTGTGCGTCGTACATTAACAGTTATCTCGCCAATGGAGCGGTGATTATGCCTTGCTATGATCTGCCCACCGATCAGCGTGCCAAAGCTGTCTATGAACAATTGTTTCCACAACGACAGGTGGTGCAGTTGCGTATCAATGATATCGCGCCCGGCGGTGGCGGCATTCATTGTATTACTCAGCAACAGCCGGCTTCAGCTAATCGTGATACAGGGTTATCCAGATGAGCAAGAATCAACTCACATCCAAGCGACACTACGATATCCACGTATTTTGCTGTATCAACGAGCGCAAATCGGACCACCCGCGTGGTTCATGCAGTGCGCGCGGTGCCGGTGAACTGCAGGCGTACATGAAAGTCCGTGGCAAGGAGCTGAAACTGGGTAAACGTGTTCGAATCAATAAAAGTGGCTGTCTCGACCGCTGTGAGCTGGGCCCGGTCATGGTGATTTACCCTGAGGGAATTTGGTATCACTACCAAAGCCGCGAGGATATCGACGAAATTCTTGAGCACCATGTGATAGGCGGTAAGCTGGTTCAGCGGTTGATGCTGCAGCCGGGGCAGAGCGCGCTGACGCCTGTCGAGCCACAACGTATCGAACTGCAGGTACAAAAGGTCAAAGAAAGCTGCAATGATGTCTGTCGCTATGACCTGGTGTCGTCCGATGGGCAAGATCTGCCGTCGTTTACTCCCGGAGCGCATATCGATCTTTTTACTGAACTGGGTCTGCGCCGCTCGTACTCGCTTGCCGGAGACCCTGCTGTGCGCAATTGCTACGTGCTGGGTATACGCCGTGAAAAACCCAGCCGTGGCGGTTCCGAGTGGCTGCTTGATCATCTCTCAGTGGGAGATCATGTCAGTGCTTCGCTCCCAGCAAACAATTTTCCGCTTGATCAGCAAGCGAATCATCACACTCTGATTGCCGGCGGCATAGGCATTACCCCGATGATAGCGATGGGTCATCTGTTAATGCGAGAGCGGGCATCGTGCCATCTGCATTTTTGTGCGCCAGATGAGCGCAGTGTTCCCTTTCTCGACGAGGCACGCGATATTTTTGATGATAAGCTGACATTGCATTTTGACGGCGGTGATCCAACCCAGGGGATTGATCTTCCTTCGGTATTAAAAGACCCCTCGCTCAACGAGCATGTTTATGTATGTGGTCCACCAGGTTTGGTAGCAAGCGTGCGTGCGCAAGCCTCACATTGGCCACCTGGGTCAGTGCACTGGGAACAATTTTCCGTCGCGCCAACCGCCCAGACCAAAAGCAATGAGGCTTTTTCGGTGTGGCTCTCACGCCAGCAGGTCCGCTTGGACGTGCCGCCTGACCAAAGCATTCTGGATGTTGTGCGTGGTGCGGGAATCGAGGTGGAATCCTCTTGCGAAGACGGTTTGTGCGGCTGTTGCAGAACCCGACTGCTGGGTGGGGTTCCGGAGCACCGCGATATGGTGTTGACAGATAGCGACAAAGCTATCGGCGATGAAATGATGATCTGTATCTCACGGGGCAAGGCCGGCGAGACCTTGGTACTTGATCTTTAGCGGTCTGGAGTCTTGTTATGCCACAAGCCCAATGACGGTTAAGGTGGGATGCATACTTGGTTTAGGTTGCTTGCGGGATTAGGATTGCGATAGCGTCAGTATCTGCGGAATATAGCTTTCCCAGCCAATAGCCATCAGGTGTACACCAGGGCTTACCGAGCGTAGTTCTTGGATAGTCTTTGCGGCAATCTCAACGCTCACCCGTGCAATCCGATGTTTGTCGTCACCCGCGTCAGCAATTTGCTGGATCAAGGCATCTGGAATATCGACTCCGGGGATGCGTTCGTTCATATAGGTTGCCATCTTTACCGATTTGATCGGGATGATTCCAGCCAGCACCGGCTTGGGGGAGCGAGCTTTGTCAAGAAACGCCGCATAGGCCTGGACATCGTAAACTGCCTGAGTCTGAAAGAACTGTGCCCCGGCATCGATCTTACGATGCAGATTGTCGATCTCCATATCAGGATCACTTGCGCCAGGATTCGCCACAGCACCGGCGAAAAGTTGTGGCTTGCCACTCAGTTCGTTATCCGTCAGATCAGTTCCATTATTCAGGGCATGTACCGCTTCCAGCAACTGGGAGGCAAAAAGATCGAATACCGGCTTGGCATCGGGGTGATCACCGTTTTTTGGCGGGTCACCACCCATGAAGACAATATTCGATACCCCAAGAGCTGCAGCACCGAGGATACTGGCCTGAATCGCAAGACGGTTTTTGTCGCGGGCCGTCATCTGCACAATCGGTTCGATCCCGTGATCCAGTAGCAGATGACCTACCGCAACTGGATCCATGGCCATACGGGCGGCGTGGGATTCAGTCAGGTTAATCGCGCAAACATGTGGCTTAAGCAGAGTCGCCTTCTCCAGAAGGGGGTCCAGGTTCACCCCTTTGGGTGGCGTCAGTTCGCTGGTGACTACAAAATCGGATGATGCCAATGCCTCGGAAAGGTGGCTCATGCTGGTTTCTCCAATGAAAATTCGTGGCCGGTTGAAAACTCAGCCGGCGTAAGTTGCATCATAGGGTCTGGGCTTCGTCCGTCAACTATCTGATTCGACATTAGACTGTTTATGGCCGCCATAAAAGATTGTTTCGATCGGAATCGCTGGCGCCCCCGTCATCTCCGGTAAAATTGACGCCTTCTACAACACCTCACAACAGGGTACGCTTGTGTTGTACCTGATTTTCCCGCGCGGCCTGGATTATGAAAAAGATTGACAAGATTCTGGTAGCAAACCGAAGCGAAATCGCGATTCGGGTTATGCGCGCTGCGGCCGAACTGGATATTGCCAGTGTGGCTATTTATTCCGAGGAAGATCGCTTTGCCTTGCACCGATTCAAAGCGGCACAGGCTTACCGTATAGGTAAGGGTTGTTCACCGGTGCAGGCCTATTTGCAAATAGACGAGATTGTAAAGGTCGCTGTGCGGTCGGGCGCGGATGCTGTCCACCCGGGCTATGGGTTTCTGTCAGAAAGCCCCGACTTTGCCAGAGCCTGTATCTCAGCAGGACTGGTGTTCATCGGGCCATCACCCGAGGTAATGAGTCGTCTGGGAAACAAGGTTCAGGCCCGCGCCCTGGCGCAGGAGAACCATGTGCCGGTGATGCCGGCAACCGATGCTTTGCCCTCGGATTCAACTGCTGTTCGGACACTGGCAAAAGCGATTGGCTATCCACTGATGCTTAAGGCCTCGTGGGGTGGAGGAGGTCGTGGCATGCGGGTTATCAGAAGCGACGCCGAACTCATTCCCATGGTCGATATCGGACGGCGAGAGGCGGATACCGCATTCGGCAATGACGAGGTCTACCTTGAAAAGCTGGTACGCCGCGCGCGGCATATCGAAGTGCAGGTCCTCGGAGATCAGCAGGGCAATCTGGTGCACCTGTTTGAGCGAGATTGCACAGTACAGCGCCGTAACCAGAAAGTGGTCGAGCGTGCTCCAGCGTTTTTCCTGACAGATTCAGAGCGTGAAACCATCTGCCAGGCTGCGCTGCGTTTGTGCCGGGGTGTCGGTTATTACAACGCCGGCACGGTGGAGTTTCTGCAAGATACTGATTCTGGCGAGTTTTACTTTATCGAGGTGAATCCACGAATCCAGGTCGAACATACGGTCACGGAAGAAATCACTGGCATTGACATCGTAAAGGCCCAGATCCGGATCGCCCAGGGTTGTACGATCGGCACTGACGAATCCGGGGTTCCACCACAGCAGAAGATTTTGATGGGTGGCCATGCCATGCAGTGTCGTATTACCACGGAAGATGCTCAAAACAATTTTATTCCAGACTATGGAGAGGTCGATACCTACCGCAGTTCTTCGGGTTTTGGTATCCGTCTGGATGCCGGCACGGCCTACAGCGGCGCAAGGGTGACTCGTCACTATGATTCGCTTTTGGTTAAGGTCACCAGCCGGGGAAATACTCCGGAAGAAGTTATCAGACGCATGCTTAGGGCTTTGCACGAGTTTCGGGTAGGTGGCGTTAACACCAACATACCTTTTTTGATCGGGTTGCTTGGTAACGAAGATTTCCGCCGGGCCGATTACACCACACGCTTTGTTGATGACACGCCGGAGTTGATGTCGTTTCCGCGCCGGCGGGACCGGGTCACGCGCCTGTTGCGCTTTATCGGCGATATCACGGTTAACGGTAACCCGACGGTCAAGGGACGACGGGTGCCCCAATCACCACGCGTACCACGCGTACCGCGGGTTGACGAACAGCCACTGCTGCCGGGCAGTTGCGACCGATTGGCTGAACTGGGTCCGCAGGGGTTTGCACGCTGGATGCTGGATCAGCCACAGGCCCTGATCACCGATACCACTTTTCGTGATGCCCATCAGTCGCTGCTGGCAACCCGCGTGCGCAGTTATGATCTGATCGCGGTTGCCGATGCCTATGCCCGGAAGCTGCCACAGTTGCTCTCGGTCGAGTGCTGGGGCGGGGCGACCTTTGACGTTGCGATGCGTTTTCTCAACGAATGTCCATGGCAGCGTTTGGCTGCACTGCGTGAGCGCATGCCAAATATTCTCACCCAGATGCTGCTCCGCGCCTCAAATGCTGTGGGCTATACCAATTATCCGGATAACGTGGTGCGATATTTTGTCGGTCAGGCTGCTGCAGGCGGCGTAGATGTGTTTCGTATATTTGACTCTCTCAACTGGGTTGAGAATATGCGCGTGGCTATTGATGCGGCTGGAGAGACTGGCAAGTTGGTCGAGGGCGCGATCTGCTTTACGGGTAATCTCAGCGA
>JAAZZE010000101.1:0-445 GCA_014239255.1 Gammaproteobacteria bacterium
GTTTGGGGGTGTTATTTGCATCCCGTGTTAATAGTGATGGCGCAGTATTTCAATGGATTACATGTGTTTCTTATGCGATGTTAGGGGGGCTGATAGCGCGAATGATATTGTTGCCCATAGGCCCACTGACCGAGACGCCTCTGGCCTTTCGGATCCTGGGATTCGCTGCCGGATTGGCTGTGTTCTTTTTCCTGGGGAGAAGAATTCTCCCCGCGGTGTTTGTTGGTGTTACAACCTTTATCGTACTGGTGTCATATATCTGAGCCTGACATATCTTCGAGGATGTCAGGGCGTAACTGTGGATGAATGTACATGTATTGCCGGCGTCTGAATAATTCATTTAATAAATTCTGCGCCAGCTGTGACTATGACCCTAAAAGTGTTAGCGCTCGGTGGGGATGGCCTGATGAAGCTTCGTCATGAGCTGCAGGTTTTTGCCTGCTTG
>JAAZZE010000101.1:455-7277 GCA_014239255.1 Gammaproteobacteria bacterium
GGGCCCATGCCGCCTTGCTTCTTATGGATTTTTATGGGCGCACCTTATGTAGAACAGCTTCGGCAAAGCCAGGTGCTGTCGGCAGCGTTCGTTGCCATCACCGCCGCTGTTGTTGGAGTTATTCTTAACCTGGCAGTATGGTTTGCGTTGCATGTGATGTTCAAAGAGGTGGGAACATTTGAAGCCTTTGGGTTACGCGTAGCAGTTCCAGATCCCATGACTCTTGATCCGATTGCGGTAGCGCTGGTTGTTACAGCATTAATAGCCGTGTTTGTTTTTCGCGTGGGTATTATCGCCCTGCTAGGAGCGGCTGCAGTAGTCGGTTTAGGCCTCCTTGGGGTTGGGGTAATAATCGTTTGAATGTTTAGATTATTGCTAACCACGGTAGAGCAAAGCGGCTTGGCTTGTTTCACCCATTTGTGTTGGGAGACAGTGTTTTAAAGTTTCTGACCTGATAAAGACTGTGACAAAGAATTAGTGCACAACATTTCAGTGCAGGGGCAAAAATGAGTAGGTA
This sequence comes from Gammaproteobacteria bacterium, assembly GCA_014239255.1. Lineage (GTDB taxonomy): Bacteria > Pseudomonadota > Gammaproteobacteria > Arenicellales > UBA868 > UBA868. The sequence continues at coordinate 973 of JAAZZE010000101.1, forward strand.
AAGTGCGTTCTAGATTGGTCTTAAGCTATTAACAATAGTTATAAATTGTTCGGTGTATTGAAGGGGCGCAGAAAGCCAAAGCCCTATAGCCAGGCCGCCGTTTGTGCCCTTATTGTGTTTACTTAAAGTACAACTGCGGCATTTAAGATGCCTGATAATGCGAGATTAAAGCAGGGCGAAGGCCTAGCAACCCCAGCTTGCCTTGATCGATTTCTTACCAGCCGCAGAAAAGTTTTTTATACAAACGCCAGAACTCTTTCCATCGTAGCGTTTGCTGTCTGGAGTAGAATTTCTGCTGAACTTACTACCGCTAGCGCTGTTACCCGAATACCAAAAATCAGTATCTGATCCGGCGCTTTCATCACCATCAGCCTCCTCAAGATCGACCAGTCGATGAGTGTCATCCGAGTTATCAGACATGCTTTCATCCACATGCCAGATGGCAATCCCACCAAAAGTATTATTACCAAGAAATGCCCAAAGGCCCTTATCGTAGCCCGAGGAATTTCTGTATTCGACTAGGAAATACTCGTCGGCGCTGACGCCCCCCAAGCGCCCGTAACTCTGGTAGACGGTGCTCGCACCAGAGGTCGACCTCCCAGCGGCCCTAATAGTCCGACGACCTCTTGTGATGGGTTTGGTCTTGACCCAGCCCATCGTGTGTCGTATCCAAGCGCTTGGCAGTACTGGAGTCTGACCAGCGTAGGTATCAGTAGACGTTTGACCCCAAGTGCCAGCCGCCATCAGGCAAAAGGCGCCAATTCCATCCGAGGAGTAGTCAGTATCGTAAAGATCAGGAAGGCCAAATATATGATGGCCGATCTCGTGGACCATGATACCCACAGTAGCTTGATGTTCGGTTGCACCTACTTGGATCTCACCAAATTGTGAATAACCCATGACGTTGCCGCGCCCGGCACCAACAATAACGCCATCAAGTTTGGGTGGTGATGGAATATAATAGGCATGGCCCCACACGCTTGGGGTTTTTGCTGTAGTGGCGGCTTCATAGCCCGCGACAATGACGATGACAGCCAGTTCATCAGCGTCGGTGTATCCATCGTCGTTCTTATCATAAGCCTTAAAATCGATATATTTGTCTGCCTCGATAACAGCCCTTCTGGTTAGAACCCCATTTCGCGCGTTAGCGCCTTTGGTATTGGGATGTCTGTAACCTAAATTGATCCACCCTATGACGCCGTTATTTTTTGAGCCGTGAGTTTCTTTGGCAGGAGTGAGTTTTACTCTGTTGTTGGATGCTTTTTTGAAATAATGCGCGATATCATTTTTGAGAAAATCAGCAAAACTGTTCTGAGAGTACTTGCCTTTTCTGTCAGTGAATTCAGCAAGTATGAATAACACGCTACCTTTAAGTTTTCCACCCGGTACCCTAAGTCGGGTTTGGGCTCGCTTATTGGTGTTGCGCTGGGCTCCGGGTAGTTTTGTCGCCGGTCTGATCCTGCGCTGCAGGCTCAAAGGAGGCCTGTGGTCTGCTCTGATGCCGCTAAGCACAGGGGTTGCCTCATCATATGATCGAACATATTGCCAATAACCAGATTCACTTTTTGCGATTGAAAAGCCGTCCAGTGTTTCAACCCAATGAGTCCACTCATCGCCTTTAAGTCGTGCGGCCACAACTGCGCCGTTAGGTTGAACTATTTCAGTAATCCCGGGGAAGGCGGGTGCCGACTGAACTTCTTCCAGGATCAACCCGAAAAAGAGCGCAACAATAAAAGAACGATTTAGTATTTTCACACTTGTTGCGCCTCCCCGGCTGCACAAGGCTGTTTAAAGTCCGCTACGATGCTCGCTGTTGCCGTGCTAGCGCGGCAGTAGTAGATGCTTGATTGTACATAAATCACCCAAGGCGCTCAGCGCTTTCTAAGAACCCGCACTGAAGTTCATCCTGTGAAATGAGAGGGTCATATTGCTTCGCTTGTTGGGCTTGGTTTCCCCAGTAGGTTTTCCGCATTGAATAACTATTGGCCTGGGTCAGGCGTCACAGATCGCCCAGTATTGATTCTTCTTAAAAAGGCAGGCCAGATGTTTAAGGTTGGAGAGTACTGGATAGAAGTCGACAACGACCAATCGCATCAACTAAGGGAGTATCGGGAGGGGGCAAAGTTTGCAGTTTCTGTTTTAAAATTAATGAGTTGTCCTATAAAAAAAGTTATCCCATAAAGAGTTTTCCTATAAAAACAATTGTTTAAACATCGATCCTCATATTCGTCTTGAATTTACCGGGACCGATCCGAGCCATAAAAAATCTCATGTTAACTAGTAAGCTGTCGAGCGTGCAGGTATTTGTGACAACACATTCTCTTTAATGGTCAAATAGGGCATTGGGAATATTGGGAAGAAAGTTTATGTCGATACGAGCGTCATTGGTCGGAGTTGCGATGGCAACTGTCCTGATTGCACCTTCTTATTCCCCAGTACAAGCGGGCGGTGTTTACGGATGGCATCTTGCGGCGATTGGCGTCACTGAGAAGATGCATAGCAATCGCAGGATGCGCGGTAAGGTCAATGTCGGGGTACTAGACGTAGGCGTGTTGTGCTCTCATACAGCGTTTTCATCGGGGGCGTGCAGCAATGTTAACCATCCTGATCCAGACATTACCACTGGAGTTGGTAATCACGGTACTCATGTTGCCACAACCATTGCGGCCAATGATAGGGGTACTGGCGGCATGGTCGGGGTCGCTCCAGGCGCGACTATTACCTCCTGGGCAATTATGGATAACGCATGCGAGGGTGGTCAGTGCGGATACGCGGACGGCGCGAAGACGTTTGGTTGGGCGAATTGTAGAACTTGCTATGGCGGCGACATCATCGATTATATGCGTAACGCCAATAAGGTCTCTATTACTAATCATAGTTATGGCGTTCCGACTTTGGCGCCATTTGCCAGTGAACTGCGGAGGTTCGCTAAACCCGAAAACAAAAATATAGTAACTGTATGGGCTCTGGGAAATGACAACAAAGATGTACGTAACCGGGTTTTTCATAATAATTTTCAGCCGAGGGATAGTTTAAAAAACTTAATTTTTGTTACAGCACTCGCACCAAATCTGAAGCGGGCCGTCTATTCGAATACTCCAGGTGAGAATGGTTTTTGCAATGTGAGCTGGCAAGGTTGTCGGGAGCGAAACAAGTACAAATACTTCACCGTCTCGGCTCCAGGAGGGGACGGTCAAGCGGGTGATGGGCAAATATACGCTGGGGGTGCAGATGGGGGCTATTATTGGACCAGTGGAACCTCTATGGCTGCCCCCATAGTTAGTGGTGTAGCAGCCTTGCTGCATGGACGCTGGCCTGCCTTGAAAAGAAATGCCTCCAAGACCACGAGCATAATTTTTCGCACAGCACAGGATTTAGGAAAACCTGGCGTAGACGCGATCTATGGCTGGGGCATGGTGCGTGCAGACAGGGCGCTCGGTCCGCTTGGCGCAAAGTATCTCAAAAAGAAAAAGAAAAAATACAGCCTTGCGAACTCCAGCCTTAGAGTTTCCCCAGCGCTGTCAAATTTAACCAATCAGAGTGTTTCGTTTTTTGATGAATATGACCGCGACTTCCAGACGCCCCTCGCCACTTATGCGCCGAGTTACCAGGGAATCGTTCAGAACTGGGTGAAAACGACCGAGGGCCGTAATGACTATGTCATGGATAATGGCCGCGGCCTGAGTTACGCGTTTTCAGCGCAAGATTACAATGCAGTAGATCCCAGTCTGGCAGATATCGAGTGGCGCATGAGTTATCAGCGAGGCAAGGGTCAGGCACTGCACTTCGGTCAAGGATCAGCGCTCGAACAACTGGGAGTTCCAACGAGTTTTAGCTTCGGGCTAATGACAGATAAGACGATCCAGACAGGCGCTTATCCTGTCATGGGACTTGCTGAGGGCGGGGTTTATGCACTTTTGCAGCGTCCGCTCACCTCAGGTTTTAGTATTGCCGGCGGCGCACTTACCAACACCAGGGTGGATAGTGAAGCAAAAGACAGGGATTACGCACCTAAGACAGACGCCATGGTTATCTCCTTGGGCCGCGTCAGCGACGATACGCGACTGTCTACCAAGGTCAGCGTTTCCTACCTGACGGAAGATAACGGAGTGTTGGGAACCGGAGGCGCCGGAGGCCTGGAATTTGCGGATGGCTCGAATTCGCAGGGCGTGACTTTAGGGTCAAGTTATCAGCTTAACCGTGATTCGAAAGTATCCGCTTCTTATACTGAGGCATTTTCTAGAAGCGATGCTTCAAGTGACAATTTACTCAGTCTGAATAGCGCCAGGCTTACTAGCTGCGCGTTCGCCGTTGGGCTTGAGTCGAAAAACGTGTTTGATGGTGCGGATCGCCTTAAGTTTTCGGTTAGCCAACCACTACGAGTTAACGGCGGGTCTATGTCTTTAATGCATGATGACTATTATGATGAAGACGAAGTTCTACATGCCCGCAGTGTTGATATTGATCTGAAACCCACTGGCCGTCAGATTGACTACCAATTGGAGTATGTTTTTCAGCCCAAGCCATCAGGCTCCACCTTAGGGTTATTTGCCTATTACGCAGATGATTATCTTCATCAGGCAAGCCTTGTAGATTATGGCTTCGGGCTGAGAGTACACAAGTCGTTTTAGATTCTTCAAACTTGCTTTGAGACGGCATAGATCACTGCCGATTGAGCGAGTTGTTCTATTGCCCCGTATGGCTTAGCTGCATTGATCTCGATACCGCAGACGCCGATACAATCTAATCAGCAGGGCGTTAAGGTCAATGGCAAAGCCATTGATGTTTTTCCAGCGGCCAAACGAAGATAATTCGTCTACCAACGTTTTGTCGATCTACTTTTTAAGCTTACTATTGTCACAAATCCCAGTTAACTGGTTTATTGCTGGTCGAAACGGCGAAACCTACTGAGTACTTGCTATGCCACCTAACAGACCCAATATCCTGTTGATTCAGGCCGATCAACTTAAGCCTCAAGTACTCAGCAGTTATGGAGGGCCCGCTGTTACTCCCTATTTGGATCAACTGGCGGATCAAGGTGTGGTGTTTGAGAATGCGTACTGCAATTTTCCATTGTGTGCCCCTTCACGTTTCTCGATGCTGTCAGGCATGTTGCCCTCACGTATTGGGGCTTTTGATAATGGCGCTGAATATCTGGCGCAGATTCCAACAGTTGCGCATTACCTTCGTCTGGCGGGTTACCGCACTTGCTTGTCTGGAAAACAACATTTTGTTGGTCCCGATATGCTGCATGGATTTCACGAACGACTGGTGCCCGAGCTTTATCCGACTGACTTTTCGTGGACGCCGAGTTGGGACGAAGTGCGAATGATTTCTAATAATAATTCTAGTGGAGTCACTCGAGCCGGGATATGTGCACGCAGTGTTCAAATGGATCACGATGAGGCTGTTTTATATCGTGCAAAGGCCAAACTTCACGATTACGCGCGTATCAAAGGGCAACCGTTTTTCCTGGTAGCCTCTTTTACACACCCGCACGAGCCTTACTTTGCGCTGCAGAAATATTGGGATCGATACAGGCACGATGACATACCCATGCCAATCACCGGACTCCAGCCAGAAGACAAACGTGAAGTACATACCCAGCGAATGTTGCATCACGCTTGCTTAATAGATGGTGACATTAATAACGCACACATCCGTATCGCACGCCATGGATATCTATCCAATGTCTCATATTTTGACGATATGGTCGGAGATTTAATGGCTACGCTCGAACAAGCCGGCTTATTAGATAATACGATGATTGTGGTTACCTCTGATCATGGTGATATGCTGGGAGAACACGGACTCTGGTTTAAAAAGCATTTCTTCGATCATTGCTCCCGCGTACCCATGATTGTGCACGCGCCCAGGCATTTTTCCTCGGGTCGGAGTTTAAATAATGTGTCACTGGTTGATCTATTGCCAACACTATGCGAGTTTGCGGATTTCAATGTGGCCGAGCGTGCACCTCAACCGCTTGACGGAGCCAGCCTGCTGCCACAGTGCGAGCATCCGGATGCTCGTGATGAGCGGCCAGTATTTGCTGAAATAACATCTGAGGGGGTTCCCGCGCCAATGTTAATGGTCCGAGATGGCCAGTTCAAATTGATCAAAGGTGGTCAGGCGCCAGCGGTGCTTTATGATCTAAAGAAAGACCCACAAGAGCAAAACAATGTTGCAGAACAAGCCGGTCTATTGGATGTGCGTGAGCGACTGGAGAATCTTGCTCTTAGCTGCTGGGATTACGATTCACTAGAAGAAGACATTCGACTCCGTCAGCGACGAAGGCGTCTAGTACA
>JAAZZE010000102.1 GCA_014239255.1 Gammaproteobacteria bacterium
TCGCGCAAGTGATCGCGAAAGGCATCATTCCCGCGGGCCTTGAGATGATGGATAACCCGGCTATTGTGGCTGCCGAGGATTTTGTGCAGGCGGGTTACCCCAAGGACGCTGCCGCTATTTTGTTATGTGAACTCGACGGTACGATTGCTGAAGTCGAGGCAGATATTGAAATGGTGTCGGACCTGTTGCGTGAAAGCGGCGCCCGCACGGTTGATGTCGCGCGGGATGAAGCCGAACGGGTGCGTTTTTGGTCCGGGCGAAAGAATGCTTTTCCAGCAATAGGTCGTATCTCTCCAGATTATTACTGTATCGATGGCACGATACCGCGCAAAGCGGTTGCTAAGGTGCTGGCCGGCATTGAGCTGTTGTCCGCGCAAAGCGGGCTGCGTGTGGCTAATGTGTTTCACGCAGGCGATGGTAATTTACATCCACTGATTCTTTACGATGCCTCCAAGCCGGGTGAATTCGAGCGTACTGAGGCCTTGGGCGGGCAGATACTCGATCTTTGTGTGCAGGCAGGCGGTACCATCACCGGCGAGCATGGCGTCGGGTTGGAGAAAATCAATCAGATGTGTGTTCAGTTTACTGATCAGGAACTGGATCAGTTTCATGCCTTGAAAGCGGTGTTTGACCCTGATGGACTACTGAATCCTGGTAAGGCAGTGCCGACCCTGGCGCGATGTGCTGAATTCAATGCCATGCACGTTCATGGCGGCGAACTGGCACATCCTGAGATACCGCGCTTTTAAGGCGAGTTGCCCAGATGGATAGTTTTATCGAGTCGTTACAAGCCCGGATCGTGACCGCCGCGGAATCCGGCACGCGCCTGAATATTGTCGGAGGTAACAGCAAATATTTTTACGGAGGTGCACCGCAAGGTGAACCCCTGGATATGGGCACTCATCAGGGTATCGTGTCTTACGAGCCTACAGAGCTTGTAGTCACCGCACGGACCGGAACGCTGCTTGTTGACCTTGAGCAGACGCTGGCCGAGTCTGGGCAGATGCTGCCTTTTGAGCCCCCAGCCTTTGGCGCTAGTGCAACCATTGGTGGCACGATCGCCTGCGGTTTTTCCGGCCCGGCCCGGCCATACCGCGGGGCTGTCCGCGATTTTATACTTGGAGTGAACTGTGTCAGTGGCCGTGGCGAATATCTGCGCTTTGGTGGTCAGGTGATGAAGAACGTTGCTGGTTACGATGTGTCACGGTTGATGGTGGGGGCCATGGGCACCCTCGGGGTAATGACCGAGGTCTCTCTTAGGGTGTTGCCGTTGCCGGTTATTGAGCGGACGCTGGTTTTTGACTGTAGCGGTAATGACGCATTGACAAAGATGACTGACCTCGGGGGACGACCGTTGCCGGTGACTGGCACTATCTGGCACGATGGCAAACTGCGGGTGCGTCTTTCGGGTAGTGAGATAGCGGTCGAGTCTGCGGCATCGAGCCTCGGGGGCGACGTTGATATTTCCGGTGCTTCGTTTTGGCAAGCTCTTAAAGAACATCGACTAGATTTTTTTGGCGGGACAGATCCGCTATGGCGATTATCTATTGCGGCACCCGCCGAGATGCCAAACCTGGCCGGAGAATCTCTAATGGAGTGGGGTGGGGCGCTGTTTTGGGTGCGCGGTAATGACCCGCAGGCCTTAGTTGCCCATGCGCACGCGCATGGGGGAAACCTGACGCGTTTTCGCGGCGATGAGCGTTCAGTCAGTTTTCAATCTTTAGGTGAAACCGAAGCCATCCTGAATCGGGGACTGAAGAAAGCTTTTGATCCAACTGGAATTCTTAACCGCGACCGGATGTTCGCAGGGAGTTAAGCGATGTACGCCTCCTTGGCCTCAATCTTTCAAGATACTCCCGAGGGGCTTGAGGCCGGTGCTATTCTTGGCAAGTGCGTTCATTGTGGTTTTTGTACTGCGACGTGTCCGACCTACCAACTCCTGGGGAATGAACTGGATGGCCCCCGTGGGCGAATCTATCTGGTTAAGCAGGCGCTGGAGTCTGGGACCTGTACCGACATCACCCGCGGACATCTCGATCGGTGTCTGACCTGTCGGTCCTGTGAGACCACCTGTCCCTCGGGCGTTGCCTATGGCCGTTTGCTGGAGATTGCCCGCCCAGTGGTTGAGCGCCTCGCACCACGGCCTTTGACACAACGACTACAGCGTTGGTTGCTGCGCCGGATATTGTTGGGACCTTGGTTTGCACCCTTGTTGGCTTTGGGACGCGCGGTTCGGTGGGCTCTGCCGCAGTCGCTTGCACGTCATATTCCACGTTACCGCCCAGCCGGAAAACCAGCCCGGCAAACCGGATCGCGCTCGGTTTTGATGCTTGAGGGCTGTGTCCAGTCGGCGATGGCGCCGGTCATCAACGCAGCCGCAGGCCGCGTCTTCGCCCAATACGGGATTACGGTCTTACCGGTAAGTGGCGCCGGCTGTTGTGGTGCATTGGATTTACATTTGGGCGCATCTGGTTCGGCTCTGGAAGCGATGCGGCGCCAGATTGATGCCTGGTGGCCCCATGTAGAAGAAGGGATCGAGGCGATCGTGATGACGGCTAGCGGATGTGGTGTAACCGTGGGTGATTACGGAAAGCTACTGGAAAACGACCCATTGTATGCGGTCAAAGCAAAACGGATTAGCGGGTTGACTCAGGATATCAGTGAGCTACTTGAACCACTGGCAGTGGAGGAGTTAGGGCGCGAAGTGGAACTCAAAGTCGCGTTTCAGTCACCTTGCACATTACAACACGGGCAAAAGATCACTGGGAAAGTCGAAAATATTTTGCGCCGTGCGGGGCTAACCATCGTTCCAACCCAAGATGGACACTTGTGCTGCGGGGCTGCAGGCACCTACTCATTGCTGCAGCCTGTTTTGTCGCGCCAGTTGCTCAAAAATAAACTGGAAAATCTTGAACGACAGAGCCCAGACGTCATTGCGACAGCCAATATTGGGTGTCTAGCGCATCTTGAGAGTGCATCGGGCAGTACAGTCTGCCACTGGATTGAATTACTGGATCCAGACCCGCCCAGCAAGCTGGGGCCTGCGCTGTGTTAGGGGATTGGGCATCTTTATGTTCCCCATCTGAGAAAAATCTCTTATAAGGCTGTTTCTTATTGTACGAAGTTACTATATTATTGAATAGCAAAATACTAACAAAAGTCCAAACCAAACACCGACTGGGTGGCCCGCGTTTGCATAGTGATAGCCAGATGGCAAAAATTTCTCCATCTGGGGTTTTGTGGATTTAGTGCAACAATACTGGTTGCGGGTTTTTGCCAGCGATCGGCTAGTTTCGGTCTCGCTGTTTAAAGGTTTTACCCGAAATTCGGCTAAATACTTGCTTGAACGAGGGTGTTCTAGTACCATCCGCGCCTCGAATTTTCGTAAAAAACACCCACTGCATGAAAACGTTCAATGCTAACGCCCAGACCGTACGCCGAGAGTGGTACGTCGTAGACGCTACAGACAAGGTATTGGGACGACTGGCAAGCGAAGTGGCCACCCGACTGCGGGGTAAACACAAGCCTGAGTACACGCCCCACGTCGACACGGGCGACCATATCGTGATCGTCAATGCCGAGAAGGTACGTGTGACTGGCAACAAGGCCCAAGCGAAGGTATATCACTGGCACTCTGGGTACCCCGGCGGCATCAAGGAGATTTCCTTTGCCGAGCAGATCGCGCGTCATCCCACCCGCGTTATTGAAAGCGCGGTCAAGGGAATGCTGCCGAAAAACACGCTTGGTCGAGCAATGTTCTCTAAACTACGGGTTTATGCCGGCCCCGAGCATGAACATCAGGCGCAACAGCCTAAAACGCTAGAGCTTTAACGGCACAGCAAAACCGCTTAGATAGACGAGGTCAGAACATTGGCAGAAACAGGACAGATTCATTACGGAACGGGCCGACGCAAATCTTCGGTTGCGCGGGTATACCTCACTCGCGGTTCTGGCAATATCGTCGTCAACAAGCGCACCCTCGATCAGTACTTCGGTCGTGAGACCGCGCGGATGGTTGTGCGCCAACCGTTAAACGTCGCGGAACTGGTCGATAAGTTGGACATCACTATCCGGGTCGCCGGTGGCGGTGGCACGGGCCAGGCCGGTGCGATCCGTCATGGCATTACTCGCGCTCTGATCAGTTACGACGAGACCCTGCGTGGACCACTTCGCAAGGCTGGTTTTGTCACTCGTGATTCACGCAAAGTTGAGCGCAAGAAAGTGGGTCTGCACAAGGCGCGCAAAGCCCCGCAATACTCCAAGCGCTGATCCATCCTGCCCCCAAGGATCGTCTCCGGGTCCTTTCTTAATTTATATTCCGCTGCCGGTCTCCTCTGGCCCGCACGGCGGCAGACCGTACCGATCCTTCCCTTTGATGTAAGGCTGTAAGTCCTGCGGCGTGCCCCCGGTTGGCGTTCACCCCGGCTTGTTTTTACGGCCATTTTTTGTCCTGTTCGGCGCACCGACCCACCAATTGAGGTTTTCCAGGGCTCAACTCCACGGCGAGCCACACGGCCTGATGGTATGTTAGATTAATCCACAAGTGCTTGCGTTTTCCTTTGAGTAAACCTAGTCGCACCCTGAGATGCGGCCTTACTGGAGAGTGATAATGAAAACCATTTTGCGGGCCGGGTTAACCATCATACTAGCGAGCATGAGCCTCTCATTTGCAGCTGAGGCTCGCTCCGAAGGTAACGTGCTGTATTTTATTCTCGATGCTTCGGGCTCCATGTGGGAACGGGCTGGCGGCAAGCCGCGCATCGTCATCGCTAAAGAAACACTTTCTAACCTGATCGAGCAAACTCCGGCAGAGATCCGCTCCGGGGTTACAGTGTATGGGCATCGCCGAAAGGGTGATTGTTCAGACATCGAGGAGATCGTTTCTCTTAAAAATCTTGACCCAATGGCCAAGTTCCGGGCCCAGGAGCGTATTAGCTCTATCAATGCGATGGGCAAGACGCCGATCACTGATTCGATTCAGCAGACTGTCGATAGGTTAAAGGGTGAGGAGGGTGAATCCACCATCGTTCTTATTAGCGATGGACTGGAAAGCTGTGGCAAGGATCCGTGCGCACTCACCAGAAAGTTGAAATCTGCCGGCATCAATTTTGTGATGCATGTGGTGGGTTTTGGACTAATGGATCATCAGAAGAAAAAGCTGGCTTGCATTGCCGACGCGGGTGAGGGTACCTTTTTTACTGCAGATAATGCATCCGACCTGCTTGAAGCGTTGACAGTGGTCAAGCAGAGTGTCGTTGCACAGGTCAAAGTAGAGCCTGCCCCAGAGCCAGTAGTACAGAAAGTCGAGTCTTCCTCCACCTCGATAAAGATCAAGGCTAAAGGCCCAGGTACAGTGAAATTGTTACCTGCGCCGTGGGTAGAGGAGCCCAGATACTGGGCTTTGTCAGATGTTGAATCGGGCGAGATTCTGTACAAGTTTGCTCGCCTGGGCGTTACACCCCAAAAAGTGCCACCAGGTACCTACCAGCTGATGTGGCATCAGAATGAACACCGATCTGCCCGTGTCATCACCGGGCAAATCGTGACGGTGAAATCTGGTGAGGTCACCGAAGTTCCCGTCGCAACCGGTGTACGTCTGACAATGCCCCAGTGGGTAGAGATACCCTACTGGTGGGGTCTTAAAGCGAAAGTTGATAAATCGGTACTAAGGCCACCAGTTTGGTTTCGTGATTTGCCGGCACAGGTGGTACCGGCAGGTCGGTACCACCTGATCTGGTACCAAAACGAACATCGCACGACTCCGGTCGATCTTGGCGTGATCGATATTAAGATGGATCAGTTAAATGAAATTACTGTCGCAACGGGACTGCAGCTGGTCAAAGCTGATTGGGTGCCCGAGATTCGCCGACGATGGTGGAAACTGCTAAACGCCGATGGCGAGGTAGTTCTTAAAGTCAGTAATTTTGAGTTTAAACCGCAGATCGTTCCTGAGGGTAAGTATGAGCTGGTGTACCGTCAGACTAAGCACGGTGCAACGGACTCTTCGTTAGGAACCGTTATTATCAAGCCCAATGAACTGGCGCAGTTTGCCGTGAACACCGGCGTTGGCTTCAGTTATGCGGATGGAACTGAGCCCCCGTATAGCGTCGAGTTTTCAAGGCTCGATGATGCAGGCGCCACGGCAGCTGTCGTTAAGTTGGACAAAAGTTGGGGTCCTATTCCTTTGCAGCCAGGCACTTACCGGGTCGATTTTCAGGCAGCACGAAACGGCCCTGTGATGACCATCGTCGATTCCTTTGATTTGCCAGCGGGCGTTTTTGTGGAAATAGAGATGTAACAGATCGCCTGTGCACTGCCTGGGTTTCGTAGAGTCGGAGTACTATGAGATGCTGATTTCCCATAGTAAAAGGATTTGCCGTAAAGCGTTGTTTTCAACAACCTGTTGATGTGAGCGTTGTGACAATCTCACTCCGTGGCTTTTTCTTGCCTGTGATGTTCCGCGTGCTTGCAGTTATATGTGGTGTCACTTTCGCAGATCACGCCAGCGCCGAGGGTTTGCGAGATTTTCTAAAAACCATTGAAAGCCTGGATCAAACGATACAGGAGAAAGTTCAGGGCGTACTGGGATCTAATAAACCTGACCGTCAAGAGGGTCTGAAGCAGTCGCCAGGTACAAAGGTGACGACCACGCCCGTGACCTCGGACAAGATCCGGATAAAGGCCCAGCCCGGTGTCGCCAAAGAGAGTACAGATACTGAAGAGGAAGAAGACAAGCCAAACCTGATTTCCTCAAAAAAGGTCCAGTTGAAGTCCGACGCGATTCTCAAAGAGGGCCCGAGCGGAGAAGCCGGCACAACTGAAGCGGGCCAGTCGGTCATGAGCGGGTCATCTGTCGGTGGTGGAGATAACCGTCAGGCGGAAGCGCCGTTACAGATCTTAAAGCCCACCGAGCCCCAGTCAGACCACTACAACGGCGAGCAAGCCAAGATTTTGTGGTTCGGCAGTGCGACCGACATCATCGAGCGTTATGGGACGAGTGTTGGTGTAGTCACGAAAAAAGTCTTGTGGCGGGTACGTCTTCGCGAAGGGTATCGATTGAATATCGTTGACGCTGATGATAGGTTGGTAGGGCAATTGGTGCGGCTGGACGATGATGGCAGCACATGGACCGCAAGCCAGTTTGGCCAGATCGTATGCCCCGACGGTGTTAAGCAATATGGCGGCAGTGGTAGTGGTGTTTTAGTATCAGACTCGCCGGTCGGGTGGGTTT
>JAAZZE010000103.1 GCA_014239255.1 Gammaproteobacteria bacterium
AGAGGATATGGTCTTCAAAAGTCGGCGGATCCCGTTCGGCCATCGTCACAAACGAATGCAGCCACGGATGACAGGAAAACACATGGTACGGCTCAATAAAGTTTTCGATCGCGAGTTTCCAGTTGGCCTGGATGTCAAAGTTCAGTGACCCGCCCATGCGAAGAGAGTCAAGATCATAGCCTTCCAATTTTTCTAGAAGCGGTGCGATATGCGATGAAAACCCCCCGGCTTTGCCATCCAGATTAACAAAGACCCAATCGTGCCAGGTATCACAATTTACTTCGACAAGATTGGATGAAGCGCAATCAGTCGGTTGTGTATCATGCTGATCACCGCCGAAAAAATGGGGCCGGGCCAGCAATTGTCCTTTTAAGCTGTAGCTCCATGAATGATTGGGGCAGACGATGTTACGGCAGTTGGTTTTTGATTCCTTGATCAGCGCCGCGCCGCGATGAATGCAGACATTATGAAATGCCCGGATGATGCCGTCAGTGTCTTTGGTCAGAAGCAACGACTGTCCCGCCACCTGCACAGGGTGGACAGCCCCGGATTTGGCAAGCTTATGGGCGAATTCGGCAAACACCCAGTTTTTCTTGAACACCCACTCGCGTTCTTCTTGAAAAAATTCGGGATCGATATAGGCGGCATTGGGTAGCGTTGACCCTTCTGATGTGGGCGCATTCAGTCGCTGCCACAGTGCTTGATCGAGCCATTTTGTTTTATTCAAAGCTCACCCCCTGATCAAAGGAATTCCTCTTTAGAGCTGTATCTTAGTGATAATAGATGATGTCGCAAGAAAGGAATTACCTGATCGACCAGGCCGCTTTAACACCCTCAAGGACCGCCTCTTCAACAGTCCGCGGGGCTAACGCATCGCCGATTTTTTTGATTTGAAGGGATGGATTATCAGGAGTTATTAAGTCACTCATCCAGTCGCAATCATTGTTTGATTGGGGTGGGTAACAACTGACAATCGCGTCGACATCTTCACAAATAATCGCTTCACCGTTAATGGTGTGTTGAAAAAAAGCAGTCCGGCCTTGCGCTCCAAAAAAACGTGCGTAGCAGATTAGTTCGACATTAAGGCTTTCGAGTTCACCAACCCATTGATCTCGCACAATGGCCGGAATCGATTCTCCGCAGGTGCTTGCTCCTGATAGCAACCGGACCTTGTGGCCACTTAGGGCAAGCATATGAGCAACACCCAGTCCTGACCAATCAGAACTCCAGTCAGCAATCAACACATTTTGACCCGCAGGCTTTTGACCGGCGATGACGGACCATGCGCTGAGAAATTGCACGTCAGTGATCTCAACGTCAGGTAGACGGGGAACTGCCCCCGTACTGACGATGATGACATCGGGCCCTATGGCGTGTAATGCTTCCGGATCTGCCAAAGACCTTAAGCAGATCTCGACAGAACTTCGGTCAAGTTCATTCATCAAGTTGGTAGTGACACCGCCAAACTCAGATCGACCAGGCAGCTTTTCGGCCAAATTGACTTGCCCCCCGAGTTTGGATTGCTTTTCATAAAGAACCACTTTGTGCCCTTGGTCGGCGGCAGTGACAGCTGCTTTCATGCCGCCTGGCCCACCACCAACAACCCACACTAGTCGCTTGGATTGAATAGGTTGGGGTTTAAGGTCCAGTTCCCGACCAGTGACGGGGTTCTGGATACAGGAGATGGCATGATGGGTCAGTCGATGGCCAACGCAGGCCTGGTTGCAGCCTATGCAAGCCCGGATATCTTCGCTCCTATTCTTGGCTACCTTATTGGGAAAGTCCGGATCAGCAATCAAGGCTCTTACCATGCCGATCATGTCTGCTTTTCCTTCGCTCAATATTTGTGACGCCGTCTGGGCTTGATTGATGCGCCCGGCGACGAGCACTGGTTTGGCAACAACAGACTTAAGCTGTGCGGCGTCATCGGCGACAAAAGCGGGCGCTACAGCCATGGGTGGAAAAACATGGATCCATCCATCAGGCGAGGCGGATGATCCTGAGATTACACTGAAATAATCCAGGTGACCGGCTTTCTCCAGAGCCCGACAGATTTCAATCGTCTCTCCTTTTCCCACCCCGGAGTCGGTCTTTTCATCCAGTGTAACTCGAACACCCAGTGTTTTTTCAGTGCCGATGGCATGTCTTGTCTTAGCAATGGATTCGGACAAAAAGCGCATACGGTTCTGAAGGCTTCCGCCAAATTCGTCCTTACGATGGTTGATATTCGGGTTCAGGAACTGGCCGATCAGATATCCCTGGCTCGCAAGTATCTCGATGCCATCAAGTCCGGCTTCAGCAAGACGGGCGGCTGCCGCAGCGTAACTTTCAATCACTTCCCAGACCATGTCGTTAGGCATGGGGATCGGCACCACCCGATAGCGGTCATCGGGGGTATCGGACGCCGAGTAGACCAATGGGCGGGATCCATCATGACTGTATCGAACTGACCGGCCCGCGTGAAATAACTGGCCGAAAACAGCTGTACCATGTCTACTGCAGGCGCGAGACAGTCTTGCCATGCCGGGAATAATGTCATCACGCCCTGCATTGAGATAAGCCGATTCAAAAGCAAAGCTTGGGTGAAAGGCCATACCCTCCAGGATAATCAGCCCGACTCCCCCTCTCGCCCGAGCCTCGTGATAGGCAATGAGTTCATCGCTGACGAGACCACCGGCCCCCAGTGTTGTCCCATGTGGCGGGTTAAAAATCCTATTTCTCAGTTTGGTTGGACCGAGACTTATTGGCTCAAATAGGTTTTCGTACATGGGTAATAGTCGGAGAAAGTAGGCAATGACAGTGATTTGGGCTCTGTACTAATCAGCCCAAATCAAGCGCTTTGCAGGTATCGCATAAATAAAGGTACAAGTGTACAATTTAAGTTATGAAAGATACAAGTGTACCAGACCAGGCAGTTTCCCAGCCAGCACAGGTCTTGCAGCACCTGACCCAGGCGCTGGGGGGTCTGACACCGGAACTGCAGAAAACCGCGGCCTATGTTCTTGAGAATCCTAACGAGATCGGGGTGAGTTCGATCCGTGAGATTGCCGTCAAGGCAAAGGTAAAACCCAACTCGCTGGTTCGAATGGCACGCAGGATTGGTTTTGAGGGTTACGAGAATTTTCGAAAGCCGTTTCGTGAGCAGATTCGGCGCGGTGAGTACGATTATCGAGACCAGGCTAAATGGCTTCAGTCGTTGGGGTCGGGGGGCCAACCCGACAGTATTTATGCAGAGGGCGCTGCCGCGACCATCGCCAACATTGAAAAACTTTACGCCATGAACAAATCTGCCGATCTTAAGGCGGCAGCAGATGAGATCGTGAATGCACGCAAGACTTACGTACTGGGTGTAGGCCTCGTCAATGCTGTGGCCACCAACTTTGCTTATCTCGCCAATATGGCAATCGACAATGTTGTCTCGATACCCCAGGAAGGTTCGGTACCGGTGGATGGCCTGGTTCGTGCCGATAAGCAAGATGTACTGCTCGCCATGACTTTCAAGCCTTACCGTCGGGAAGTAGCAGAGGCAGTTGAGGCAGCACACACACAGGGTGTCACGATAATTGCGATATCAGATAGCCCTGCGTCACCGATTTTTAAAGGGGCGGATTATCGGTTTCTAATATCGGTTGATACGCCATTGCTGTTCATATCAACTGTGGCACTTTCGGCTTTGCTGGAATCATTGATGGCGTTCGTGATCGCAGATCTTGATGAGTCAGTCATTGCCAGTATTCAGCGCTTTCATCAACGTCGGTACGATCTGGGCATCTACCTGGAGGAGAGTCAGTAAGGTTATGAGCAGCTCGCAAACCCAAGAGCGAGATGTTGTTCGTACCCTGGATCCGGCGTACTACACGAGTGAGGCAATCTATCAGCAGGAATGCGCGGGCCTTTTCATTCGAACCTGGCAGTATGCGGGCCATGTGTCTCAGGCGCCTAATCCTGGGGATTATTTCAGCTTTGAAATTGCAGGGCAGGGGCTTTTCTGTATTCGTGATAACAATAACGTACTGAATACCTTCTATAACGTCTGCCAGCACCGGGCGCATCAACTGGTAGAGGGGCAGGGTCACTGCAAAAAGGCCATTGTCTGCCCGTACCACGCCTGGTCATATGGCTTGGATGGAAATCTGCTGCGTGGCCCCAACACCGAGGTGATCCCGACGGAGATACGAGAGCGTATCTGTTTGACTCCGGTGCGGACGCAGGAATTCTGTGGTTTTGTTTTCGTCAATCTGAATGACGAAGCCGAGCCAATGGAAACCTGGTTCCCGGAAGTAGAGGCGCAACTGCGCGCCTTTGTGCCAGATATCGATCTGCTGAAGCCTGTCGAAACGATTTTGGTGAATGAAAAGTGCAACTGGAAGGTCTCGGTTGAGAACTATTCGGAGTGTTATCACTGCCGGATCAATCATCGGACTTTTGCCACAGGGGTGATTAAGCCTGATACCTATGACATTCAGCCGCAAGGTTACTGTCTTCGCCACACCACCGAATGCCAGAATCTTGAAAAGATGACCTATCCCATAGACCTTGCGGCCAATGCGCATGCCGGTGATTACTCATCCTGGTACCTGTGGCCAACGTTTTCTTTTCAGGTCTACCCCGGCAACGTTCTTAATACCTATCACTGGCAGAATGTGTCTGTGGATGAAGTTGTCGTCACACGTGGTTGGTATACAGCTGGGGGAGTCGCATCAGATGTTATCCACGAACTGGCACTACAGGATCGCCAGACCACCGTGGAAGAAGATATTCATCTGGTGGAATCACAGCAGCGGGGTTTTAGTAGTCGAGGTTACAGGCCAGGTCCTCTCGTGATTGATCCTGGGGGTGGTGTCAATTCAGAGCATTCAATAAAAGCGCTGCAGCAATGGATGTGCGAGGCAATAGAGCAATAAAACATGGACCCATACACCAAGCCTGCCCATTGGTCTGACCCGCGAAACAAGCTTTTTCCTCACCAGGTGGGGTTTACCTGTCCACCGTATGATTGGGATGCTGCGCCTGCGGATTTTCTGCGGATGGCGCCTGATTCAGTTGGGGTGCACGGACGCATGCTGCATGTGCCCGACTACGCGCATCGACTCGATCAGCGCAAAAAAAACTTCGATCTGCTTGAGGAATTCTTGCAATGCATGGCCAATAACGGGGCTGATGTCTGCGCTCAGGTTGGATCGAACTGGGTTCATGCGAGTGGCCTTGGAGTAGAGGGCATTCGCCAGCACTGCCAGATGCTGAGCGAGAAATACGACACGCCCTTTCATATGGCGGGTTACGCCATGGTGGAGGCGCTGCGGGATCAGAACATCGAGAAGGTGGCCCTGAACGCGGCCTATCACCACCGCGACTGGTGGCAGGGGACCGTTGCGTTTTTGAAAGAAGCGGGGTTCGATGTTGTTTGGGCCGGCAACTTCCATGACCAGGGCTGGTTTGATACTCAGGAAGAGATCAACGACTGTATCTGGTGTTTCGATGGAGATCTTGCCCAGAAAAGTTTTCAATATGTGGCAGAGCAGGCGCCCCATGCTGATGCCTATCTGATCAACGGTATGTGTAATTTCCGTTCTGGGCCCAATGGTCAAGCGCAAAGGCCCGTGCATCTTGAGGTCGCTGTAGAGGCCATGCTCGGAAAGCCGATGATCAGTCACGACAGCGCGCTGTACTGGAGGCTGTTTAAGACCCTGGGTCTTGCTCCGGTAACGCAACAGGGCCAACTACTTTCTTCATTGAAGGAGGCGTAAGGGATGCATAAGATTCTGGTGCTATGGGCGACGCCCCGGTCGACTTCAACGGCTTTTGAATGGATGATGCGCCAACGCGGCGACATGCAGTGCTTTCATGAACCCTTTGGCGAATGGTGGTACGAAGGAGATGGAGCGCTCTGGCCAAGGTTAACACCTGAGAGCCCAAGAAAGCCGGGACTCACCTTTGAGGTGATCTGGTCTCGCATGAAATCCGCAGCAGCCAAGGGCCCGGTATTTTCCAAGGACTTTCCGCATTACATAGAGAACTACTGGACTGATGAGTTTCTGGAACACTTTAATCATTCCTTTTTGATTCGCGATCCCGTTAAAGTGGTCACCAGCGTGCAAAAACGCTGGCCGGATGTCCACCTCAAGGAGTTAGCGTTTCTTGAGCAGCGCCAGTTGTTTGATCGACTCTGTGACCGCGACGGCAAGGCGCCGCCCGTGCTCGATAGCGATGACCTACTGCGGGATCCCGAAACTATGGTAGCGGTGTACTGTCACGCTGTCGGCATTGAATTTGTTTCCGAGGCGCTCACCTGGGAGCCCGGTTCCTTGACCGAGGATTACAGCTGGTTCGATGGGGGTTCGTGGCACGAGAAGCTGAAAGGCTCGACCGGCCTTGCGCCGCAAGAGCCGGGATTTACGGATATCAATGCGGCCCCCGATTACGCCAGGCATTTATACGAAGAGGTGTTGCCGCACTACCAGCATCTTTATGCGCATCGATTGCAGCCTGAAGGCGTGGCTGTGAACTCGTAGCGTTTTACGCAAATGAAGATCACCTCGGTCAAGGCATTTCAGGCGGACCTGCCCTACGTCGGCGGAACTTATTTCTGGGGGCGCGGGCATGCAATCCGGACCGCACTCACCACAATCATTGTCGTAGAGACGGATTCCGGAATCAGCGGTTGCGGCGAGAGCTGCCCCATCGGCGGCAACTATCTGGCTGCGTATCCAGAGGGCATTATTCCAGCTTTGGCTCGTCTAGCGCCTGCTGTGATCGGCCAGGACCCCCGCCATGTTCATCGCATCGAGCGAATCATGGACGAGGCATTGAAGGGTCACTCCTATGCCAAGTCCGCCCTCGATGCGGCCTGCTGGGATATTCTGGGTCAGGACTGTGGGCAACCGGTCAGCGTGTTGCTAGGCGGTGTTCTGAGCGATGGCGGACCGATGTACCGCGTGGTGCCCCAAAAAGCACCCGATGAAGTCAATCGGGAAATGGCCCAACATCGGGCCGCCGGCTA
>JAAZZE010000104.1 GCA_014239255.1 Gammaproteobacteria bacterium
CGGAACGAATTATCACCGGATCGCTCGATCCATATGCAGTTGGCCGACGGCCCCGCGTTCGAGTCGTTAACTGGTGACTGGCAGTTTGAGCCGCTCGATGAACTAGCTTGCCGTATCGAACTCACTGTCAGTTTTTCAATGGCCGGTGGCGTGACAGCTAAGATGCTAAGTCCGGTTTTTAGCCGAATCTGCGCCCAAATCGTCGAAGCCTTTGCTGAACGGGCCAAGCAGAGTTATGGAGAACGGGCTTTTGCTTGAGATCGAGGTGGCCTACGCGTTGCTCGAGCGTCAGTTTCTTAAGGTCATTAAGCTTGAATATGGGGCTACAGTACGTGAAGCCATTGTCGCTTCCGGCGTGCTGAGCGAGTTTCCGCAGATCGATCTTGAAAGCGTATCAGTCGGAATTTTCTCTAAGCGAATCACGCTAGATGCGCCACTGTCAAATGGTGATCGAGTTGAGATTTATCGGCCGTTGCTGGTCAGTCCCACCGAGGCTCGACGCCTGCGCGCACAACGCAAGGCCAAAACCTAGTTTTCGCTGGGCGTTACCTTGTCCCAAAGCTGAGAGAAAAAACCGGGACCAGTCTCTTCAAGATCAGGCCCGATTGCTCCGGGGAGTCCAGCGCCCTCGACATGGGTGCGTGTTACCCGGTCCGATTCAAACCATATGCTGAGGCTATACTGGGTCAGCGGCTGCCCTTTGCCCGGATCAAGACTGTAAAAGTAATCCCAGCGCTGTGCATGAAATGGATCTTCAATCAGGGGAGTCCCAAGTATGAAGCGAACTTCATCGCGGCTTACCCCAGGGTTGATCTTTTCGATCTGCTCGGCACTGATGACATTCCCTTGCTGAACCTCCACCCGATAGCTGCGTACACAACCGGTGCCAGCCACCAGCACACCCCCAAGAGCGAACAGAGCGGCAATGCGTCCAAGGCGATACGTGTGGATCATGCGGCGAATCATAACCGAGCAAGACGATAGATGCTCCGCCTATGAGGAGCCAAGCTGTTTTTCCATGGCGATCTCGTCGCAGTGGTCGAATTTTGGGCAAGTAACGCATACGCCGAACACCTTCTCCGGCAAGGTTTCCATGGCGACGATCCGGTAGCCGAGTTTACGAAAAAAGCCGGGCACATAGGTGAGAGCCATGAGTCGTGTCAGACCAAGGCGGCGCGCTGCTATCTCGAGTTCTTGAACCATCAAACGGCCGTGGCCATGGCCGTGTTCACCGGGGCGCACCGCGAGGCTGCGCACTTCGCCGAGCTCTTCGGTGAACACTTCAAGTGAGCCGCAGCCGCGAACAGCACCCTCGCGCTCGGCAACAACAAAGTTGGACAGGTGCTCACAAATCTCATCTGTGGAGCGCGCCAGTAGCTGACCTTGGCTGGCGTAATCACACAGTAGCGTATGGATCGCCTCTACATCGGTTGTGGTTGCAGGGCGTATCGAAATACTCATACGCTTGCCCGGGAGAGCAACTCTTCGGCATGCGCGCGAGTCTTGGCTGTGATCTCGACACCGCCGAGCATCCGCGCCAGCTCCTCGGAGCGACTGGCCTCGTCCAGTTTATTCAACTCGACTTCAGTCTCGTCGCCTGATGACCGGGTAACTTTCAGATGGTGGTGCCCCTGGGCCGCTACTTGGGGGAGGTGAGTGATGCACAACACTTGGCGATGCTCTCCTAACGAGCGCAGTTTCTGCCCCACAATCTCAGCGACGCGACCGCCGATGCCAATGTCAACTTCGTCATAGATACAGCTGGGCGCACTGGAATCTTCGGCAACAGCAAGTTGTATGGCCAGACTGATGCGGGACAGTTCGCCTCCGGACGCGGCACGCTCGAGCGATGCGACGGCCAGATCAGGCGCCGACTGCAGTTCGAATTCCACACTCTCGTTGCCGTGTTGGCCACGCTTCCCTGTCGGCTCCTCATGCAGCGACACACTAAATACGGCGTTTTCCAGGCCTAGTGAGGGTAATTGCTTGTTGACAGCGCTGGCAAGATTAACGGCCGTTTGCCGCCGGGTCTTGCTGATTGCGGCGGCATGTTTGTCGTAACCGGCCTTCAGTTCGGCCAGCTGTTTCTCCAGTGCCTGTGGATTGTTTCTGCCCAAATCCAACTCGGCCAAATCCTGGCTCAGGGTTTCAAGCTGCGCTTTCAGGTCTTGCGGTGCTACTTGGTATTTGCGGGCCGCATCATGTAGCGCGGCGAGGCGTTGATCGATCTGTTCCAGTTCACCTGGGTCCAGCTCGTAGTCATCGTGGAAGCGTTTCAGGTCGGCGACGGTCTCGGCCAGTTGCACCCCGAGGTTGTCCGTCTGTTCTGCCAGTGGCGCCAGCCGCGGATCAAAAGCGGACAGTTCTTTGAGACGGGTAGCCGCCCGGGCGAGTGTGATCGATACTGATGATTCCTCGGCTTGTTCGAGCTCTTGTAGCAACTGCCAAGCGCCCTCGCCGAGTTCACGGGTATGTGCCAGGCGGCCGTGCTTTTCAGTGATATTGACCAGCTCATTGGGGTCCGGATCGAGTTGGGTCAATTCTTGCACCTGGTGGCGCAGAAATGCTTCGTGTTGATGGTGCTCGTGAGCTTTTGACTGGGCCTCAGACAGCGCCGCTGCAACGCTTTGCAGGTTGCTCGCCCGGCGGCCGAGTGCCTGTACCTGGTCTGCCAGACCGCCGGTAGTGTCCAGGAGTTCGCGCTGAACCTGTTTTTTCAGCAGTAGGTGATGCTCATGTTGGCCATGAATATCGGCGAGAAAGACGCCTATTTCGCGCAGGGACTGGATCGGCACGGGCTGGCCGTTGATAAAGCCACGCGAGGGTTTATCTGGGTAGATCACTCGGCGCAAGATGCAATGGTTTTCGTCATCGACCATATCCATGGTGGCCAGCCATCCCCCAGCATCCGGCAGATTACTGACATCGAAACCTGCCTGAATTTCGCATCGCTTTGAACCAGTGCGCACGATATCGCCAGAAGCCCGATCCCCGAGCAGCACGGCTAGGGCATCGACCAGGACTGATTTGCCGGCGCCAGTTTCCCCGGTGACCACTGTCAAGCCGCATTCAAATGTTAACTGCACCTGCTTGATTACGACAAAATTACGAACGTCCAGCCAGTTGATCATAAGTGCAAGCGGTTTTAGCCCCAGCCGAGTTTGGAATGCAGTGCTTCGTAATGATTGTGGCTATTGATGCGGATAGTACGCGCGAATATATCGGCCCGCCTAATCTGAAGAATTTCGTTGCCAGTGACAGGTCTTAGATTGAGTCCATCGATGAAGATATTGCCATCTTCGCCGGCCAGATCTACGAGTTCGATTTCAATGGTGGAGTCGGCATTCAGCACGAGCGGGCGCTGGCCCAGGGTATGCGGGCAGATAGGTGCCAGTACGATGGCCGGCAGCAGCGGGTGCAGGATCGGTCCACCCGCCGAGAGGGCATAGGCTGTAGAGCCGGTCGGGGTGGCGATAATGATACCGTCACCGCGGGTACGACCAACCGCCTCCGCATTTACCCGGGTGTCGAACTCGATTGTTTGCCCCGTGGTGCCTTTGGACAGCACGACATCATTGAGTGCAGTACGCTCATCAAGCACCTCACCCGAACGCAATAGTTGGGCAAAGAGCATCATCCGTTGCTCGATCTCAAATTCCCCACCCAACAGTTGGTCGAGGTCATCGTGCATGTGATCAGCAGGTATATCCGTCAGGAAGCCCAATCGACCCATGTTGATACCAATTACAGGTAGTTCACAGCGGGCGAGGGCGCGTGCGACATGCAACATGGTGCCATCGCCGCCAATGACTATTCCCAGTTCAATAGTTTCATGTAGTGGCTTACCCGAATCCTTAAGGCGCAGATCCTCGATGCCATGGTGGGTCGTATCACCGAGAAACACCACGCGACCGCGGCGCTCCAGGTGTTCTTTGATTGCGGTCAGCGTCACTTTGACGGCAGGGTCCTGGTAACGCCCAAATAATCCTATTGATCTGAAAATCATGTGTTTTTCCGCTGTAGTCGCCCTTTTGTACATCACTGATTAGCAAATCGGTTGTGATTGTGTCCTTCACTGGCAGTGGTATGATTCAATTCACGATCGAAAAGCAGTGCAACCTCAATTTTACTAGCATTTAGCAACAGAAAGAACGTGACCGACCCAGTAGGACAATCTCACAACCTGGATCTGAGCGAACGCGCGCAGAATCTGCTCAAACTGCTGATCCGTCGCTATGTCAGCGACGGCGAGCCGGTGGGGTCCAGAACCTTGTCTCGGGAGCCGGGCCTCGATCTCAGTGCAGCCACGATTCGCAATGTGATGTCTGATCTGGAAGATTTAGGACTGATCCGTGCTCCACATACCTCAGCGGGGCGAGTACCCACACAATTGGGCTACCGGGTTTTTGTAGACAGCCTGCTGAAGATGCACATGCCTGAAAAATCGAACACGCTTGAGATTAGTGAAGCGTTGTCCAATGCAAAGAATCCAGACGAACTGTTGGGGGCCGCGTCAGAACTGCTCTCGGACATTACCCAGTATGCAGGGGTAATCATGCTTCCAGATACTGAGCAGGCAAAGTTGCGGCAGGTTGAGTTTCTGGAGCTTGCAGAGGACCGAGTGCTCGCGATCCTCGTGACTGACGATGGTCGAGTGCAGAACCGAGTGCTGTTTCTGGATAAACAGCTTACTCCCTCGGAACTGGTGGAGGCTGCTAACTTCTTTAATGTGCAACATGCCGGTCGTACCTTGCATGAGGTGCGCCATCGCTTATTGCTTGACATGCAGTTGGATAGTGACGCCATGAGTCGGATGATGCGAACTGCCGTGGAGATGGCCAGCCAGCTGCTGGATGACGAATCCGCCCAGGAGGGTGTAGTGGTTAGTGGCGAGACCAAACTACTGGGTATTCCGGATTTTGACCAGCTCGGCAAACTGCGTGACATTTTCGACGCGTTCAAAACTAAGCAGGACTTGCTGGACCTGCTTGATAAGAGCATGCGCGCCACTGGTATCAGTATTTTTATAGGCGAGGAGTCGGGTTACAGTGCCTTGACCGACTGCAGTATTGTGACGGCCCCGTACGAGTCTGATGGCCGTTGTATCGGGGTACTTGGGGTCATCGGGCCTACCCGCATGGCTTATGAAAAGGTCATTCCGGTAGTTGATATCACGGCTCGGGTGCTTGGCAACGCGCTACGCGCTTTGCACTAAATATACGAAACCTCCTGAATTAACCTGCTGGCAGGGCTTGAAAAGTCCGGCCAGATACCCCATTTCTTCTGGGCCAAAGCGCCCGATAGGGCCAACCTAACCCGTACAGGAGAACTCGCCCGGTCATGACAAGCGCCAAGTCGAACCCCCCGACCGATAATGTTGACCTGCCTGAGCAATCTGAAATCCAGGACGGATCATCTGTTGAGTCCGAGCAGTTTGAACCGCCAACAGATATAAACACATGCGGCGGGGCAGACAGTTCCACAGCCACTACCGGTGAAGCCGGTGAAGGTGAAGCGCCAGATGAGCTTGAAATGCTTCGGGCGCAAGTGGCCCAGTTGCAAGACGAATTTTTGCGTGCCCGGGCCGATGCTGATAACGCACGCAAGCGAGCTCAGAGTGAGATTGTCAATGCCCGGCGTTTTGCATTGGAGGGCTTTGCCGGCGAACTTTTGAATGTGCGGGACAGCCTTGGGCTTGCGCGGGCAGTCGATCTGACCGGCGGTGACAATCTCGTGGAGCAGATGGCTGAAGGCCTGGAGTTAACACTTAAGCAGTTGGATGCGGCTTTCGAACGTTTCTCGGTCTTTGAAGTGAGCCCCGAGGTGGGCGACAAACTAGATCCAGAATCACACCAGGCTATGAGTCTGGTCGAGTCGACCGACGTGGCGCCGAATCATATCTGCCAGGTAGTGCAGAAGGGTTACCGTCTACATGGCCGCTTGTTGCGCCCGGCCATGGTCATCGTTGCCAAGGCACCGGTCGATAGTTGAAACCGACCGGTTTCAACCCCATATAACTAACAGTAACCACTTTAATCGACTACTCTGAATACCCTCTTCGAGGAAACATATATGGCAAGCATTATTGGAATTGATCTGGGCACCACCAACTCGTGTGTCGCTGTGATGGAAGGCGGCAAGCCCAAGGTTCTTGAAAACAGTGAAGGTGACCGGACTACACCGTCAGTCGTGGCTTTCACGGAAGATGGCGAGATCTTGGTTGGCCAATCGGCCAAACGCCAGGCGGTAACCAATCCCCATAATACCGTCTTCGCCTCTAAACGGCTGGTAGGACGCAAGTTCGATGAAAAGGTTGTTCAGCACGACCTTGAACTGATGCCCTACAAGATCGTTAAGGCGAAAAATGGCGACGCCTGGATTGAAGCTGGCGGCCAGCAGTTGGCGCCCCCGGAAATTTCAGCCCGGATTCTGCAAAAAATGAAGCAGACCGCAGAGGACTACCTGGGTAGCGAGGTAATCGAAGCGGTAATTACGGTACCCGCCTATTTTAATGACTCGCAACGCCAGGCAACCAAAGATGCCGGGCGTATCGCAGGTCTTGAAGTCAAACGTATCATTAACGAACCGACCGCTGCAGCTTTGGCCTATGGCCTGGAAAAGCAGCAGGGTGACCGCAAGATTGCTGTGTACGATCTGGGTGGGGGTACCTTTGATGTCTCGATTATTGAGATCGCGGATGTTGATGGGGAGCACCAGTTCGAGGTGCTCTCGACCAATGGTGATACCTTCCTGGGCGGTGAGGATTTTGACCGTCACCTGATCGATTACCTGGCCGATGAATTCAAGAAAGACCAGGGTATGGATCTGCGCGGCGATCCGTTGGCGA
>JAAZZE010000105.1 GCA_014239255.1 Gammaproteobacteria bacterium
TTTTCCCTCACAGTGATTCGCGTGGCAACAGGTGTGGGATATCTAATGCGGTTAATGACTAAAAAAGAGCTTGAGTTTGTTACCGGGAGCAAACAGCAACATCACCAAGCCCAACTGCTCACAGCAAAAGGCATACCAGTGATGCTTACCCGCCAGGGCGTCCCGATGGTTATGGTCGAAGACGTTGAGCTTGAGTTACCCGGTGGTTTTAGCCACGGATCAAATTAGCTCTACTGGCATTTCGTGCCCTCGGTTGCCATGCTGTTAAAGTGCTTGCCAAAGAAAAGCCCGGGCGGACCCGGGCAAGTAACTCATTGGAGGAGGAGTGAGTGCATTTTGGCTGAGCACGGCTGTGCAGTCTGTGCGCACCGTCACATTAATGTCGTATCAAGAAAGGCTGCCTCAGCTTGTTAGGCTTGTGTAGGGCCAAATACGCTTCGCCTGTGTTAAGTTATTTCCAGCTTTTTTCTATAAGTGATTGATGTATTTCCGGATACTGAGTTTTGATCGGAAGATATTAAAAACAAAGAGAAAATTCAGAATTTTTTGATGAAATTTATGGGTTTTTTTGATAATATAAAAGTCTAGTTGTACATCCTCCTTCCTCCTCGGTAATTTGTCCCGGGCCAGCCCGGGACTTTTCTTCAGTGCTCGTTTTAAAAAGGCACCGCGTTATCGGTGGGTAATGCGCCTCTTGATGAGCATCAGAGTATTTCGGGTCACTTGCCCGCGCTGACAGGTACACTCACAATGGCTCCACCATGAGTGCTAAACGATTACTGGTGGTGGTGCATGCCCCTTCACCCAATACCGTGCGCCTGCGCGAGGCTATAAAAGAGGGAGCTCAGACTGTCCGATCCGACGTTGTTGAGCTGATACTCAAGAGCCCTTTCGATACCAGCGCCGAAGATGTGATCAAAGCCCACGCGCTGATACTAGGCACCACCGAGAACCTGGGTTACATGAGCGGCGCACTGAAAGATTTTTTCGACCGCGCTTATAACCCCTGCCTTGAACGCACCGGCGGCTTGCCTTATGCGCTGTATATCCGTGCCGGACTCGACGGCACCGGGACCCGCCGCGCGGTCGAATCAATAGCCTCGGGCCTGGGCTGGCGGGCGGTACAAGAAGCACTGGTCTGTAAAGGCCAGTGGCATGAAGATTTTGTAGAACAGTGTCGCGAGTTAGGAGCGGCCATGACGGCGGGCCTGGACGCGGGGATTTTTTAAAAGCAGCGTCCAAAGCGCTGGGACTCGGGCAATAAAAACCCCGCCGTGGGCGTACTCCAAAGTCTCCGCCTGCTATATTCAATTTCATGAAAACAGTACTTGTTGTGGTTATTTCCCTCACTCGCGTGCTAGGGTGGTTTGTGCTTGAACAGGGAACGCTCAGGTTAGGGCGATAACCGGGTGGCTCCTCACCCTTGTCATTGTTGGGCACGGCGGTATCGTGGTACCGGACGTATTTTGTTACTGAATCTTTCGCAACTGAACAACATTTCAAGTCGGGAAAAAACTAATGCCCCCAAGTCAGATATCGCCTCATGGCGGTGAACTAAAAAATTTACTGGCTTCTGAAAAAGAGGTAGAAGAACTCAAGGCCAAGGCCCTGGAGTGGACGTCGCTAACACTGTCCGAGCGCCAGGTTAACGAGCTTGAGCTGATCTTAAATGGCGGCTTTTCGCCGCTGGATGGATATATGTCCGAAGCGGATTATCGTTCGGTCTTATCAGACATGCGCTTAGCGGACGGCACACTGTTCCCCATGCCGGTTTGCCTGGATGTCTCTTTCGAATTTTCTGAAAGGGTGCAATCGGGTAACCATATTGCTTTACGCGATCATGAGGGCCTCATGATCGCGGTACTGGAGGTCAGTGAGATCTGGCAGGTTGATATTCAACAAGAAGCCCAGTCTGTCTATGGCACAACCTCCCTCGCACATCCAGGTGTCAGGCTGTTTATGGGAAACCGACACTCTGTATGCCTGTCCGGCAAGGTCAGGGGCTTAGAGTTGCCGTCGCATTTTGATTTTGAATTTGCCCGTAATACGCCACTGGAATTACGTGAGCATTTCCGGCACATCGGCTGGACCAACGTGGTCGCCTTTACTACCAGTGAACCGATGCATCGTTTGCAGCATCAGGTTACCCTCGATGTCGCAAGAGAAATCCAGGCCAATGTTCTGATCCACCCATTACTGGGCGAGGACCAGCCAGGAGATATGAACCGTTTTGCCCGGGTGCGGGGCTACCGCGAGATTGTGCGTAAATATCCGCATCAACTGGGCATATTGTCGTTGCTGCCGTTGTCACGCCGCTCAGCTGGACCTAAAGAAGCGTTATGGCATGCGATCATCAATCAGAACTACGGGTGCTCTCATCTGATCGTTGGGCCACAACACGCATCGCCCAAAGATGTTGAAGAGGCTGGATTTTACGAGCCGTATGCGGCCCAGCAACTGGTATCTGCTTATCAGGACAAACTCGGGATCACCATGGTGCCCACGGATGAATACGTGTATGCCCCCTCCAGGAAAATGTTTCTGCCAAAGCAAAAGATCGATCAATCGGGTGAGCAGGTTTTGTCTTTAACGCGCAGACAGATGCGGCAGCGCTTGCTTAAGGGAGAGTCTTTGCCTGAGTGGTTTACCTACCCGGATATTGAGCGGGAGTTAGCCGCCGTTTATCCATCCCGCGAGAAGATTGGCTTCACGCTGTTTTTTACCGGCCTGTCAGGGTCGGGTAAATCCACCTTGGCCCGCATGATCCATTCACGCCTGATTGAAGAAGGAGGTCGCCCGGTGACCTTGCTCGACGGCGATGTGGTGCGCTTGAATCTGTCCAGTGAATTGGGATTTTCAAAAGAACACCGAAACCTGAATATCCGTCGCATTAGTTTTGTTGCCAATGAGATAACAAAAAATGGTGGTATTGCCATCTGCGCACCGATCGCGCCCTATACACAGATGCGCCGAGGTGCGCGTGAGCTGATCGATCAGCACGGCGCATTTATCGAGATACACGTCTCTACACCGCTTAATGTCTGCGAGGCGAGAGACAGAAAGGGCCTGTATGCCAAGGCAAGGCAGGGCATTATCCCGGAATTTACCGGTATCAGCGATCCTTACGACGAGCCGGAACACCCGGAGTTAAGAGTCGACACCAGCCAGGGCACGCCAATGGAGCAAGCTCAGCAAATCATGCTCTACCTGATTAGAGAAGGTTTTCTGGGTAACGATAAAGAGAAATTTTGATCCATGGATATGCAGGCAGTTGTTGATGTGGCCCGCACAGCGGGGTCCAAGATTCTAAAGGTCTATGCGCGCGATGATTTTGGTATACGGCTTAAGTCAGATGATAGTCCGCTGACAGAAGCCGATCTGGCCGCCCATCACGAAATTGTTGAAGGGCTGACCCAGTTAGATTCATCAATCCCCGTATTGTCCGAGGAAGCGGCTGGTATCAATTGGGAGGAGCGTCGCCAATGGGCACGCTACTGGCTGGTTGACCCACTTGATGGGACTAAGGAGTTTATCAAACGCAATGGCGAATTCACGGTCAACATTGCCTTGGTAGAGAATCATCAGGCAGTCCTTGGCGTGGTTTATGCACCAGTACTGAATGTGACCTATTACGGTGATGATCGGGGCGCGTTTAAGCTGGAAGGGCCGGCCATTAAGGATGCAGTTGCGATTAAGGTCAAACCGCATCAACCTGGCGAGATCTGGAAAGTAGTGGGCAGTC
Source organism: Gammaproteobacteria bacterium (assembly GCA_014239255.1). Classification (GTDB taxonomy): domain Bacteria; phylum Pseudomonadota; class Gammaproteobacteria; order Arenicellales; family UBA868; genus UBA868. Next base: position 3,743 of record JAAZZE010000105.1, read on the forward strand.
GCTCACATGCCGGTGACTCCCTGGTTTCGTTTCTTGAGGCGCTGGGTAAGCATGAGATGGTATCGATGGGCAGCTCTCTTAAATTGTGCCTGGTGGCTGAAGGCGCAGCACATATTTATCCGCGTTTGGGTCTTACATCTGAGTGGGATACCGCCGCCGCACATGCCGTAGTGACGGCAGCGGGTGGCGAGATTGTTATTGCTGATAGCGATGAACCTTTGCAGTACAACACCAAAGAATCGCTGCTGAATCCATTTTTTATTGTAAGGCCGACCTCTTTTGCGGGTTAAGAAAAATCAGACAGTTTTTCTTTATCGCCGTTTCCCACCAGACTGTGTTTTGAGTTTATGAAAACCGGATTGGCCAGCCTTTAATCAGGCCCACCGCCTCTATTATTAAAGTTGATGATTGGCGCCCCTTTAATTGCTATCTTTCGTTGCGGCGGCTCACGCGATAGTTTGCAGGGACCGTGTCTGGCGTGAGGTTTTACCGACGCAAAAAATCACCAGCCAATTCGGTTTCAAATAATCAGGATTCTATTTCTATAACTATTTCTATAAAGTGTTGCTTGCGTCAATTCAATCCTGAGTTTTGATGAATCATCTGCGATGACTGTGGCCCACGTTAACGATACATCCCCGGCGTTCAAGCAGATAAGCACCTGGCTGGAAAGTGCCACACGAGTGGTGGTACTGACCGGGGCTGGTATCTCTACGGCCTCAGGCATTCCTGATTTTCGTGGGCCTGAAGGACTGTGGAAGCGCGACCCGGCCGCGGAAAAACTCTCAGATATTCGTTATTACGTTAACGACCCGGCGATCCGGCGCAAGGCCTGGCTGGCGCGGCGTGATTCGCCGGTATGGCAGGCAAGCCCAGGGGCAGGCCATTATGCGTTGGTACGATTCGAGCAAAGCGGTCGTCTGCACACTCTGGTGACCCAGAATATCGATGGCCTGCATCAGTTGGCGGGCAGTGCCGACGAGCGAGTGATCGAGATTCATGGCACGCTGCGCCAGGTTGCGTGCCTGCAATGTAGTTACCGGGTCGCTATGGCCGAGGTGCTTAAGCGTCTGGCCGATGGCGAAGAAGATCCTGATTGCCCTGATTGTGGTGGGATTCTGAAATCCGCTACGATCTCCTTTGGTCAATCACTGGTGGCTAAAGATCTCGAGCGCGCTGAGCAGGCCGCCCACGAGTGCGATCTGCTGTTAGCCGTGGGCTCTACGCTGTCGGTTTTTCCAGTCGCGGGCCTGGTGCCCATTGCCCACAAAGCTGGTGCCCGGGTGGTGATCATCAATGCGGAGCCGACAGCGATGGATGACCTTGGCCATGCCGTGCTTATGGGCGACATTGAGTTATTACTGCCGCAATTGATGGTGCAAAACGAGAGCTAATGATAAAAATTCAGGTCAAGGTCTGTTGCATGGCATCAGTGGCCGAAGCCCGCCTTGCGGTAGGGCTTGGCGCCGATGCGGTAGGCCTGGTGGGGCATATGCCCTCGGGCCCCGGGGTTATCGGTGTGGCAGTGGCGGCCCAGATTGCCAAAGAGATGCCTTGCGGTATCGACACTTTTTTGTTGACCAGCGCGATGCGCGCGAGCGAGATTGTTCAAGATCTTGCGGTGTGCCCGGTCAGCGCGGTGCAGATCGTGCGCCACATCGATCCAGGGGAGTATCCAAAGTTGATCGAGACGGCACCGCAGGTGCGCCGAATCCAGGTGGTGCACATAGAGGACGAGGGCGCGTTGGATCTACTCGCACGCTACGAGCCATTTGTAGATGCTTTTTTACTGGACTCAGGGAAAACCTTCGGGGCAGATCAACAGTTTGGCGGTACCGGGGCTACACATAACTGGACTATCAGCCGGCGCTTTGTCGAGAGCACCGATATTCCTGTCTACCTTGCTGGCGGCTTAAGAAGCACCAACGTCTTCGAGGCTATTACCCAGGTCAGACCCTCTGGTGTAGATCTTTGTACCGGGGTGCGTACCGATGATCAGCTGGACTCAGCCAAACTCGAAGCCTTTATGAGCGAGGTACTGCGTGCCGGGCAGGCACTTGCCGATTGATTGGCTTGGAGAAAGATCCGTGAATTTGCATTTTACCCAGGCGGAGTTTGCCGGGCGTATCGCTGTGGCAAGGCAGCGGATGAGTGAGCAAGCATTGGATGGCCTGTTGCTGTTCAAACAGGAGAGCATGTATTACCTCAGCGGTTATGACACCGATGGTTTCGTATTGTTCCAGGCATTGTTCCTGGGATTTGATGGTGGTTTGATTCTGGTGACACGCTCCGCCGACCGGGTCCAGGCGGCTTACACTTCGATAATTGATGACGTTCGCATCTGGATGGACTCGCAAGACCAGAACCCGGGTAACGATGTGCGCGATATGCTTCAGAGTCAGGGTATGCGCGGCAAGCGCATCGGTGTCGAGTACGATGCCTATGGTCTTTCTGCCAGGCGCGGGCAGATGCTGGAAGCGGCGCTCAACGGTTTTTGCGAAACGGTAGATGCCTCGGATCTAGTGCGCCAGCAACGTTTGGTAAAAAGCCCGGCGGAACTGGATTATCTTCGCCGCTCTGGTGCGATCTGTCAGGCGGTTCAGGAGGAGGCGGTGGCGCTTTCGGTGCCGGGTGCTTTCGAGGGTGATATCCGCAGTGCCATGCATCGGGTGGTCTGGTCACGCGATGGCGATACGCCGGCGCATGTCTGGCCCATGGGCAGTGGCCCCTCCGCCTTGTTGGTGCGTTACAAATCTGGTGCGCGGCATATCGGCGAGAACGACCAGGTGTTTCACGAGTTTGCTGCAGCTTACCGGCACTACCACGCAGCACTCACCTTTGCCCTGGTCACTGGCAAAGCGAGCGAAGTACACCATGCCATGTTCAATGTCTGTCATGAGGCATTGCAGGCCTGCAAGGAAGCGTTGCGTTCAGGCAGGACCGTGGGCGATGTTTTTGAAGGCCATCGAAGGGCTTTTATTGCGGGAGGTTTTGGTGACAGTTACCTTAACGTTTGTGGCTATACGATGGGCGCCATGTTTCCGCCCACCTGGATGGAAGATCC
>JAAZZE010000106.1 GCA_014239255.1 Gammaproteobacteria bacterium
ATTCTGGCAAGGGAAGTATTTGGGTTTGTACTTTCACCGGGTTGGTCGGTATGGGGACTCGGGTGTGCAGGCGGGGCCCTGGGCATTGGCCTGGCCGGAACCGCAGCGCTTCGTCGTGTACTGCAGAGGGCACCGCTAAAGAACCTCGTTCAGAATTGAGGTCGGGCAGGTTTCGATGCTGTAGCTGCTGATCTGAAGGACGATGGTTACGGCTTCAGTCGCAGGGCGGCAACTTATGACATTGCCATGGTACATGTCATTGGGTTTGGCGCGGATGGTGAACCGTTCGGGGGTGCCGATATCGTTTACAGGGTCGGCATGGCGTGCCTCGCGTGAAGCCGAACCTGCACTGTCAGTTGTGTGCTGTGGATCGTCGCAGGAGATTGCGCTGGATCTTTCCGCTCACTGTTTTGGGTAGTTCTGGGACAAACTCGATAGCGCGCGGGTATTTATATGGCGCGGTGGTCTGTTTGACGTGCGCCTGCAGTTCGGCGATCAACTCGACACCCGCTTGTTGAGATTCGGGATCTGTTAGTACAACAAAAGCTTTGACGATTTCCCCTCGTTCGGCATCCGGCAAGCCCACGACAGCGCTTTCATGTACCGCCGGGTGTGTGATCAGGGCGTTTTCCACTTCCTGGGGCCCAATCCGATAGCCCGCGGAACTGATGATGTCATCGGTTCTGCCGATATAGAAAAAGTAGCCGTCTTCATCTTGGTATACGTTGTCACCTGTTTTAAACCAATCCGATCCATCAGCTTTGATTAATGCATCACGAGTGCGTTGCGGATCGTTCCAGTAACCCAGCATCATCTGTGGGTTGGGCAACCGGATAAGGAGCTCACCCTCGTCACAACGTCCGCCCAGCGTACCGTCGGCTAGGAAAATGCCCGTTTCGATGCCCGGTAAAGGGCGACCCATCGAGCCGGGTTTTATGGGCATCCAGGGATAATTTAGCACTGTCATCAGGACTTCTGTCTGGCCGTAGCCATCAAGCAGCGGTACCCCGGTCAGGGCATTCCAGGCCTCGATGATTTCGGGATTGACCGATTCACCGGCAGATACTGTCAGCCTTAGTTGTGAGAAATCTATTCCGCTGATATCTTCACGAATCAGTCGCCTGAGCTCAGTCGCTGCTGCACAGAATACCGTGACAGCATAGCGCTCAATCAACTCGAAACGCCTGTCGGGTTCAAACGGGCCGTCATAGAACAGCACAGCACTGCCCTGGCTCCAGGGGCCGAATAGAATACTCGTGCCCGCCTTTGACCAACCGGTATCCGCAGTACACCACATGACATCCGCAGGTCCGAGCGAAAGCCAATGAATAGCCGAAAACCGCCAGGCATACAGACTTCGCGATGGATGGCACACGCCTTTCGGGTCGCCGGTCGAGCCAGAGGTGTAGTACATCACTGCCGGCGCTTCCAGGTCCAAGTCGCAGCACTCGAATGTCGGCTCTTCGTCCCGAGTCATTTCATAGTCCGACCATCCCGCCACTGGTTCACCAACGGCCAGCACTGCTTTGAGTGTCGGCAGGTACGGTTTGAATTTTCCAGACTCGGCAGTGGTGGTGATGACCGCTACAGCACCTGAATGATCCATTCGGAAGGCGACGTCTTTTTCCGTCAGCATCGTAATGCATGGAATAGGAACTGCACCCAGTTTAAGGCATGCGGTCAGACAGATCTGCCACTCGGGGATCCGGGGCAGCATGACGATGACCCGCTGACCCGCACAGATCCCCTGTGCCGATAGCCAGTTGGCAACCTGGGCTGACCGGCACGAAATATCGTGGAAGGTGAGCAAGCGTTCGGTGTTTTCAGAGTTGCACCAGATCAGCGCGATTTTCTGTTTATCTCGAGCAAATTGGTCGACAACGTCGCGGCCAAAATTGAATGTCTTCGGTAGGGATGGGTGATGGGATCGGCAGATAGATTCATAGTGGTCCATAGCGTCCAACCCTTTATTCAGAATCTGTACCGGTATTTGAATCAAAGCTGCAGCAGTGCGAGCGCTAAAGCATATTTGCCGGCGAACCTGTTAGGGTAAGTGTGCCGGTATCCGACGTTTTTTGCACGCCCAGCTGATTCGGGCTACAGTGTGGCGTAATAGAGCGCCATCCCCCAGGCCAAGAGATTATCCAGTCAACCGTGATCGCCAGGTGCGCTGACAAATTACCGGATTCGCCATGAACAGCTTCTGTAGAGCCCAGAGAATATAGTGTCAGTGCAAATGCCGAACGGACCCTTCGTGACCACGGTCGTGGGTAGCCTGCCCAAGCCACCGTGGCTGCAGGAAAAACTCCCGCTGAATGCCGCTGGCAAACAGGTCCATGGCAAAGGTGCAGCGTGGCTTTTTGATGGTGAGCTGCTGCTACAGGCGCAGGATGATGCCGTCCGTGTTGCGATCCATGACCAGACCGAGGCTGGAATCGATGTGATCAGTGACGGCGAGCAGCGTCGTACCTCTTACATGGCCCATGTTGTGGCCCGGCTTGGGGGGTTTGACTACGGTACGCCGGCCAAAAAATGGGTCCGAAACAACCGGCGGCTGGCGGAGGTCGGTCGCTGTACGGGTGAGGTGCTACGCAAGGTGCCGATTTTGGTAGATGACTTGCAGTTTACACTCGAACACAGTAGTCGGCCGGTCAAAGTGACCCTGCCTGGCCCGATGACCGTCGTCGACTCGACCCTGGATGAGTTCTACGGGGATGAGCGTTTGCTGGCTCTAGCGGTGGCAGACGCCCTGAACGAGGAGGCCCGCGCTCTCGATGCACTAGGCCCAGCTGTCATCCAGTTTGACGAGCCAGTTTTCAGCCGCTATCCGGACAAAGTCGCAGAGTGGGGTATCGAGGCGCTCGACCGGTGTATTGAAGGGCTCAATGCTAAAACCTGCGTGCACGTTTGTTACAGTTACCCCATGCCTGGGGTGCCGCGGCCGATCGTCGATGCTTATCCCAACATACTCGGTGAGTTGGAACGCTCGAAGGTTGACCAGTTGGCTTTGGAGTTCGAAGCTTCCGGACTCGGTCCTGACCTGCTTACACTATGTCCATCCAAAACTATTCTTTTTGGCTGCATCGACAATGGTGCGCTGGGATTTGAACGTATCGAAACTGCACAGCAGGTTGCGGACCGTCTGCTGGCGGCCGCAGAGTACATGGCGCCCAATCAGATCCAGGTCGCACCGGACTGTGGTCTTGTGCCGCTCGACCCGGCAGTCGCGCGGCTCAAGCTCAAAGTGATGGTTGAGGGCGCGCGGCTTGCACGTGGCCGACTGTAAGGCCCGCTCTGGGTGGCCAAGATAGATTTGACCCCCGAGAGTCGAGTCTTTTCGGTCGATCTCTAAGTCGACATGCCGGGTGAACTTGCATAAAATGTTCCGAATAGCGGAGTTAAACAGTAACCACGAGCAAAATATTTTGACTGACACACGCGTGTCATGTAGGCAAACAAATTTTTTGGCGTATCTGGGACAATAGTTCTGAATAAGTTACTTGAAGTCTAAATTCACCTCCGCGTGGCAAAAATGAATCTGACGCATAAACAAAGAGGCACAGCACTGGGCATGCTGATTGGTTTTGTGTCAGCGCTTGCAGTGATCATTCTGGGCGTCCGGCTTAATCCGTTGGATTTTGATACGTCGGTGGAGATTATTGAAAGACTCCGGGTTGCGACCGCGTCAATGGTCTTGGTGTGTGTGTTCCTGGTGTTCTCGATAGGAAGACTTGCGCGACATCGCTTTTTTACGCCTGATGATATTGATGGGGCTGGCCTCACTGAAGGCACAGTCAAGGCGAAGTTATTACAGGCGTTGCTACAAAATACCCTTGAGCAGACCATGCTCGCTATCCTCGTCTACTCTAGTTGGGCGCTGCTTATGCCAGGGACATGGCTTTCAGTCATTCCGCTCGCTGCGCTCAGTTTTGCCATTGGTCGGATTCTGTTTTTCTTTGGCTATACCAGAGGGGCACCATCACGTGCTACCGGTTTTGCGCTGACGTTCTATCCGTCGGCACTGATGCTCCTATGCGTCATATATCGAGTTGTAACAACACTCTAAAGTGTTCAGGCTAGCCTGGGTCGGCTCTAACTCGAACCCGCTCTACAAGCAGACCTACCGAAGATTTCCCTACGAGTAACTGGCGATGGGTGAGCCAAAATAACCATCAGGGATTGGTAATACCGGGCCTGGCGCCAGGGTTTGAGTATCGATTGGGACTCTCGTAGGTTTTACAGATCAAGATCTGGGTTAATGCTCCTGCAGTTAGAATTTCAATAATCTGACACAAGCCGTAAGTGACACAACGATATATGCATTTGCAATCCTGAAAGAGGAGTAAATTGGACGTCCAAAACCGCCAACCCGAGTACCACTGGTCACCCCAAGAGGTATATAACTTGCCATTTTCATGGAGGTAAAGCTGTGAGATTTTATGACTGTAAGACTGCGCCATCACCGCGCCGCGCCAGAATTTTTATTGCTGAAAAAGGCATTCAGGTCGAAACCATCGAAGTTGACCTTCGTGCGGGCGAGCACCTTAAGGAGGAATTTGTGGCTTTGAATGCCTACGGTACAGTACCAGTATTGCAGCTCGAAGATGGCACCTGTTTTACGAGTACCACTGCGATCTGGCACTATCTTGATGCCAAGTATCCTGATCCGCCGCTAATGGGCATAAGTCCAAGCGATCGGGGCCACATCGCCGATCTGCAGTGGCATATTGAGACGGGTGGCTTTATGGCCATGGCAGAGTACCTGCGAAATTCAGCCCCAGGATTTAAGGGCCGCGCTCTGACTGGCCCGGGCAACTATGAACAGATCCCAGCGCTTGCTGAGCGGGGCAAACTCAGAATCGAACGCTTCCTCACCGAGGTTGATGACTTGATTGGCGACAAACCATTTGTAGCCGGTGACGCGTTTACTGTGGCCGATATTGATTTGCTGGTATTGATTGATTTTGCGACATGGCGAAAGTTGTCATTACCTCAGAATGCGACCCGTGCCAGGCGATGGCATGACGCTGTAAGCGCTCGACCGAGCGCAGCTCTATAGGGAGCGCTATCCCTCTCCATAGAAGATGTCGTACAAGGCGGTCAGGGTGTTGTGATCTACTGCAGCAAGCCACCCTGAAACGTAATTTTCAGGCCATGCCAGGGAGCACGGTGGCTAAAGTTTCTTATCCAATCGGTGCCAGACCGGGGAGAATATCTAGTGCGCTATTATGGTTGGTACAGCAACTTCCATGGGAGATGAACAAAAACCTACGGCCGTGTGGTTGTTGCAGTGATTTCAACAGGTTCAGGATATCGGCTTGAATTGGGATATCCAGGGTTGCGACGCATTCATCGGCCATCAAAGTTATGGGTTGGCGGCCAACGCGTGGCCGGTAGCAAAAAAAATCTCGCTTTCCGTGCCGGTGGTGCCTAGATTGAAGGTCGAACGCTTGGGCGAGGTATTCGCCGGTACGCTTTAGCTAATGCAGTTTTCTATAGCGACGGTCAACATCAATACGGACACGCTATCATCTTCGCTAGATTTTACTTAGCATACGGGCATAGCCCTCGTAAGACACCTCTTTGGAGAAAAATGACTACTACTACCGGCCGGCCGAAACTCTCAACTCCTGGATCTGGCGTTGAGCACTAGACGCTCTCAAAGCTACGTTATCGTTGGCACCTGCTTTTCGATTCAGGTTGTCTATGTTGGTATTCTGTTCACATTTGGGCTGCTGTTCTTGGAGTTCGAACAGGCCTTTGGTTGGAACCGTACCACTATTTCCGGCGCATTCTCAGTATTTCTCCTCACAACCGGATTCGTTGGGGTCGTGATCGGAAAACTCAATGATCGATTTGGACCCAGTCGAATCATGATTGCGGGCGCTGTGATCCACGGCATTGGTTACGCCCTTATGTATTTGATCCAGGCACCGTGGCAACTCTATCTATTTTATGGCGTGCTCGCAGCGGTGGGGTTTAGCACGCACGACGTCCTCACGTTATCCACGGTCGCACGGTGGTTCACAACTCAACGAAACTTGATGTCCGGTATCGTCAAAGCAGGCGCTGGTGTGGGCCAGTTCATTACTCCAGTGTTGCTTGCCAGTGTGCTGGCGGTCTACGACTGGCGGACCGCCTGCCTGTTCATCAGTATTGCCTCTACGTTTGCACTCGTGTTTTTGGCACCGTTCTTGCGGCGGGATCCACCCTCGGCACCGAACCCCACCCTCAGCAATGAGCCACCAGCTACATCAGGCACTGCCTCGAGTGAAACTGGCATGACACTGCGCGATGCAGCGGCTACGCCAAACTTCTGGATTTTTTGTGCCGGTCAGTTCCTCGTATTTTTCTGCCTGATGGCAATCATGGTCCACATTGTGCCTCATGCCAGGGACTTGGGATTTGCCCCCGGGCGGGCTGCCCAGGTCTTGGCTGCTATTGGTGGGGCCAGCATTGTAGGTCGGATCGTCATGGGTGGTCTTGGAGACAGGCTGGGTGGTAAGCGCGCACTCACCATCTCTTACACGCTGCTCGCTGGCACCCTGATCTGGGTTCTCTTCATAGAAAACCCGTGGATATTGTTCTTGTTTGCTCCCATTTACGGTTTTACCCACGGCATAAACCTTGCTCGCCTCCCCTAGCAGCGTGGAAGATTCTGTACGGGA
>JAAZZE010000107.1 GCA_014239255.1 Gammaproteobacteria bacterium
TGGATCTCAGTACACTAGGTAAGCGATTTGGTAAATTGCTCAAGGGCTATGGCATAAGAGCCAGCATGGGCGACGTAGGGGCTTGCTGGGATAATGCAGTTGTAGAGGTTTCTTCGGTAGCTTAAAGTACGATTGGATCTTTAAAGTGGCCCAGCCTACGCGTGAGCATATGAAGCAAGACGTGGCCGTTAGATGCGGCATTATAATCAGGAAAAATTTCATTACTGCAATGGCGATATGTCGCCAGTGAACTTTAAAAACTCTCAAATAGAAGTGTCCTGTTTAGGTTGGCCGGAACACCATTTACCTTTTATCACAATATCATAATAACTTATGAGTGAATTTATAATAACCACCCTTGGTCGTTGTGGTTCATCAATGCTGTATAGCGTATTTAAAGCAAACAAAATAAACATGGCTGGGCCTAAAAGAGAGACAAACCATCTGTACCCTGATGATATTGTTAAACAGTTTGGCACGGCTGTTAAGGTCATTTTTTTATATGGAGATCCAATTGATGTTGTATTATCAGTCAAACAACGTGGGGAAGAGAAAGGAATTGATTGGGTAAAATTACATTTTGAGCATCTTAAAGCTGATTTTAGTGATTACGATAAAATTTATGAAAAAGATAGTTTATGTTTAGAAAGAATGTTTGATGAGTTTAATAAACCGCAAGAATTTGACTTACTGATTATCGGCTATGAAGATATCTGGAATAAAATAGATATAATTAGTGATTTTTGTCGAAAAAAAATAAAGTTACCGGAGTTTTCAAAGGATAAAACGTTCTTGCGTTTGCAAAGGCGCTCAAACTTAGCTGAATCTGAATCACAGATGCTACAGAAAACTTATGCAAGTCTGATAAAGAAGATTAGTAAAAGCTAAAAGTTCTTAAGGCTGCAAATTCAGAATAATTATTTTCTGCATTTGTTAGAAATAAAGGAAGTTTATGAAATCCATAAAGGCAATAGTAATAAGCTGTGGATAGGAACAATAAACACTCTGTTGGTCGACTAGTTCGAGCATATAGGGGAGGTCGCTGATACACTCACTTTTGTGCATGTTAGAAGAAGGCGTCCTAGCCAGGTTTGGAGCGCTAAGTGTGTCTAGGTCGCTGAGCGGACCTAGCCCTCTACTTTTTCGGGATTGTCACAAGTTTGCTATCCTCTAGTATCGGCGATTGGGAAGCACAGAGAAATGAAGGAAAGAGCTTACCTTCAAACCGCCGTGGGGGACGCTCAATTTCGACCGCCCTCACTGCCGGGTATCGAGTTGGTAATGGGGTTCTCATGCGCAGGAAAATCTTTCTTTATGAGGCACTTGTGCACTGAAGTGCCCGGTTACGAAGGGGCGCGTTCGGTCCATCTGCGCGATTTGAGTCTCGACCCAGATTTTCAGTTCTGTTCCGGGGATATCCTGCATATGGATCTGTCCAGCGTGCGAGCGGGAGCTGGGCATTTTTTGCAGCGCCCTGCCGCTGCTAATTATCCCCATGGTTTGCGAATTCTACGTCAAGAAAAGGTTACTAACGCCTTTATTCTGGTAACGAGCGAGAAAGAGCTGCGCCAGCGTTTGGAAACGCGCAAAGTCGGCGGCATCGGTTTTCGCCGTGATTGCAGCGAGATACCCTACAATGGCGCGAAACGAAAGGCGCAGTTAAACCTTTATCCTTTGGTCGACTTTTATACTGTCTGGTTGGAGCAGCTACTTGCCCATGGCGTGCCATATCAGTTTATTCGATCCTATGACGGACGGTTTGAACGCATCGATGACGAGGAGGCGCTTTCTCTCATTGCGCCGTACGGCAAGTTGAAGACCCTGCTTCGATTCTTACGGCGCTGCCGTTGGGGTTTTGAGCGCAAGATCCGGCTGGCTCGCTTTTCCACCCTACTGGACCGCGCGAAGATGCTCTTCAGGTAGTCTAAAATAGAAACTTAGCAGCCTTGTGTGAAAATAGTATGGCTGGAGACTGACAAAGAGAATCAATGCGCATTGTAGTGGCAGGTGGCGGACTGATCGGGGCACGCCACATCGCCCATGTTCTTGATCATCCAAAATTTGACCTGGTCGGGGTGATCGACCCGGACCCAAAAGTTCGAGCTGTTGCTCCAGTCGCCAGCTTTGATTGTATTGAAGCGGTTGATGTACCGGTTGACGGCATCATAATTGCCACCCCCACCGATCTACATGCGGCCAATGCCGAAACGGCGGCCGAGCGTGGGTGGCATATGGTGATCGAAAAGCCAGTAGCGAGCACTCTTGAACAGGCCGACAGTATTGTCGCAGCTGTTGAGCATGCTGGTGTAGTGGCCTTGGTAGGGCATCATCGGCGCTATCACCCCAAAGTGGGTGCGTTGAAAGAGCTGCTGGATACAGGACAGATTGGCACAACGGTCTTGGCCTCGATGATCTGGGCAGTTCGCAAGCCGGATGAATACTTTGATGTGCCTTGGCGGGCAGGACGGGCAGGTTCGCCAATCATGATCAATCTGGTGCACGAGCTGGACCTGCTGCGGTATCTGTTTGGCGATCTTATCCATGTGTCTGGCTTTGGCTCCAGCGCATTGCGCGGGCAGGGCCGGATCGAAAGCGGCGGCGTCACCCTGGGATTCGCCAATGGTACTGTGGCTACGCTTGCCTTTGCCGATACCAGTCCATCGCCTTGGGGATTTGAGGCGGGCACTGGTGAGAACCCCAATATTGGCACCACAAATCAGGACATGCTGTGGATCACCGGGACCAAAGGCGCGATCAGTTTTCCCTCACTGACTCTCTGGGGTGAGGCAAAGGACTGGTCACAGGCCGCGCAGCCGAGCAAAATCTCCTGCGCTGAGGGGGTACCATTGGTGGCTCAGCTCGAACATTTTGCTGATGTTGTCGCAGGACGCGCGGCGCCGTTGATTGATGCGCGGGATGCGGCCAAGACGCTTGCTGCAACCCTGCAGATCGAGGCCGCGCTGATGGGCGATCGAACGCAATGAAAAGCCTTCGCTGTGGCCTTATTGGTAATTACATACGCCAGACACGATTTCCGGTGGCGCTGGAGTTGATGCGCCAGGAGACGGGTATTGAACTCCGCTTTGAGCTGATCGATACAGCTGGGCAATCGGATTTTGACTTTGCGCAATTTGTAGCCAGCGTAACCCTGTCCAATTTGGCGGTCTTACGCCCAGGCTAAAGTCGCTGGGTCGATAATTTTACCCGGGGCGTTGCCCCGAACCATTCCCCCGCTGCAACAAATTTAGAGAAAAATAATGACAAAACCAAACATCGGATTTATCGGCCTAGGCTTGATGGGCGCTGCCATGGTAGAGCGCCTACAGTCCCTTGGTTATAGCCTGACCGTTATGGGGAATGTATCGAGACCTCGCATTGATGCTGCCGTAGCCAAAGGTGCGGTTGAGGCCGTGAACGCCCGAGAACTGACCAAGGCAAGCGATATCGTCATGCTGTGCATGGATACTTCTGCCTCAGTTGAGAGCCGGATGAATGGGGTTGATGGCGTAATAGCCGGATTAAAGTCGGGAGTGATCGTGATTGATTTTGGCACCTCATTACCGGAGTCAACCAAGGTGTTGGGCGGGAAAGTGGCCGCAGCTGGAGCGACCTATCTGGACGCACCGTTGAGCCGGACACCCTCACATGCGGTCGATGGACTGCTGAACATCATGTGCTCCGGCGATCAAGCTGCATTTGATCAGATCCACCCGGTGCTAAACGACCTGGGTGAGAATGTATTCCACCTGGGTGCGCTGGGAACGGGTCATAAAATCAAATTGATCAACAACTTTTTCGCAATGACCACTGCCAACGCCATGGCCGAGGCGTTTGCTATGGCGGACCTGGCCGGTGTGTCCCGGCAGGGATTATATGATGTGATGTCTGCGGGGCCGTTGCAGTCCGGTATGATGGATTTCATCAAAGCCTATGGCATAGACAGCAACCCAGAAGCGTTAGCCTTCTCGGTGCGCAATGCAGCCAAGGATGTGGGCTACTACCGGAAGATGGCTCAGGATCTGGGCGCTAATACCATCATGTCGGCATGCGCTAATGAGGCGCTGACAACGGCTGTGGAGCAAGGCATGGGTGACAATCTGGTACCACAGATGGTCGATTTCTTTGCCAAACGTTTCTCGGACTGACCATTAAACCGGGGGCAAACCAGCAAGAGTGCCGGTCGGCAACTTTGAGCCAGAGCCGAGGCCGCGCCGTTATATCTTTGATCGTGTGGCGGCCATGCTTCACCGTGAATCGCAAGAGGTCCTCGGCGCCAGATTCTCTATCACGGTGCCCTCTGGGCAGCCCACAGAACTTAAGACGGCGTATTTGACCCTACCTTTTTGCAGTTCTGCCAGCCACAAGGCATGCTCCTATATCTGCCGTGAAGCCTTGCAAGCGCTCGGCGCGAGCATCAGTTGTTGAGGTACGCAAGCCCGAGCCCGCGCCTGGGCCACGGCACTTCTATCAACTGTCCGCTTTGCGAGAGTGTGATGTAAGCGGTTGCAAGGTCTGGCCCGCCAAAACAGATGTTCGTGGTATAGCGGTCGGGGAACGCAATGTGTTCAACATCGCCGGATTCGGGGGAGATCACGCTGATGCCGCCGTTGATCAGAGTCGCGACACAGACCCGCCCGCCCTCTTCCACGGCCAGACTGTCGAAGCGCTGATAACCTGAAGACCCGGCAACGAACCGTCCACCGTGAGGCGAAGGCCAAGGCTGGGCAGCAATTTCTCCCGGGGCTATGAGGTCAAAAGCCCATAGCCTTGCCGGTGGCGTCTCAGCGACGTAAAGCGTTCGGCCATCGGGCGAGAGGCCAACACCGTTCGGCATCTCTACGGGGTGTGCCACCGTTTTAACTCCGCTGCCATCAGCAAGGCCATAGAGTACGCGCCCTCGATCCTGGTCGTAGGGCCGGACCTTGCCCAGATCTGAGAAGTAGAACCCACCGTGCTCATCGAAAACAATGTCATTGGGTCCTGACAGCGGTACACCGTCGGCCTCGGTATAAAGGATCTCAACCAGACCACTTTCAAGGTCGACAACCTCGATTCGACCCCCACTGTAGTCAGCAGGCTGGATGGTCGGCCGAACGCCCATCTCGTCGACATGCCACTGGAAACCTCCATTGTTGCAAACGAAGCATTTTCCGTCCGGGCCCATGGCAAGGCCGTTAGGACCGCCACCCGGTGTCGCCACGGTCTCTTTACCGCCGTCTGGTAGCACGCGGGTGATGACCCCGCGCTTGATCTCAACCACCAGTACGCTGCCGTCAGGCAGTGCCACCGGACCTTCTGGAAATTCAAGCCCCGTAGCAACCACTTTGAACTCAAGTGTGTTTTCCGACATACGCCTAGCTGCTCCGGATAGATGGATAAACGGAATTCAAAGGGCAAGCGCCCGCTCTACAAATTTGAGACGGTCCTGACCCCAGAACAACTGATCACCAATCAGGTAGGCGGGTACACCAAACACGCCTCGGGAAATGGCCTCTTCGGTATTGGCATCGACTTCATTTCGGCTCGCCTCGCTCTTGGCCAGGGTTATCAGCTTGTCCACATCAAGACCCGCTGTCGTGAGTGCAGCACTGACCACCGATGGATCAGCAATATCCTGATCTTCGACCCAGCAGGCGCGCATCAGCGCATGGACCAGCTCTGATGGGTCATCTCCAGACTGCCGGGCTGCGACAACGGTACCGTGCGCCAACTGGTCATTGGTTGGAAAGAACCGGGGTTCAAGGGTGAGCTCGGCGCCCAGATGATCCCTCCAGCGGGTGAGTTCCTGCATGCGGTAAGCCTTGCGCTGATCCGAACGGTCTTTCAGCTGCAGACCGCCCGTGCGGGAGAAAATCGTCCCGGGACTGATCGGCTTGTGGTTCAAGGTCACCTGGTGACGGCTTGCGATCGCCCTCAGACGAGCATCACCGAGATAACTCCAGGGCGAGATAACAGAGAAATAGTAATCAATGGATCTGGTCATAGGGCTCACTCACTCTGGCGGGGTATTTCAGGGATCACCCAAAGAACGTTAGCACACTGTCGTTAGCGACAAGCGTGCTCTTGATCAGCGGGTCGCACATTTCTTTGATATTGATTGGCGCAATCCGTAGAATCTTATTCCTCAATACCATGCTGTTGTGACATCAATTGTACCGGACGATACTGATGAAATGATTACCGACTTCCAGGTAAACGACGTAATGTATTATGTCGGCCCGCATGATAAACAACTGAGGTATGAAGACGTTTTGACCAAGACTGGCATGTGCCGTGCCCATTTTCAAGAAATGGGCCTTGGCGCGACTTTTTAAACCGTTTCATACATTGAGTTCGACGATGATAAATATGCCCTATGATTTTTCAGGCCGGCTACTCGGATCCATATCGAGGACCGTACAGACATGACACGACTTCACTACTTCCTGAGGCCGCCGCCGGCTCGGCCCCGCGGTTTCCGGGCGCCCAGGCTTTCGCTCCAAAAGCCAGCTAGTTGGCGGGGGCCAAGGCCC
>JAAZZE010000108.1 GCA_014239255.1 Gammaproteobacteria bacterium
TCAAATCCAAGGCACTCAAAGGTTTTGGCGTATCGGCGGCAAGCCTGGTCCCATCTCTTCGCGTAGTCGGAACATTGACCGAGCCACGTAGATCGGAGGCAGATCCGGAAGGTTTGTTAAAGACAGGCGCCACATGGGGTCTGGCGGCGATAACGGCAGGAGGTTGGATTGTGGCGCAGGGTTTAGTTGACCGTTTTACCGGAAATCTGGGTCTGTGCGAGGCCGCACAGACAAACTATGATGATCTGTTGCTAAACTCCCGCCAGGAAGTTCTCGATGGGGTAGCTGGTTCGGACAATGAGGTTCGGGCTAGCGACAACTGAGAATTTATTTCTCATGCCTGCCGTCCCAGGGTTAGGTGCAGCGTTCTCGGATGTGGCGTGCGGTCATCAGGTCAAGATGGCCGCCTCCGCCATTTTTATATATTGTGATTTCGGTTGGGTTGCCACGCCCCGGATGACCGGCGCACAACTGATAAAGGTCGGCAAGCACGTCTTCTTTCGTTATGACTCCGGCGTTCATTGGGATAAGTAGTTCGCCGATCTCGCCGATAGTGGTTTGGCGTGAGTCCACGAACAGCCTCCCTTGGCGAAGTGTTTCGTCATCTGCTTCACGCATGTCGGTGCGAAAAGCGCCAACCAGATCGAGATGAGTACCTTGGCTTAGCCATTCGCCACGAATCAGTGGGTCTGTTGTCATAGTGGCACAACAGACAATGTCGGCCCAGGCGACAGCAGTATCGAGGTCTTCAGCCGGGGCCGCAGGGCGTGATGGGCGTAGCTGTTCGATTAGCGCATCGCGTCTGTGGGCAGAGCGGTTCCAGATCTGGATGTTGTCGATACCTGGGTGGACCGTGCAATGCGCCTCGATGAGATAAGGTGCCATGGCGCCCGCGCCGACCATCAGCAGGCGCCGGCAGTCAGATCGTGCCAACAGTCGTGAGCCCAATGCCGAGTCGGCCGCGGTCTTAAGGTAAGTCAGTGCCGTACCGTCAATAGACTGCAAAGGCACGCCAGTGACGCCATCGAAAAGAATGTAGGCCGCGTGGATAGCCGGAAGCTCAAGTGTCCGGTTTTCGGGGAAGATACTGGCGATCTTGACCCCCAAGGCCTCGCCGCGTTGCCAGGCAGCCCTGATCAGGCAATAGTCCTTTTCCTCAGAGCCAGCCTGCTCCAAAAGCATATCCCTAACGTCGGCTGGAGCCTCACGGTGCATTGATTCAAGGGCGTCGACCAGTGGGCCGAATTGCACAGTTCTGAGAATTTCCTGCGCGCTCAGGTGAAATTGGGTAGTTGAAACTGACATTTTTGTTTTGCCTGAAATGGTCCTCGTAGTTTAGCCTTTAGCTACTGGGCTCGCGTAGGGCAAAATTTGATTGGCTTGGAGGATGGCAGATACTGATGAGTACCGAGCAGCAGACACTAGAGGGGCTGGCAAAGCGTGTGGGCATAGTGCTGCTTTATCACGGCACTTTCAGTTCCCCTCCAGCCGCGCTTGTGAAAGGCTTGCACAATGTAGCGCCTGGGCTCCTGTTCCGCCAGTTAGAAACGCTTTCCCGTTATTTTCAATTCTTGCCGCTCGATGAATATTGCATGGCGCAAGATCGTACCGGATTGGCCGCTGTTACTGCGGATGACGGGTATCGCTGTATTACCGATGAGGCACTGGGCGTATTTGAAGCGTTGCAGATTCCGCTCACTATTTTTGTTAACCATGCCTTCATGGACGGCGGTATTTTCTGGCGGGACAAGATACGTTTTATTATCAATACCAGTCGGGTCGCCGAGTTTGAGCACCGTCACTCCGATAAATTTGTTCGCGAGTCGGATGAGCCTTTTTATCGCTATACCAAAGATCCGCGAAACAATAGTCGCGCGGTTGAGAGCGTTTTAGATGATTTCCTGACAGAAATCGAGTTGCCGGCCGATCTTCAGAGAATCTATACGCCCACCAGCGCGGGATTGCTGGCTCATCCGCTGTTGAGTTATGGCAGTCACAGTCTTAACCATTACGTAATGGCATCGCTTAACGAAACTGAGCAGTGGCGCGAAATCGATGAGAACTGGCGCTTTCTGAACAACTTGCCAAAGATACAGAAAACTTCTGTCTTCTCCGTTCCCTTCGGGGGAAACGGCGACTACAATGCCGAAACGGTACGCTTGGCTGCGAACGCAGGCCACAGTGGCATACTCCTGAGTGGGGGTGTTGTAGAACCCGGAGCGCAGTCTGCTTTTGGAATATTGCCGACGTATCAACGGGTCATGCTCAGAGACAATGAAATGGCGACCACATTGCTGCGTGCAGACAAACGTGGTCGCCAGACTGAGCGTTCTGATTTCTGATTAAAGTAGGATGCATCGAGCCGAGTCGCAGGGGGCAAAGATGACAGGAAAGTCTAATCGGATGGGTGGCAGGACGGCACGACAGGCATTGCGTGCGGCACCGATACCCGAAAATGAAAAACCGGTGCGCCCGGGACTGTCTGGTGGGCGCTATCAGCCATTAACTCAGGATGAGGTCAGCCGTATCCATGAAGCGGCGCTTGAGATCCTTGAGACTATCGGTTTTGCCAATGCCTTACCCTCTTGTGTAGACCTGGTGACTCGGGCCGGTGGCTCGTTGACGGACGATGGCCGGTTACTTTTCCCCCGCTCGCTAATCGAAGATACCTTGGCCCGCTGTGCGCGCAATATCACGCTATATGGGCAGGATTCGCGTTTTGATCTGCATCTGAGTGGCAGTCGTACCTATTTCGGCACTGCGGGTGCGGCTGTGCATGTGGTGGACACGGTCAAGCGCGAGTACCGCGAATCCACAGCTCAGGACCTATACGATGCCGCGCGTATTGTTGACGAGATGGAGCACATTCATTTTTTTCAACGGTCCATGGTGTTGCGCGATATCGAAGATCCAGCTGAGATGGATTTCAATACATGTTACGCGGCGGTTGCCGGTACCCGCAAACATGTGGGTACCAGTTTTGTGGACCCCGCACATGTCGATCAGGCTATGGAAATGCTGGAAATGATCGCTGGCAGCGAGCAGGCGTGGCGTGAACGACCTTTTGTCAGTTGCTCGTGCTGCTTCGTTGTTCCCCCAATGCGTTTTGCCGAAGACGCCTGCCGGGTGCTGGAAGCTTGTGTCCGTCGCGGTATGCCCGTATTGCTGCTGGCAGCTGGCCAGGCCGGTGCTACCAGCCCTGCGGCACTGGCAGGTGCCGTGGTGCAGGAAGTTGCTGAGGTGCTGGGAGGACTGGTCTATGTCAACCTGCTTCAGCCGGGTCATCCGTGCATTTTCGGCACCTGGCCTTTTGTCTCTGATCTACGCACAGGGGCAATGAGCGGCGGCAGTGGTGAACAGGCAGTGCTGATGGCGGCCTGCGGCCAGATGGGGCGTTACTATGATCTGCCCACAGGCATTGCTGCAGGCATGGCTGATGCCAAGCTGCCAGATGCGCAGTCCGGTTACGAGAAGGCCTATACCAACGTGCTGGCCGGACACAGCGGCACTAATCTGATCTACGAGGCTGCTGGAATGCACGCCAGCCTGTTGGGTTGTTGCCTTGAGAGTTACGTCATTGACAACGATATGCTGGGTGCAATCAACCGCACCATTCGTGGCATTGAGGTGACCGACGAGTCACTATCGATTGATGCGATTCGGGAGGTCTGTATCGAAGGGCCAAGCCATTTTCTGGGGCACAGCCAGACCATGTCGTTAATGCAGCGCGATTACGTGTATCCCGAGGTAAGTGATCGTCTGAGCCCCAAAGAGTGGAACGAGAAAGGCCGCCCAGACCTGCTCGAAAATGCCCGCGAACGAGTGGCACAGATTCTTGGTGCTCCTCGACCGGTACATATCCCGACAGCTCTTGATGAGGCTATTCGTGCACAATTTCCGGTGCGCTTGCCGGCAGAAAACATGGGTGCAATCGAGCAGCCTGACTCTTAAGGTGGTGACATCCAGCGCCAACGACTGGTATTGGCTCGTGTAGTCAAAAAACGCTAAGGCGCAAGACGTTCTACCTGCCAGTGTCCGCCGGTGTCGCGGCTGTAGAGGAAGCGATCGTGCATGCGGTCAGCCTGGCTCTGCCAGAATTCAACTGTTTCTGGCTTCAGTCGGTAGCCTCCCCAGAAACTGGGAAGTGGTACTTCTCCGTTGGAGAATTTGTTTTTCATTTCATATAACTTGGATTCGAGCACGGATCGCGCTGAAATCACGCTGCTTTGAGTCGATGTCCAGGCACCTAACTGGCTGCCGCGGCTGCGGCTTAGGAAGTATTTCAGTGACTCGGCGCTTGAGATACGAGTGACCGGACCATTGGCAATGACCTGACGCCCCTGGCGGGTCCATGGAAACAGCATTGAGCCGAAGGGGTTCTCGCTGAGATCACGGCCCTTACGGCTGCCATAGTTCGTAAAAAAGATAAAGCCGGATTCATCGTAGAGTTTGAGCAATACTGTGCGTACACTTGGTCTCCCTGCTAAAGAGGCAGTAGCTAGACTAAGGGCATTGGGGGCTTCTGGATCGACGGTGCAGGCTTCTGAAAACCACGATTCGAACTGTGTCATGGGCTCACTCGCAAGCAAAGTCGGATCCAGTGGCTCGCGCGCGAAATCCTCACGGATGTAATCAGGAGGCCTCATAAATACAGTTGTTACTAGGCGGTGTGGATTGTCAGTCGATCAGTACAGCCTGCCCGTTGCGGCTGACCGATTGTTCGTAACTCCAAATATCAATATCGAAACCTTGCTCTTGCAAGTGTTCCACGTATGTTCCCAGGTAGCGTTGGAAACTGGGTTCATGCTCATAAGCACGGTCGTTGACGTAGCGCATAATGCCTTGGGTGTGAAAAGTGCGAAAGGCCGCATCAAGGCGTATTACCTCGACGCCGTTGGCGTTAAAGAATACCACCGTGGGTGCGAATTGCACATTCAGTTCATGGGCAAATGCCCGTGCACTCAGTTTGCGTCCATCCGGTGTGATCAAGAGCGTGTCGGACCACATGTCAATCTGTACCGCGCGCATCTTTTTGGCCTGGGTACGCACAATCGGTTGTGACAGTACTTGCTGGTGCAGTGTGTCACACTCACGACATTGACCCTGCTCGAAATAGACAGCCAGCGCCCGCCCACTTTGCAGCGATAGATCATAAGGCGGTGTGTCAAAAAATTCTTCAGTGTGCAGGGTGGTGTCAGCCGAACTGCCTGCCTGGCTTGTCAGGTAGTCAGCAAAGGTGCCGTGTTTCTCTTCTTGGTTACCTGCATACGCCAGTGCTTTACGAAAATCGTTTGGCGGATAATAGCCGTTTAGGCGCAGTATGACCTTGCGTGTCTCATCGAAGAACAGCAACGTCGGGGTGTATTGCACTTTGAGCGCCCCTGCGAGAGTTTTCTCGCTAAATTCTTGCCCTCCCACCTGGATGATTTCGCGATCACCCCACATATTGATCGCTACCAGGTCAAAATCCTCACGCATCGTCTGGGTGATATCACGCTGGGTGAAATTGTGCTCAACCAGGGCATTGCAGTAGGGGCAGCCCGTTTGCCAGAAATACAGCACCAGGCGCTTACCTTCGGCCGTGGCCTGGGCGATATCCTCTTCGAAATCTAAAAAACTCTCCTTGAACCAGGTGGGATGGGTCGTGTCCATTGCCCCCATAAACGTGCCTGGGCTGTTTTCCTCGGCGTGGGTAGACACGGGTAAGAGCAGTACCAGGAGTATTGCGGCACAGCGGGTAAAAAGGCGAGGTCGGGCGAGCATAGTGTTTTTATCTGTTATCAGGGGACACGCACCGGAAACGATTCAATTTGCTTGCGCCATAGACGGGGCCCTTCCTGATGTACCGAGGCGCCGGTACTATCGACTGCGACCGTTACGGGCATATCTTTGATCTCGAACTCATAGATCGCTTCCATTCCCAGATCTTCAAAAGCCACGACCCGCGATGCCTGGATAGCGCGAGAGACCAGGTAGGCTGCGCCGCCTACCGCAATCAGATAAACGCTGCCATGGCGACGTATCGCCTCTATCGCAGCCGGCCCGCGCTCGGCCTTGCCGATCATTCCAGCGAGGCCGGTGTGTTCCAACAGGGTATCGGTGAATTTATCCATTCGGGTGGAGGTCGTCGGTCCGGCCGGGCCAACGACTTCATCACCTACCGGGTCCACTGGTCCAACGTAATAGATGAACCGGCCATTAAGGTCCACGCCTTCAGGCAGCGCTTCACCGGTTTGAATACGTTCCGCGATTCGCTTGTGAGCGGCATCACGTCCGGTCAGGATACGCCCGCTCAGTAGCAGGTTTTCACCGATACGCCAGGATCGGTAATCCTCTGGAGTCAGCGTATCCAGGTTAACTCGCCGTCCGCCAGTCTGTGCAGCGATCTGTGGCCAGTTTGCCAGGTCAACCGTGGGCAACTTTGCCGGTCC
>JAAZZE010000109.1 GCA_014239255.1 Gammaproteobacteria bacterium
TTAACTTTAAGGGGCCAGATCAACAAAAACATATCGGCTCGCTCTCTGGTGGCGAACGCAACCGCGTACATCTGGCCAAGGTGCTACGCCAGGGCGGCAACGTGTTGCTGCTGGATGAACCCACCAATGATCTGGATGTGGAAACACTGCGCGCACTGGAACAGGCGCTGAGTGATTTTCCGGGCTGTGCCGTGGTGATCTCACACGACCGCTGGTTTTTGGATCGTATTGCCACACATATACTGGCCTTTGAGGGCGACAGCCAGCTTACCTGGTTTGCCGGCAACTTTGCCGATTACGAGGCCGACCGCAAACGACGCCTGGGGACCGATGCCGACCAGCCCCACCGCATCAGATACAAGCCGATCCAACGCTGAAATGAGAGTTATAAAAAACAAAATAGTTTATCCACCGGCAACGCGCGGCGGGCCGCTCGCGTGAGTGACCCTTTTACCCGCTTTGGAGTTAAGCATCTTTCGGCCACCTCCATGCTGCAGTTCCGGGCCGACCCGGCGCTGGGCATTTTGTACCTGGTGTACGGCATTCGCGAAGCGGGCTCACCGGCCATGCATCGCGGCTCGGCGCTCGATCACACCATCGGCCAGATGCTCGATGAGGACGTTACGCTGGATCATGAAGGCGCGCGTGCACTCGCTACTGAGCATTACGATTCCCTGATCGAAGCCGCCGAAGACGACTACCGCACCGCGGATATCAACCGTGAGCGCAAGGTGGTAAGCCAGTGCCTGGATCACTGTTATCCCGTGGTCAGCGAATGGTCAGTGCCGCTCGCTTACCAGCATCCGATCCGCCTTACCCTGCAAGGGATCGAAGTACCGGTCATTGGTTTTATTGATCTGCGTTATGCCGATGCCGTGCGCGAGCTCAAAAGCTCGGGCAAGCCGCGCCGGGGCATTGTTGATGATCATGCCTTTCAGGTTGCGACTTATGCCATGGCCATCCGCCAGGAAACGGGCGAGTGGCCGCAAGCGTTTGTCGATTACCTCATGCCCTCGGGGATGAGCTCGTTTCAACTGAAAAACGGCAAGCGCTGGGTGCGCGCGGTAGTTGATACCGCAGCCAGTATTCGTGCGCTGCTGGATAACGCACACGATAAAGACGCACTGTGTGCCTCTATACAGCCCGACTACAGCAACTGGCTGTGGCGTTACCGGCCCAACTGCCTGGCGGCGGCCAAAGAGTTGTTCGACGGTTAGTTAATAAAAAGTACAGATCTCGCTAAGGTCACGCCGCTCAATATCGGGCACCTGCACATTCTCGGCCGGGTAACCGGTTACCAGTATTAAAAAGGGTCGCTCGTTAGATGGGCGGCCCAGCACCTGGTTAAGAAATTTCATCGGGTTGGGTGTGTGGGTGAGCGAGGCCAGGCCCACATTGTGCAATGCCGTGATCAGCATGCCTGTTGCAAGCCCGGTGGATTCGTACGGATAGTAGTGCTTAATCTTCTCGCCCTTGGCGCCGATGTGATGTACTAAAGCGAAGACCACAATCAGGTACGGCGCGGTTTCCAAAAAAGGCTTGTTGGCATCGGTGCCCAAGTGCGAGAGCGCGTCCAGCCATTCGCTGGCGGCGCGGTGCTCGTAAAAAGCACGCTCTTCTTCCTCGGCGGCTTCACGGATCTGGCGCTTGATGGCGGGATCGGCCACCACTGCAAAATGCCAGGGCTGCTGGTTGGCACCGCTCGGTGCCGTGCCCGCTGTACGGATGCATTCTTCGATCACCTCGCGCGGCACGCTCTCGTGCGAGAAATCGCGCACCGTGCGCCGGGCATTCATCTGCTGCCACAGCGCGTGTGCGCGCTCTTGCATCTTGGCTTTTGGGTAACGCGGATAATCCGCCAGGGGCAAAAAACGGGGTGTAGTCACTGGGACAGCCCTCCGGTTAACGGCCGGTGCTGGTGGCCGCTTCGGCCTGCCATTGTTTGAAGATGCACAAGATGCTTCTCGTCATATAACCGATTAAGCATAAATCATGATCTCCATTTTCCAAAAAACTATCGGTATTTGTGGATAAGCGTTCGCGCCTTCAGTTGCTGTTGCTGTTGCCGCTTATTCCCGGGCTTAAGCCGCCTCGCCGTCGGCCACAAGATCAATGGCGCGGTAAAACGACTGGATCAGCGGATCACATTTGACGTCGGACGCACTTAAGGCCCGGTTAAAAGAGATGCCATCGAGGGTACGGCAGCGACTCAAGGCCACGTAGGCCTGGCCCGGTGCGAACATCCCTCGGCCAAGATCAATACGTACATGCTCCAAAGTTAAGCCCTGGGCCTTATGCACAGTAACGGCCCAGGCCAGGATAAAGGGAAACTGCGTGTAAGTGCCGATCACCTCGGTATCCACCCGGCGACGCTTGTCATCCCACTGGTAACGATAGCGCTCCCACGACTCGCGTTCTACGAAAACACTCTGGCCCAGCTGTTCGTCGCCCAACAGTTCGATCTCGATCACTTCTTCTTCAAGATGCACCACCCGGCCCAGGGAGCCGTTAACCCAGTCGGTACCGTTCTTGGTGAACATCACCTGCGCATCGACTTTGAGTTTGAGCTTGGTCGGTGAAGGCAGTTGTGATTCGTTGTCCAGCCAATCGCCGTTAACGTCGGCATCAAAAGACCAGCTCTCGCCGGGCAGCTGGGCCAGTTGCTGTTCGTTAAACTGGCGCGCTCGCGCGTTCACCGAGGTCAACACCAATCGGGTTTCCTCGGATACCATCTCCTCGTCGACTGCCTGATTGAGCTGCGCCACGGTCTGCTCCAGATCGCTGCCGGTGCGGATGTGATCGAGCATCTCGATGAAATGCGCATCGGCCTGGCGAAAAGACCGTGTCAGGGTCACCGTCACCAGTGGCAGTTCGCGCAAGGTGCGGGCGCTGAAAAAATACGGCGACTCGTAGCTCTCCTCGAACAATCGCTTTTCCTCAGAGCCGGCGATCACCGGTGGCAGCTGGTGCATATCGCCAACCAGTACCAGTGTCTTGCCGCCAAAAGGCACGCCGTCACGGCCGGTGTTAAGGCGCAACGAATCATCAATGGCATCTAGCAGGTCGGCGCGCACCATCGACACCTCATCGATCACCAGTACGTCCATTTTTTCGACTACGTCTTTGGCGGCGCCGACGATACGCTTGGCCCGCGGCTGCGGCCCGGGGGGCAATTGAAACAGCGAGTGAATCGTCTGGCCCTGCACGTTAAGTGCCGCGACTCCGGTGGGGGCGACCACCACCAGGTTTTTGTCGAGCTCGGATCGCAACACATCGATCAGCGTGGATTTACCGGTACCGGCCGAGCCGGTGACAAAAACCACCGGCGGGGTTGCCACACTCAACAGATCCAGTACCTGCTGGAACTCGTCGGTAATCTCGGTATCCATGGGCTCAGGGGCGAGCGGTACAGCCGCCGTCGACGATCAGCTCGGTACCGGTAATAAAAGCCGCGGCATCTGAGAGCAAAAACAGGCAGGCGCCGGCGATATCGTCGGCAGAACCGACCCGCCCCAACGGTATATGTGCCGACAGCGCCGCCAACCCCTCGGGGTCATCTGCCCAACGCGCCTGCATTGGCGAGCGTACCGGCCCGGGCAAAATGGTGTTTGAGCGTATGGCATCGGGCGCCAACTGGATTGCCAGCGACTTAGACAGGCGGATCACCCCGGCCTTGGCAGCGCCATAGGCATCCTGGGGTTTGCCATCGCCACGCAGCGCATCGATAGAGGCAATATGCACCATCGCCCCACCACCGCGCGTGCGCATATGCGCTGCCACATGGCGCACGCTCAAGGCAAATGACTTGAGGTTGATCTGAAACACCCGGTCCCAGGTGTCCATATCCATTTCAAGCACTGAACGGTCGCGATCGAACCACAGTACACCGGTGGTATTAACCAGGTAATCAATGCCACCTTGTGCCGCTGCCACGTCAGCTGCCAGCTGGCTGACAAAAGCCTCGTCGCTGAGATCCCCCTGGTAATAGGTCGCCTGGCCAGCGCTATTGGCGATATCCGCAGGCTGATCCTTGATGTCGGCCAGGGCAACGTCGATGCCGGCGGCAAGCAGCTGGTTGGCTGTGGCCAGCCCGATGCCGCCGCCCGCACCACAGACCAGAGCCGATTTTCCCTTAAAGCGCACGGCGAACTGGCACTCAGTCCTGCTCGAGCTCATCGTCCGGCAACAGCTCGAGCAACTCGTCGCTTTCGGTCCCGGGCAGCTGCTCCACCTTACGCAAGGTCCGGGCCATCGCCCGGGTACGCTGCTGGGTACTCTCGATGGTGTTACTTGCCGTGGCCAACTGCTTTTTGACCTTGGCCAGCACGTCGCCAAACTTGCCGAACTCGGTTTTGACCGCGCCGAGCACCTGCCATACCTCGCTGGCCTGCTGCTCAATGGCGAGTGAGCGAAAGCCCAGGCGCAGACTGCTGAGCAGCGCGGCAATGGTGGTCGGGCCACTGACCACCACGCGGTAATCCTGCTGCAGCTGGCTCACCAGCCCGGGCTGGCGCAGCACCTCGGCATACAGACCCTCGGTAGGCAGGTACAGTACCGCGAAATCCGTGGTCTGCGGCGGATTGAGGTATTTCTCGGCAATGGTCTTGGCCGACTGTGTGATCGAGCGCAACAGCTCGCGGGTGGACTGCGCCACTGCCTCGGCATCGGCGCTCTGCGCGGCCTCGCTTAAGCGCAGGT
The DNA here is from genome assembly GCA_014239255.1 of Gammaproteobacteria bacterium. Lineage (GTDB taxonomy): Bacteria > Pseudomonadota > Gammaproteobacteria > Arenicellales > UBA868 > UBA868. The sequence continues at coordinate 4,699 of JAAZZE010000109.1, forward strand.
AATCCTCCTGGGGAAACTTGGAGTCGATAGGCAACCAGACGCAATCCTTTGGATCATCACTGCGTCCGGGCAGGCGGATCGCAAACTCGACGCGCTCGGATGAATCCTCGCGAGTTGCCACATTGCGGTCGAACTGATCGGGGGTGAGCACTTGTTCGAGAATCGCTTCGAGCTGGTATTCGGCCCAGGTGCCCCGAACTTTGACGTTAGTGAGCACATTCTTAAGATCGCCAACCCCGGTGGCAAGATTCTGCATCTCGCCCAGACCCTTGTGCACCGCATCCAGACGTTCACTGACCAGCTTGAAGGATTCGCCCAGGCGTTTTTCCAGGGTGCCCTGCAGTTTCTCATCGACCGTGCGGCGCATCTCCTCGAGTTTTTTCTCGTTGGCCTCGCGCATCTCATTCAGCTGCTCACTGATGGTGGCGCGCAGGCCCTCAAGGCGCTGCTGGTTGGTCTCAACCAGCGCCTGTACCTGGGTGGTCACGCCCTCGAGCTGCTGTTTTTGCACATTACCCAGCTGGCCCACGGTGCCAGAAAGCGTCTGCGCGGTTTTGCTAAGGCTCCCCGAGACTTCCTCGCGCAACTCGTGGCTGCGCTTTGCGGCCTCCTCGCGGCCGTCGCGCAACTCTTCGCGTACCGCCTGTTCAGCATCGCCCGAAGTCTTGCGACCGGACAAGCGCAGCAACAGCACCAGGTTGAGCGCTACCAGTACCGCCAAGGCGGCCAACAGCAAATTGGTGTTCATAGCAGAGAAGTCTCCGGGCAACGCGGTGCTGGCCCATTATCCACGCCCAGACACGACCAGGCCAATGTCACACAGACGGGCAGATTGTGCCGGTGCGACAGATTCACCTGGTGAACCTGGGCCCGGTGCAAAATCGCATTTCTTTTGAGTGCACAAACTTTAGCGCTATGTCGCAAAAACCGCTGAGCGAGATTATCCGCCAGGCCGAAAAGCACCTGGCCCAAGGCGTTCACCCCAATGAGCTGGAGCACTTGCTCGGCAGGGGAAATTTTACTGTCTGGGAAAAAGAAGCCCAGCGTCGCTGGCGATTGGCCCGACCATTGCAATCCATTCACGGTACGCGTGGACAGCGCCGCGGCCAAAACGGCTGGAAATCGCCCATGGCTCGCGGGCTTTAAGCCTTACAAAGGCTGGCCTTAACTCCAACTGATGCTGCGCGATGCCGTGATACCAGCATCGCAAGATAAAAAAGAAAAAGCCCGACGCAGACTCAAGATTGGGGGGAAAGAGACCTGCACAGGGTGGGCTCTGGATACCAAAGGAGATGAGTTATCCAGCGCATAAACGATAGCATTGGGTTTGCGGTGCCGAAAATCAGATCTTCTTAGTCTTTATATAATTATATTCTTATGCTTATAGTCAGGCATATCAAGATAAATTGATTGCTTGGGTGGCACCATGCCTGGGGCATCGATGGGTTCCCCGCGTGCCTGCCAACAACCGGCTGGCCATCTGGCGGGCACAGTAAACCCGCTAAAGCATCATCTGCAGGCAATCGGTGCTGTCTATGGCCATGTGGATGAGCAGTCCTGCCGCCACGATACGCACGGGCTTAAATGCCAGGCCTACAAAGTAGGCCATGATGGCCGGGTAACTGTGCAGTGGATGAAAACCAATACCGCAGCGCTGTGGGTCAAATATCGGAT
>JAAZZE010000010.1 GCA_014239255.1 Gammaproteobacteria bacterium
GAAGCCACCTTCTTGTTGCGCGATGTAACCTACTTTTGTCGTACTCTGGTTCCAGCAGTGGGATGGAGGGGAGTGGAACTTCGTTTCCGATTGGATCGAGCCGCTCGACGATATAACTCGTCCAATGATCGAGGCCTCTGCCGCTGCGTATGCAAAAGAGAAGGGCATTACGCCCCGCTCTGGCATGTCAATGGGTTCGGACTGCGGTTAACGTTAACCAGTACAGGCCAGAGTCTCATGGAAGCAACCTTGAACGAAAAAGCAGCAACGCTGCTAAGTGTGAACAACATTGAGGTTGTATATGACCATGTCATTTTGGTTCTAAAAGGTGTATCTCTCGAGGTTCCCGAGGGGGGCATTGTTGCCCTCCTCGGGGCCAACGGAGCGGGTAAGACAACTACGCTCAAATCGATATCCAATCTGCTGATGGCCGAGCGCGGCGACATTACCAAGGGAACCATTGAGTTTCGCGGTGAATCTATTCAGGGTCTCTCAGCTAACCAGTTGGTGAAGCGTGGGGTGATTCAGGTTATGGAGGGTCGCCGTTGCTTTGAGCATTTGACCGTAGAGGAAAACCTTCTGACTGGAGCGTTTACACGTACCGATGGCGCGTCTTCGATCCGAGCGGATCTGGAGCTGGTTTATGGTTACTTCCCACGCCTCAAGGATCGGCGCAGCAGCACCTCTGGTTATACCTCTGGTGGGGAGCAGCAGATGACAGCAGTGGGGCGGGCTTTGATGGCCCGGCCGAAAATGATACTGCTTGATGAACCTTCGATGGGCTTGGCACCGACTTTGGTTGAAGAAATCTGCGAAATCATGCAGCAGCTTAATCAAAAAGAGCAGGTCACTTTCCTATTGGCAGAGCAAAACACCAATATGGCGCTGCGTTACTGTCATTATGGTTATATTCTTGAAAATGGCCGAGTCGTCATGGATGGCGACGCCAAAACTTTGCTGGATAACCAGGACGTAAAGGAGTTTTATCTTGGGGTTAGCGGTGGAGAAAGAAAGAGTTTCAGGAACGTAAAACATTATCGTCGAAGAAAGCGCTGGTTGAGTTAGTAGCGTCTCAGTCTGTGTTCGTGAACTCGGGCCGCATGTCACCCCAATTGTTCAAATACAAGCAACATCAAACCCCAAGATTAAGATGGGCGAGTACTACGACGCTCTAGAAACACGCGATGCGGCACAGCGTGAGGCCGAGCAATTTGAGTTATTGCGCGAGCAATTACGCTATGCCAAGCGTGAAGTTCCGGCTTATACGGCTTTGCTTGGGGAAGTTAATCCTGATGCCGTTAGTGTACGTGATGCCCTTGCAAAACTGCCGGTAACGCGCAAGTCGGAGTTGGCACAAGCGCAGGCAGACAGCCCGCCACTGGGTGGATACTGCGCGCTTTCTGGCCATACTTTGCCTCGAGTTTTTTCCTCACCGGGTGGGATTTTTGAGCCCCAAGGCACAGGTAGCGATTTCTGGCGTACAGCGCGAGCATTGTATGCGGCTGGGTGTCGGGAAGGGGATCTGTTACATAACACCTTCTCTTATCATTTTACGCCAGCTGGGTTCATGCTCGAAGGCGGGGCTCATGCGTTGGGATGCACGGTGTTTCCGGCGGGTACGGGGCAAAGTGAGTTGCAGGTGCGCGCGATAGCACATTTGCGGCCGCGAGCTTATGTCGGGACTCCTTCATTTCTGAAAATTCTGCTAGATAAAGCCGACGAGATGGGAGTATCGCTTTCTCCCCTGACTATTGGACTGGTCTCGGGCGAGGCCTTGCCCACAAGTTTGCGTGAGGAGTTGGCGACTAAAGGTGTTCACGTACTGCAGGCCTATGCGACAGCGGATGTGGGTTTGATCGGTTACGAATCCCCGGCCCGCGAAGGCTTAATTCTAGATGAGCAAGTGCTGGTAGAGATTGTCCGCCCCGGAACGGGTGATCCGGTAGCACCAGGCGAGGTGGGTGAGGTGCTGGTGACTACGCTTCAGCCGGGATACCCATTGATCCGCTTTGCCACCGGGGATCTTTCTGCGTTTATGGAGGGTGTCAGCGGCTGTGGCCGTACCAACCAGCGCATCAAAGGATGGATGGGGCGGGCCGACCAGACTGCCAAAGTCCGGGGCATGTTTGTGCATCCCTCACAGATTGCCCAGGTTGCTTCTCGCCATCAGGCAATCACCCGGGCTCGGTTGGTTATTGAGCGTGCCGACAATGCTGACAAGATGACTTTGCACTGTGAATTGACCGCAGGTGCTGAGCACTCTCCAGCACTTACCGATGATATTGCTATTAGTATTCGAGAGGTTTGCAAGTTACGTGGCGAGGTAGAGTTCTTTTTGCAGGGCGCTTTGCCTAATGACGGCAAGGTTATTGATGATCTGCGACCATTGGGTTGACGCTTCCAGGCTCCCCAGATTGTATACCTCAATAACGGATTATCTCTCCCATAAGGCGGGGCTAAACGCTGGCGGTGCTTACGTACTGCTAACGACTGTGCTTGGTATCCATCCGCCCGTTCCAAAACAGGGCGAAAACTTGTTTCCTGAAGTCGAGCTTCACTACACTAGGGATCTGTCTTTCAACCAAACCTGGACCAGGTAGTGACTGATACCGATATATACGACGATGTTTCCCTTTATGCCAACCTGTTTGGCTATCTTGGCTGTCCCTTGAGCCATGACCCGCTGCACGATAAGGCAGATGTGGCTATTCTGGGTGTGCCGTATGATTTAGGTACCTCCGGACGCGCCGGTACTCGTAGTGGTCCGGGTGCGATACGTCAGGCCTCTGGCAATCTTCGTTGGGAAGAGGCACGCTGGCCGTGGCCCTATGCGCTCGCCGATCACCTCAAGGTTATTGACTGTGGCGATCTTGCTTATGCGCCTGGAGACAGTGCCGGATTTACCCAGGTCCTCCAGGATCGGGCCACGGATATTTTGCGATCAGGGAAGACGCTGCTTAGTTTCGGCGGGGATCACTTCATTACTCTGCCGTTGTTGCGGGCGCATCATGCGGTGCATGGAGAGTTAGCCCTGGTTCACTTTGACGCTCATACCGATACCTATGAGCAGGGGTCCGAATTCGATCATGGCACAATGTTTCGACGCGCGCCTAGAGAGGGCCTGATCGATACTGATTGCTCAATACAGGTCGGCATCCGGACAGAATACGAATCGTCGACGCACGCCTTTGCCGTGCTCGATACTGATTGGGTACACAATTTTGGGCCGGTAAAGGTTGCGCAGGCAATTCGTGACCGGGTGGCCAAGCGCAAGGTTTATCTGACTTTCGATATTGATTGCCTGGATCCGGCTTTTGCTCCCGGCACCGGCACGCCGGTGGCCGGAGGTCTTTCCAGCAATATGGCGCTGCAGATTTTACGCGGCCTCAAGGGTTTAAATATCGTCGGCATGGATGTAGTCGAGGTGGCGCCGGCTTACGATCAGGCCGAGGTTACCGCACTTGCCGCAGCAACACTGGGTTTAGAAATGCTTTATCTGCAGGTCGAAAAACTTTCCTGAGGCCACAAGGTTTTCGCCAATAGGGCTTTCGACCTGACCAGGAAGTTAAAGGCGCTGCAGTTCGGAGCCAGAGGTTTTCTATTTAGGCTCTCATACCCTTATAGATTACCCAGCGCCTTCGCGGATATCAATAATCCACTTATCTGCACTTGGGCTGTTGTTAAAGCGTTCTAACTCCAGTTTATCTACCGGGGTTTACACTGTTAAGCCCCGCTTTGTTGGCGGTATAAGTTTTGACTGATGGCGGTAATCAGTAATTACACTGATCCTTGTGGCTAAATTTATCTATCCTTGGGTGCACGAATATTCCGACTTTGGTTAACACCATGGATATGCAGAACATCGTCAAGTTGCCCGAGCGTACCCTTATGGGGCCCGGCCCGTCCGAGATTAACCCACGGGTGTTAGTCGCCCTGTCTCAGCCGGCGATAGGCCACCTCGACCCGGCTTTTATTTCACTGATGGATGAGGTAAAAGACTTGTTGCGTTATGCTTTTCAGACCAGTAATCGGCTGACCTTTCCCGTATCTGGTCCTGGATCCGCAGGCATGGAGACCTGCTTTGTTAATTTGATAGAACCGGGGGACAAAGTGATTGTTGCCCGCAACGGCGTATTTGGAACCCGGATGCAGGAGATGGCAAGCCGCGTCGGAGCGCAGGTTGTGACCGTTGACGAGGAATGGGGTTATGCGGTGGACCCGGGAAAAATAGAGGATGCGTTAAAGGCGAATCCGGATTCTTGCGCTGTCGCATTTGTTCATGCCGAGACTTCAACGGGCGCGCTATCAGACGCAAAAACAATTGCTGAGATTGCTCATCGTTACGGCTGTCTTACGATCGTCGATGCCGTGACTTCGCTTGCAGGGTCGCCACTCTATGTAGATGATTGGGGCCTTGATGCAGTGTACTCCGGCGCACAAAAGTGTCTTTCCTGCGTTGCGGGTATCTCACCTGTCACTATCGGTGATCAGGCGCTGGCAAAAATGAAGCAGCGAAAATCGCCGGCCCCTACCTGGTTTCACGATTTAGGCTTGATCGATGGCTATTGGTCAGAAGGTGCAACACGCGCCTACCATCACACTGCGCCGGTTAACAGCATCTTTGCGTTAACCGAGGCGTTGCGCCTGCTGAAACAAGAGGGGTTGGATCAAGCCTGGGAAAGGCATCAGGAAAACTCGCGCCGATTAGTCTCGGGTCTGCAAAGCCTGGGCCTCGACATGCTCGTCCAGGATCCAGCGGTCCGGTTACCCCAACTCAATGCCGTGCGTCTACCAGTTGACATCGACGAGACAGCAATCCGCTCGAGATTGCTTAATGAAAAAAATCTGGAAATCGGTGCTGGCCTTGGACCACTTGCGGGAAAAGTGTGGCGTATTGGCCTTATGGGATATTCCAGCCGCCCGGAGAACGTATCGTTCTGTCTGGACGCCTTAGGTAGGGAATTGGGTGGCGCAATTCAAAATGCCGTTGGCGAGTAGGAAAGACACTTTTAAGTAGCCGCATCCCTTCTGGGACTACGGCGTCGCAACCTAAATCCGCGAGCAGTGCGCCGCCTTTTACCGGGGGCTTCATAACCCTTGGCGCTTGTTGCTTAGTTTACCAACAAGCTTACAAAGTAATTGAGCGCGCCAGCACCCACTTTCCTCATTTGTTCGAGAACGACCATTTTCTTCGATCCATCAATATTGCTAAGTGGCAGATCTGAGCTGCCTGTGGGTCTGATCTGGTAGTGTTTTCCGGGGGGTTACTTTACCGGGAAATGTCCGATGTGGATCGTATCCGTCAGGTGTTGCAGCAAGCCATTGATCCACTGCTGGCGTGAATGGCGCAGCCATCAGAGGCAGGGGAGGACTTCAATGCAGCGTTGGGGACACTCGAGATTCGACTTGCAGGTGCTGCGTTTACTGATGCAGCCGAATCGGAGAACGCGTTTATGGTGGGCCCTGACGTGTTGGTTTATTGGGCGCCGATCGTCGATGAACTTAAGTCGTCGGATGAGTCGATCGTGCGCAATTCCATACGTTTTCGCTGGCAGGCGCCACGACGCGAACTGCAAGAAGCGCTAGAACCCGTGTGGGTCTTGGATTCGCTGGACAACTCAGCGGTCGCGTGCGGGTAGCCGAGACGGGCACGCTAGATCGGGCGTTATTGTTAGTTACAGCGGTAGAATAGGCGACTCATTGTTCTACAGGATTTGCACCGCGAATTCTGAACAGATATACCACCTATAGGCTAAGGATAAAGATGTTAAGTGATAAACCAATCAGTCGATACCCGGTACCGACTCCAGAAGAACTGCCGGAGGATCTGCGTAACCGTATTCTGGCAGTCCAGGAAAAAGCGGGTTTTGTGCCCAATGTCTTTTTAGCACTTGCTCATCGGCCAGATGAGTGTCGTGCATTTTTCGACTATCACGATGCGTTGATGCTACGCGAGGGTGGCCTTTCCAAAGCAGAGCGCGAAATGATTGTGGTCTCTACTTCAGGCACGAACAATTGTCAGTACTGCGTGGTCGCTCATGGCGCGATCCTGCGCATTTACGCACGCGACCCACTGGTGGCTGACCAGGTCGCGATCAATTTCCGCAAAGCAGACATCAGTGCGCGCCAGAAGGCGATGCTGATCTTTGCCGATAAAGTAGCGCGTGATTCGGCTGCCTTGGAAGATTCGGATTACGACACTTTGCGAGAACATAACTTTGATGAGGAGGATATCTGGGATATCGGCGCGATTGCCGCGTTTTTTGCCCTGTCCAACCGGATGGCTAATCTTATCGGAATGCGCCCGAACGATCAGTTCTACAGCATGGGTCGCCAATCGCGGGAAACCGGTTCATGAGTTCGCCGCCAGAGGGGTTGCCCTCAATTCGTACTATTGCGATGCCTGCGGACGCCAACCCCAATGGCGATATATTTGGTGGTTGGCTGATGGCGCAGATGGATCTGGCGGGTGGAACCTACGCTTTTGGCCTCAGTCGTGGGCGTGTCACCACGGTGGCAGTAGATGCCATGACCTTTCACTTGCCTGTGCAGGTGGGTGACCAGGTGAGTTGTTATTGCACCACTGAGAAAATTGGTCACACCTCTGTCGCCGTAAAGGTCGAAACCTGGGTCCGACGTCGCGATGGCCAGGGTGAAGAGCGGGTTACCGAGGGCCTGTTCACTTTCGTGGCTATTGATGCTGCAGGCCGGCCACGGCCAGTCAAGAGAGTTGCCTGCTGAGTCTCGTGGAGTCACCCCAACCCGGTCGATTGGAGCAATTCGCAGCCACCTTGAGCGATGCCGGATTGCCGCCATTGACGTCTTGGCAGCCGCCGATAGTGCGGGATATGGACCTCCATATTGCTCGTGATGGAACCTGGCACTATCTAGGTTCGCCAATTCAGCGCACACGACTGGTACGCCTATTCTCTAAAGTATTGCGCCGCGAAAATGAAGAATTCTTCCTGGTATCACCACAAGAAAAACTACGCATCCGAGTTGATGATGCGCCATTCGTTGTGGTTGAGATGGAGCACCTGGGTGATGCTGAAGATCAACGACTGGTTTTTCGCACCAACGTGAATGATGTTGTTGTTGCGGGGCCGGATCACGCTATCTTTGTTGTGGAGGATTCCGGAACCAAGGAGCCCGCCCCATACATTGGTGTGCGTGACGGTTTGGATGCATTGATATCGCGTGCAGTGTATTACGAACTTGCCGAAATCGCACGGCCTGCGCCAGCGCCGCGACAGCATATCCTGGGCGTCACAAGTGAAGGATGTTTTTTTGCGTTGGGAAGTAACTGTGAGTCATAAACAGGTTCTCGAGAAACTGGTCGCCTACCTGCGTGAGGAGGTGCCTATGGTCCGCCAGTTCGATATTTGTTCGGGTGGGGTGGGTGATTTTGGGTTGGTTCTTGAAGCGCCTCTGGCGATCAATTTTAACGACAAGCGTACCGCCTTCGCCGGCACTCTGGCATCGCTTTGTACATTGTCTGGATGGGCTATGACATCTTTAATCTGCGAAACGGCAGACCTTAAGGCGGATATTGCGGCCATTCATAGCGAGATAACTTACGCCAGGCCTTGTACTGAAGAGAAGGTGCGAGCCACCTGTGCCTGGCCAACCGATGCGCTTGCCACAGCGTTTACCACTGCCTTGGCGAGTCAGGGACGGGCAGAAATCTCGCTTTTGGCCCAGGTATTGTCGCGAGACAAAGTCGCGGTACGTTTTTCAGGGAAATACATCGCCCGAATGCTTTGACGATCCGGGCGATGTAGTCGTCGAAGGTCAGGCCTTTTCCAGCGCGTTTTCAAGATCGGCGATGATGTCTTCAACATCTTCAATACCAACTGACAATCTGACCAGGCCATCGGTCAATCCCCGTTTACGCCTGTCTTCAACCGGGACATCGGCATGGGTCATGCTCGCCGGGTGGGTAATCATAGTTTCCACACTTCCGAGGCTCTCGGCCAGGCCACACAACTGCACGTTATTCATCAAGGTCTTGCCAGCCTCAGTGCCGCCAGTCAGTTCGAACGCGATCATGCCGCTGAAGCCGGACATCTGTGCCTTGGCTACAGCGTGTTGCGGGTGGGAGGGTAGGCCAGGGTAGAGCACACGTTCGATCTTGGCATGTGATTCGAGGAACTGCGCTACCTGCATTGCGGATTCTTCGTGACGTTTCATTCGCAAGTGCAAAGTTTTGAGGCCACTGAGGTTCAGCCAGCAGTCAAATGGGCTTGAAACCGCGCCGATGGATTTCTGGATGAATTTCATTTTCTCAAACACGTGTTGGTTGCTTGTAATCAGCACACCACCGATGATCTGGTTATGACCGGCCAGGTACTTGGTCGTGCTGTGCATGACGATATCGGCACCGAAGTCGAGTGGCCGGAGAAACACCGGCGTCGCAAAGGTGGAATCGACACCGAGCAGAATATTGTTCTCGCGAGCGATACTGACCATGGCTTCCAGGTCACTTACTTTAAGCAGAGGATTGGTCGGTGTTTCAATCCAGAGCATGCGGGTAGCAGAAGTAATGGCAGCACGCACGGCATCGGTGTTGGTAGTATCAACGTAACTGACGCTAAGGCCTTGCTGAACAATCACATTATCCAAAAGGCGCGTGACACCACCGTACACATCGTCTCCGCAAACAATGTGGTCTCCGGAGGAGAGCAGTTTGAAACAGGCGTCAACAGCGGACATGCCGCTGGCGAAGCTTATAGCGTGCTTGCCATTCTCAATGGCAGCAAGATTGTCCTCGAGTACCTGGCGGGTAGGGTTTGACGAACGCGTGTAATCAAAGCCCAGATCCCGGCCTACTTCGGGCAGTACGTATGTGGCAGTTTCGTAGATTGGTGGCAGGATAGAGCCGGTGGTGGGGTCTGGGCTAATGCCCGCACGGACGACCTTAGTATCAAATTTCAACACAGTTCTCCAGTTATTCAGAAATTAACGATCAATCGATTTGTCAGGCAACTCGGTGGTTTTTCTGGGTGATGAATTCCAGTAGATCGATCTTGTTGATAATACCGGTAATGACTCCGCCGTCCACCACGACAGCGACATTGTTGTTTTCGAAAACCTGTTGTACATCGCTGAGTGTCCCGTGCCGTTCCACCTTTCCCTGAAGTGGCCTCGCGACATCGCGCGAGGGATCCTCCAAGGTGTGTTCGCCGCTTGCGACTGCTCGCAGGATGTCCAACTCCTCGATCATTCGTAGATCCCCCTGACCAGAGGCTATAGGCATTTGCGAGATACCGGTGTTCGCCATACGTGCGATAACCTCTTTCAGCATTTCATCCGGGTCAGCGAAGGCAATTTCCTGCTGCTGAAAGTCGAGCAATTCCTGCACGGTACCCAGGTGCACACCAGGACCCAAATATCCCATATCGCGCATCCATTCATCGTTAAAGCACTTGCTGATATAACGATCCCCCGAGTCACAGACGATCGCCACAACGATCTTGCCCGGGCCGAGTTTTCGAGCCTCCTCCAGGGCGCCGAAGAATACGGTGCCGGTTGAGCCACCGGACAAAATGCCTTCCTGGCGGGCGAGGCGTCTCGCCATCAGAAACGAGTCGCGGTCGCTCACATTAATGACCTCATCCACAACCGAAAAGTCCAGGGTATCTACCATAAAGTCGTGACCGATACCTTCGACACGGTAAAGCGAAGGTGTGCTCCACTCGCCTTTTTCGTGGGCTTCTTTATAGATGCTGCCGTAAGGGTCCGGCCCGACTACGCGTACCGTGCGGCCGGCCTCGACAGCTTTTTCTTTGAGATACTTCCCAGTGCCGGATATGGTTCCCCCGGTACCAAGGCCTGCGACGAAAGAATCGATTTGGCCGTCTGTCGCTTCCCAGATCTCCGGGCCTGTGGTGAGGTAGTGGGCTTCAGGATTGTGTGGGTTTGAGTACTGATCTGTATAGAAAGCATCTGGGGTTTCTCGCGCGACACGCTTTGCTACTTCAACATAACTGTCTGGATGATGGTGGTCCAGATCGGTCGCTGTGACAATCACCTCGGCGCCGTAGGATTTGAGCATATCAATTTTTTCCTGACTCATCTTGTCAGGAATAGTAAACACACAGCGGTAGCCCTTAACGGCAGCTGCCATTGCCAGGCCCAGCCCGGTATTGCCTGAGGTGCTCTCGACCAGAGTACCCCCTGGCTTGAGTAACCCGGCTTCTTCAGCCCGATTTACCATGTTGATCGCCATGCGATCCTTTACAGATCCTGATGGATTCAGGTTTTCCATCTTTGCGTACACGGTCGCCATCTCCGGCTCGACGATGTTGTTCAACCGTACCAGGGGGGTATCCCCCACGAGGTCGATAATGCTGTCAACTGCTTTCATTACATTGTCCTGCTTCGTGATTCCAATAACCTTTTTGATTCAACTCAGTACTGCCGCTATATGGCCGTCTAAGCAGGCGGAAAATAATCAGTGTTACCGCTCTCGTTAGTCTTCTACGATCGACCGCACCGCTTCCACAGCCTGCTGCAGGTCTTCTTTATCAGTAAAGTACCCGGGGGCGAACCGTACTGCTCCGTTTTGCGAGACGGTTCCTAAGAGTTCATGCACATCAGGCGCACAGTGCAGCCCCGGTCGGACACAAACTGCGTGATCGGCATCGAGCATAGCCCCTACCTGGTCTGCAGGCAGTTCGCCGATGTTGATCGATAGGGTTGAAACCCGAGGCTGTCCTGCCCCCGGGCCGTAGATCTTCACGCTATCAATCGCACTGAAGGCATCGATGAGGTGTTGGGTCGCACTAGTTTCGGTTTGGTGTACATGCGCCAGTGCGACAGCACAGATTTCGCCGTGGGAACCAGAGCTATTGGCCCCGTGTGATCTACCCAGTTCGGCAAACCATTTTTGTGCAGCATTTAGGCCAGAAATGCCTGGTAGACAGTGGGTACCAGTTTCCATCCGATAGGGATATTGCTCCGGCTGAAAAGGAGACATCGAATTTACCCCGGTGCCGCCTGTACGCGGCGGTCGAATCTCGATATTTTCGCCAACAATCATACCGCCGATACCCATGGGTCCAAAGAGCCCTTTGTGACCTGTATATACCAGCACATCGATACCCCACTCATCCATCGTAATCGGAACGACACCAGCGGTCTGGCAAGTGTCCAGTATGAATATCGCGTCAGTTTCACGGACAACCTTGCCAATTGCGGCGGCATCCTGAAGTGAACCTGTGACATTGGATGCATGGTTGACGACTACCACGCGGGTATTGGGTTGGATGTTCCGGCGAATCTCTTCTGGATCGACAAAACCGGCACTATCAGCGCCGATTCGCGTCACCGAAACATCGTGATCACGCTCAAAGTGGTTGGCGGGGCGGAGCACACAGTTGTGCTCCATACGGGTGATAATCATATGGTCGCCCGGATTCAGGATGCCGGAAAGGGCGGCGTTCATAGAATCTGTGGCATTTTGTGAAAAGGTCACTCGGGCTGGGTCGCCACCAAAGCCAAAAAACTCGCCCAACAGGCGCCGAGTCTCAATGATCATCATTTCGGCCTCTACTGCTAACTCGTGCCCCGACCGACCCGGGTTAACCCCATGGCTGCGGAAGAATTGATCCATAAACTGATATACCGGCTCAGGCTTTGGCAGTGTAGTGGCCGCATTATCAAAATAGTAGTTATCTTTCATGATCGAAATCTTCCAGGGTTATCACTTATTGTTCGGAGCGGAGATGGCACTATTAACAGAGGATTGTACTGGCCCATGCGACAGAGAATTGCGGCGTCGTGAGACGACGAAAGTTTCATCGTTGAACCACAGACCATTGTGTTTGTGCAAAATTTGTTGCGTAGCTTCAAGATACGCGCCTGAAGCGACAGCTGGCTGCAGCCGGTCATCCTCGATTTGCGCGACGTAAGTCGATGCATTCCAGGCTGCAAATAGTGTGGAGGTGCCAATGCTCTCGGCGATCTCTGTAGGCAGGGTTTTCATTTCATAACGCAGAATCGATTTGTTATCCGAGCCGGCGTTAAAGTTGTAGTTGGCGGATGTTCGGCCCAACTTATCTTTAAGTGCTTTGAGTAGTTCATGCCGATTGACCTTGAAAGGATCCTCATCAGGCCAAATCGAGTTGACCAATTCCATTCCTGGGTCTTTGCCAGCCGACTGCACGGCCAACAGACGACCCCCGGGCCCAAGACTGCGAATCAGAGGGGTGAGAACTTTTTCTGCTTTAAACTGAGCGGTCATCCGAGCTCGCCACGGCTGTGCCGCCAGAATCAGATCATAATCACCAGTAACTTGCCCACGGCGGGGGATAACAGAGTCTAGTAGGAACCGATTGTCCTCACGGAAGATGACCAGGACTGAGGGCCGGACGTAGCGTGGGTTTCCAGTCTTCTCACTGACTTTTACTTCCCAGCCATCTACCAGAATATCGTCAATGGCCCGCAACTGCTCACCATATTCCTGTGCGGAAGAGCCTTGCAATGGAATTTCGTGCCAGTTGAGCGCCGCCGCCGCTGCGATGTTGCCGGGCATAAGCCAGGGCGCCTCACTGTAGAAGAGGTTGGTTATGCATATGACACTTGCGGGGTGCTCTGCGAATCGATCAGGAAGGTTGTCCAAGCAAAGTCGTACATCTTCAAGACTGATTTCTTTACCGACAACGAAAAACGGTATTGTTGGGAATTTCTGGTGAGTAGCCCGCAACAGATAACTCAGAACAGATCCATCGCCCACCCCGGCGTCGAAAAGGCGTAATGCTGGAGGTACCGGTTGGACATGTAGCAGTTCATGTGCAGCACGCTCTGCGACCTTCCATTTCTCATCGCAGGTGTTGACGAATCCCAGATATTTCTGTCGATTATCGTAGAAGCGAAACGGTCGCCTTTTCGAAGAATCGGACTGATTGAGTGCAGGCACCTCACCTTGTACAGCCTTAGTTTGTTGCTGGGATTCAGCGTGCCTGTCGTCGGTGGGCAAACCTGTGGTGCGAGTTCGTGGGCCAGGGGATAAGTTAAGTGGATTCACGGCTGCGCCGTTACGATGTATAAAAGTCTGTATCTTCTGCACAGTGTTGAGTGTTACGCCTTTGCCGGTGCGCAGTCGTTGGCACAACTTGCCATCGTTGACAGCCTGACGGCCAAATGTGGTTTCTGCTATGTCATTGGAGCGGCAGAATCGCTCAATATCATTCAGCAATAATCGAACTGATTCCTGCGGGCCCGTTGGCGCTTGTGTCTGCATCAATCCTCTCCCAAACATTCAATATCAGAGTTTGGCACTTGCTATTTAATGCAGAGTTGCCGTTGTCTTTGCGGCTACGTTAGTGAATTATTGGTAGTCTGTAAATAGTTTTTTTGGTAACAGAAAAATAATTACAAGAGGTGGGCATTTTTCACAATAGAGAAATATACTTTAAATTATGTAGAAAGCAAAAACTAATATGTTTTTTATAGTAAAAATTCATCCATTTTAATTAACCAAATGGGCACCGGCCCACTGATTACCGGCTCGTTTCCCACTCACTGCCCACTCAAGAGTTATTCCGGAGTTGAGAACTTATTCTGGGTGAGTGGTCACAATAAAAACAAAAGGGTGAATACCGTCCCAAGGCAAAATCCAAATATCTTGGCGATGAAAGATTCTCGGGGCTTATATGCTTTCAATTTCGTTTTCGTTGGTAGAATTTAACCGCTAGGAACCATCTAAGAACAGGATCAATTGCAGTGATCAAAAAGCCAGTGACCAATAATTTCAAACAGATCTGGAAACACAAAAGAGATATCCTTTCGAAGAATCCAGATAAGTGTGCCGTGACCGTAAAGGCCGATAGTAATTTGGTTGAAGGGTTTATGAGCAGGGTTAAAGCGAGAGACTTTGAAGTTGTTGTCGATCAAAATAAGGGCATGGGAGGGTCGGATAATGGCCCACGTCCTAGCGAATATGTCCTTGCAGCATTAGCGGCGTGTCATGAGGTGACTTATCGCTTGTATGCGGATGCGATGGATATTCCTTTGGAAGAGGTATCAGTTAGTGTCACTGGTTATTCGGATGCGCGGGGATTTCTTGGGTTGGATGATTCGGTCAGGGCAGGGTTTTCGCATATAAATGGCGAGATTAATGTTCGTTCGAGCGCGACTGATACAGAACTCGAACAGCTTAGACAGACAGTCAACCGCCATTGCCCAGTCCTTGACGATTTGCGACATCCAGTTTCGGTCGAACTTAAATTACGGCGCAAATAAAAGGCACCCCTATGTAGGGGCGCCGCGAAGACCGCAATGTTGAGTTAGAACGGGCTAGTTATACGGTCGGGTTGCACGACGTTAATAAACCGCTTTTACTCTGGTGTAGAGTCTTCAGACTTGTTGAATGCCAGGAAATAATTCATTGCACAATAATCAAACTGGGAGGCACCGACTATTGCGCTATGATCTGTGGTTGTGACCAAACTATCAGGGTGAGTGATCTTAATGACCGAAGATATTGATACGTTGCGTAGGATTCTTATACAGACCAGCGTAATTGCTGTGGTCGGCTTGTCGGCTAACTGGTGGAGGCCAAGTTTTTTCGCGGCCAAGTACATGCAAGACCATGGATATCGCATCATTCCGGTTAACCCTAACTACAAAGAAATTCTGGGTGAGCCGTGTTATCCCTCGCTTGAAGACATACCGAAGGACGTCGAAGTCGATATGGTTGATATTTTTCAAAGATCAGAAATGACTCCGCCCCTAGCGCACAGCACAGTTGCTATTAACGCAAAGGTGTTCTGGCTGCAATTGGGGGTAATCAACGATGCAGCGGCTGACATTGCCCGTCAGGGTGGGCTTGAAGTGGTGATGAATCATTGCGTGAAGATTGAACATGGCCGCCTGATGGGTGGCCTGAATCTATTTGGTGTCTCGACGGGGGTTATCTCAGCGAAACGCCCGAAGTGGCTGGTTTATTGAGGACATATTATGGCTGATCGCGAATTTGGATTCGAAACTCAGTGTCTGCATGCTGGGCAATTACCGGATGCCGCAACTGGTGCCCGTGCGGCACCGATCTACCAGACTACCTCGTACGTGTTCGACAACACTGATCACGCAGCAAGCCTTTTCAACCTGCAGACCTTCGGCAATGTTTACTCGCGAATGATGAATCCGACCAATGCCATGCTTGAGGAACGCCTGGCAACACTTGAAGGTGGCCGGGCAGGATTGGTAGTCGGCTCAGGCATGGCGGCGCAGATGGTTGCGCTGCTGACTCTGCTGGAATCTGGGGACGAACTGGTTTCTGCCAGTACGTTGTATGGCGGCACCTATTCCCAGTTTGATTACTCTTTCAGGCGTATGGGTATTAATACTCATTTTGTCGATCCAGATGACCCCGAGAATTTTGCAAAGGCCATTACACCAGCAACCAAGGCCGTATATGCCGAGACGATCGGTAATCCGCTGAACAATGTGCTCGACATATCAGCAGTCGCTAAGATTGCCCACGACGCCGGTGTGCCGCTGGTGATCGACAATACCTTTGGCACCCCGTACCTGTGCCGCCCCTTTGAGCACGGGGCTGATATCGTAGTGCACTCGGTGACCAAGTGGATCGGTGGCCACGGTAGTTCGATCGGCGGTGCCGTTATTGAATCCGGAAAATTCCCATGGGATAACGGCAAATTTCCCGGCATGACCGAGCCCTCGAAGGGTTATCACGGCATTCGTTTTTACGAAACCTTCGGCGATTTCGGTTTTGTGACCAAGGCTCGCATGGAAACCCTGCGCACTTTGGGACCGTCGATGAGCCCTCTCAGTGCGTTTCTTTTTCTGCAGGGGCTGGAAACATTACCGCTGCGTATGGATCGTCACTGCACCAATACCCTGGCGGTTGCGCGGTTCCTTGACGATCATTCTCTGGTGTCCTGGGTCAAGTACGCCGGTCTGCCAAACAACCCGTATCATCAACTGGCACAAAAGTACCTACCCAAAGGCGCTGGGGGGGTGCTGACCTTCGGTATTCGGGGCGGGCAGGCGGCGGGCATCCGGTTTATCGAAAACGCACAGTTTTTGAGTCATTTGGCGAATGTAGGAGATGCCAAGACGTTAGTGATTCACCCAGCGTCAACGACGCATCGCCAACTTAATGAAGAAGAGCAGGCGAGTGCGGGGGTGAGCCCGGATATGATCCGCATGTCCGTGGGCCTGGAGACCTTGGATGATATTCTTTGGGATATAGAACAAGCGCTAGCAAAATCTCAGGAATCCTGAGCGCTATCCGGAGCTATTGATAAACATGGCCTGCTGTCATTATTACCAGTTAGCTTCTGGCGGCGATCAGCTTTTCTCGGTTGACGTCAGCAAAGTGCGTTTTGGCCCTGGTGCTATTGACGAACTGGGCCAGGAAGCTCGATTGCTTGGGATCAATCGCGTGGCGGTTTTTACCGACAGGCGCGTCGCAGAATTATCTCTTTTTTCCGATGCCATGGCCGCTATTCGCGGTGCAGATCTTGATCCTGTGGTCTATGACACCGTTCGGGTAGAGCCAACTGACCAGTCATTTCGTGAGGCTATTCAGTTTGTGGCAGATGATAATTTCGATGGCTTTATCTCGATTGGAGGTGGCTCGGTGATGGATACCTGCAAGGCTGCCAATCTGTACAGCACCCACCCGGCCGATTTCATGGCTTATGTGAATGCGCCAATTGGTCAGGGCTTGCCAGTGCCAGGTAAGCTGAAGCCGCACTTGGCTTGTCCGACAACAGCCGGTACCGGTAGTGAATGCACCGGCATCGCGGTGTTCGACCTGCTCGAAATTGAATGTAAGACTGGGATTGCTTCACGGTCGATGCTGCCCGACCGAGCCATTGTCGATCCTCGCTGGACCGATACATTGCCTCCGAGCGTCATGGCAGCGACCGGTTTTGATGCAATCAGCCATGCCTTGGAGGTGCTTACTGCTAAGCCTTTCAGTTCACGCCCGGCGCCGGTGGATGCCTCAGCTCGACCAATGAGCCAAGGAGCTAACCCCTGGAGCGACATGGCCTGCCGTGAGGCGCTGCGTCAGTGCGGCGAGTATCTGGTGCGTGCCGTAAACGACGATTCAGATCATGAGGCACGCCACGGCATGATGTACGCGGCGACGCTCTCTGGTATGGCTTTTGGCAATGGCGGTTGCCATTTACCACACGCGATGTCCTACCCGGTATCAGGCCGGGTGTCGGATTTCTTCCCCGAGGGATATCCTCATGATGAACCTATTTGTCCGCACGGTATGTCGGTGATCGTCAATGCTCCTGCCGCTTATCGTTTCACCGTAACCGGCTGTCCCGACCGGCACCTTGAGGGTGCCCGCTTATTGGGTGCAGACACTCAAGAGGTTATCGCATCCGAAAGTGGAGAGTTACTGGCGCGCCATCTTCAAAAGATGATGCAGGTTACCGGCATACCCAACGGGATCAGTGGCGTGGGTTTTAGCCAGGAAGATGTGACGAGTCTTGCGCAGGCAGCAGCGACTCAGCAGCGCCTGTTGTCAATGGCGCCGCGGCCAGTAAGTGAGCAGGATCTTCACAATCTTTATAACGATGCTCTGAGTTACTGGTAACCAGCCCAGTTCACCAAGGGAACTGAACGGCAGCCTTGTGTCCCTAAGTTTTCTCGCCATTGCTGCGGCCAAGAACGATTGAGGTAGGGATTAGGTTGCGCTTTAGTATTTGACCCATCGGGTCTGTGGTTGATGCCCCGATGTTTTTAGTACGCACAATAAGGATCGTGATATGACCATTGTTATTTCTAATATTAAGACAACGCCAGTTCTCATACCTTTCAGGCGTCCACCAGCGACAGCTAGTGGCGCCATTAGCGAGCTACCCCTAGTTCTTCTTGATGTGGAAACTGATGTGGGGCTGACGGGCCATGCTTATCTGTTTGTATTTCTAAAATCGATGTTAAAGCCAACCATGAGTTGTGTGGCCGCAATCGAAGAATTGGTGCGGGGTATGAGCGCGGACCCAGAGCAAGTTGACCCGTTACTGCGACAGCGGCTTCGATTGTTGGATATTCACGGTATTCTCGGTCAAGTGCTGGCAGGGTTAGACATGGCACTTTGGGATATACGGGCAAAATCGAAAGAACTTTCGTTAGCTAAGGTGTTAGGGGAGCCAAGAGAATATGTAAAGACTTATAACAGCTGTGGTCTTTGGCTTGAAAAGGAGGATCCAGAGAAACTCGCAGACCAGGCACAGGAGTTACTTGCCGACGGTGACTTCAGTGCAGTCAAACTACGACTGGGTTATGAGACTTTTAAAGAGGATCTCGCTGTGGTTCGTGCAGTTAAGCGCAGCTGTGGTGATGCGGTCGATCTGATGAGCGACTTCAATCAGGGGCTCGACCCAAAAGAGGCGCTTCTTCGCTGCCAGGCATTGGATGGAGAGGGCTTGTACTGGATCGAGGAGCCCGTTCGCTACGACGATTACCACGGTTCAGCCGCAGTAGCCACAGCAGTGGATACCCCGATCCAAACGGGTGAGAATCTACTTAACCCACTTGAATTCCAGAAAGCTCTGAAAGCCAAAGCGGCTGACTTCTATATGCTGGATGTACAGCGAATCGCCGGTGTTTCTGGCTGGCGTGCAGCCGTCACTCTACCGGAAGCTGAAAAGATTCCAGTATCTACTCACCTTTTCCCAGAGATCAGTATCCACCTGATGGCCACAACTAACAACGCAGATTGGCTTGAGTATGTCGACTGGGCCAGTCCGGTAATTCGTGAACCTATAGTAGCTTCAGGCGGCAAGGTACAAGTACCGACAACCGTTGGAAATGGTATCGAATGGGATGACGAAGCTGTAGCACGTTATCGAGTGGAGTAATGCAACTGATGTAGTGAGCGCCTATTCAGAGCCGTCGACATTTCGAAAATCACGAACCGGGCAAGTTTTCTCATGACTCGTGCGGGGGTTTATTTAAGAACGGGTGGGGTATTAATTTAGAAACCAGCGGGCTGGTAATTGCGGGGCAGGCCGAGCTAATGACTATGGCCCTTCGAGTCCATGAGCCACAAACACAGAGTAGCAGAGTCCGTACGGGCATCCGAGCGGCCGACTACCGGTCTGCCACCGCACCTACTCCTTGCTGATTATTCAGTAATTGTGTCGCGAATTGTGAGGTGACTTTGTAGTTGTCATCTACGGATATTCGGCGATGGGCCACTACCCTGACAAAAGTTAGTTCCTCGAAGGGTCGAGCGTCTCGGTTTTTCCGGCAAGGCGCTTGTTCTGCACGGAACCTCAAATGCTGGTTGTCATTTCTTCTCCGAAAAGAATGTCATCATCTTCCTATATCGCCTAACTACAGGGTAAAAGCGGTGGGAATGTTAATTAATTCCATTACACATACATCGCAATTACCTACCAAAGACTGCTTCTTTTCAGAGCAGCTCTAAAGAGCAAACTCTTTCAGTTTCTTCAGAGGTAGCACCTTGACGCGGGTAGTCGCGGGCTTTCTCGCGATATCCATAAGTTCACCAGGGCGGAACGGATTGGGAACATTCTTCCGTGCTGGTCTAGCGGGGTGAGCAACTGATTTAATTTTGAGTAATCCTGGAAGGGTAAATTCCCCGACAGCGCGCTTCTTAATATGGCGCTCAATCACTACGCCTAACTCTTCAAGAACCGCTGCCACTTCTTTTTTATTTACAGAAGTGTTCTTCGAGATCTCATTCAGGATTTCAGTTTTGGTGTATTTCTTTTTAATCGCAGGGGTTTTACGCACAGGTGCAGTGGTTGCTTTTATTTTTGTTGCAGCTTTCTTTGACGATTTCTTACCAGCCATGGCTAATCTCCTTAGTAACAGTTTAGTGAATCTTTTTGGTTTAAGAAGATTACTTGGGGTGTGTCCGACCGTTCTTCAGTCATTTAAAAACATTTTCCTAAATAGCTTATCGGATAACTTGAGTTCGCTTTGCTAAGATAAAAATCTATGGCAGCGTCTCAGGGGGCGTATTTATAAATCATTCACATAAAGGTCGCAAGTATTTATTGAAATCTTTGTGCAAACTAAATGCTGATACGAAGAGCGCACAACGCCTCAATACACAGCGCGGCGTGCTGGTTAATTCCAGTGTAGTCATTGTTATGTAAAAACAGAATCAAAGATGCGAGCCCTGTCATCTTGTGAGGCAGGAGTACGGGGTAGAACTGATAGGATTCCTCAAAGCCTCCTGGGTTGATCACTGGGGTCCATTTGTGAGCACCTTCCGGAAGGATCTTCAATCGGGAACAGCCGTTAACCACTGACGTCAAAAGATCTGGAGATTACCGACAGCTGTAGGTCAGATAAATCGACCCCGGGAGATATTGCAGATACCGTTATACGATATCAATCCGCGAAAAGGCCTTTAAGCAAAGATATTCCAATGTCAGTTGGGCAGCTGCAAATGCGGTGATACTACTGGTGTCGTAGGCTGGAGCTACTTCGACCACATCCATACCAATGAAATTGATTTCGGTCAGACCTCTCATAATGGCCAGAGCCTGAGCGGAAGATAAGCCTCCAACCACTGGCGTCCCTGTGCCGGGTGCAAAAGCAGGATCCAGACAGTCGATATCGAACGTTAGATATGCTTTATTGTGAGCGACGACACGTCGAATCTCTTCAATAGTTGCCACGATTCCATGATCATGGACCCAGGGTGCAGATAAAACGACAAACCGGTCAGTGTTTTTATCGTACTCGGTACGAATACCAATCTGAACAGAGCGTTCAGGATCGACGATCCCTTCTTCTACTGCATGATAAAACATCGACCCGTGATCATAGGTATTGCCGTGGCTGTCAGTGTCAGTATGGGCATCAAAATGCACTAGTGATAAAGGGCCATGTACATCTGCATGTGCTCGAATAACAGGTAGAGAAATAAAATGATCACCACCTAGACATAGCACCTCACTTCCGTGTTTGAGAATTTCCGCCACCTGCCTTTGTGTCTTTTCAACCATATCGGCAGGGTTACCATACTCATACTGTATGTCGCCATAGTCCACAATCGCGAGGCGATTAAAAGGATTAAAATCCCAGAAAAATTGCTTGTCCCACCAGGCCATATCTATACTGGCTTTTCTAATAGCAGACGGCCCGAATCGAGCTCCCGGTCTGAAACTGGTAGCCAGATCGCAAGGCACGCCGACAACTGCAATATCGACATCAGCAAGTTCACGTGAATAATGCCGGCGCATAAATGTTGGCAATCCGCCAAACAAAAGTTCTTGGCTAGACCCAAACAGGTTTCGTGAACCAAAGGGTTGTGCCGAATTGTCCAAAGACGTCATGAGTATTGAGCTTCCTTCATCACACCTTGCAGTTTAATCCATCAATTTAAGTTCGGTCAGATCAGGTTTGATATGTTATAATATTACATATGAAATTTGCACAGAAACCAATATGCCAGGTAACAGGATTTTGTAGGGCCCCGGTGTCAAGAAGAATTTGTGGTGTCGTTGCCGCGTGTCTTTTAGCAACAACAACCTTAAGCGTATCAGCTAAGATCCCACGGGTAGCGACAGATATTGGCCCGATTCATTCACTGGCAGCACGAGTCATGGCAGGGATTGGAACTCCCGACCTTATTATTCGCCACGGGGCCTCTCCCCATGCTTATTCTCTTCGCCCATCGGAGGCAGCGGCTCTTGAAAAGGCAGATCTGGTTTTTTGGGTGAGCGAAGGATTGACCCCTTGGCTGAAGAGCAGGCTTGAGATTCTCGCGAGCAAAGCTCAAGTGGTTGAATTGATGAAAGCCGATGGTACTGTTGAACTGCCTTATCGGGAAGGCGCTACTTTTGCCAACCACGATGATCATAGCGGTATCGATGATCATAGCGGTATCGATCCTCATAGCTGGCTGGATCCCGAGAATGGAAAAGTCTGGCTTGGTGTGATGGCGTCAGAATTATCTAAAATTGACCCTTCAAATGCTGATCTTTATTTTCAAAATGCCGCAGCAGGGACACGGGAGATATCCGAAACGGTAGCTCGAATCAACGAGCTGCTTAAGTCTGTACACGGAGTCAAATTTGTTGTTTTTCACGATGCTTATCAGTATTTTGAACGACGCTTTGGTATTTCAGTGTCAGGATCAATCCTGGCTGGCGATGCTTTGGCTCCTAACCCCGCCAGGCTTATTGAGATCAGAGGACAAGTGGCCGAGATGGGCATTGGCTGTGTTTTCTCAGAGCCGCAGTTCAACCCCGGTCTGGTAGCGAGCGTTCTTCAAGATGCTGGAGTAAACACAGCGGTGATAGATCCCCAGGGTATCGAACTGGAGCTTAGTATGGATTTATATCCACAGATGCTGGAACGCATTGCCAAAGAGATAGCCGCCTGCGGGGAAGAATAGTTACCATGTTTTTTTTCAAGAGCTCACTCAATGAGTGTTGTATTTGCTCCCAGAAGGCTGCGCCGCTTTGGGATTCTGCTCTTTGGTTTGTCGAGCGATTTGGACATCTGTTGTGCTATGGGATACTGGGATTGAGTGGGATCACTTCGCCACGGGGTAGCGTTTACTGATGTCAATAAAGTCTCGATTAACTATGCCGGCTCAGATTTTCGTCGAACATGATCACCACGCCTGCTCCGAATACGCAATGGAGGCGGCACATGAGCTTTGCTCCACTCGTGGGTTACGGCTCACCCCGGTTCGGGAAAAAGTACTGGAGCTGCTTTTAGAATCCCATGGCGCATTGGGCGCCTATACGATCCTGGAAAGACTGGCCAGCGCTGGCTTTCGCTCCCAGCCGCCCGTGGCTTACCGGGCCCTGGACTTCTTAGTTGAGCACGGCCTGGCGCACCGGATTGAAAAACTGAATGCTTTTGTGGCCTGCAACAAGCCGCAGGCAGGACACGCACCAGCATTCATGATCTGTAAAGACTGCCATCAGGTAGCTGAAACACACGGTAAGTCCACCAGTGGAACGCTCGGCAGGACCGCCCGAGCTATCGGCTTTGATATCCAAGAGACCGTCGTTGAGGCCGAAGGCATCTGCGCCGCTTGTCGAGAGGTATGATTTCGTGAACCTGATAAGTACGCACGGTGTTGGTATACGCTTTGGCGGGCGACGCATCCTGCGCGATATCAATTTGTCAATTCGCGAGCGGGAAATTGTCACGATCGTAGGCCCCAACGGTTCGGGCAAGACAACACTGCTGCGGGTATTGATCGGCGCGCAATCCCCGAGCGAAGGAGTGGTTACCCGTGGCGCTGGCGTGAGCATCGGCTATGTGCCCCAACGTCTGGCCATTGACCGCTCCATGCCATTGACGGTTTCTCGCTGGCTGCGCCTGGCGGGAGCGCATCAGGCAAGTGATCGCCAGCGTATGGCAGAACGAGTTGATATTGTTGGATTACTCGGGGAGCAGATGACCTCGCTTTCCGGGGGTGAATTCCAGCGGGCCTTATTGGCGCAGGCTCTGTTGACGCGTCCGGCTCTGCTGGTGCTCGATGAACCGACGCAGGGCCTTGATCAACCGGCGGTGGCTTCTTTTTATCGCTTGATCGAAACTGTGCGCGGAGAGATCGGCTGTGCTGTACTGATGGTCAGCCATGATCTGCATGTCGTGATGCGTTCATCCGATCATGTAATTTGCCTTAATGGGCATGTTTGTTGTGAGGGCACGCCGACCGTGGTTTCAGCTGCACCGGAATATCAAGCTCTGTTTGGATTCGGAGCTGAGGGAGCGCTGGCTTTGTATCGCCACGAACATGACCACCGTCATGACCACGCAGATACAACAGATACCCATGCTGGATGATTTTCTGATTCGAGCAGCGCTCGCGGGGATCGGGCTGGCGCTTGCGGCTGGGCCGCTGGGCTGTTTTGTGGTCTGGCGGCGCATGGCCTATTTCGGTGATGCCACGGCGCATGCCGCAATCCTTGGTGTTGCATTGTCGCTGGCTTTCTCTTTGTCGTTATTTGTTGGTGTACTGGTCGCAGCACTCGCAATGTCGCTGGGGGTGCTGGCGCTGGCCGGGCGGATCTACACTATGGATACCCTCTTAGGCGTAGCGGCGCATGGGGCATTGGCGCTTGGTCTTGTGGCAGTATCATTTCTCCCTGGCGTAAGAGTCGATCTGATGGCCTATCTTTTTGGCGACATCCTTGCCGTCAGCCAACTAGATCTTGCGGTAATCTGGATTGGGGCAGTAGTGGTGCTGATCCTGCTGAGGCTTCGCTGGCAGGCCTTATTGTTGGTAACGCTGAATACAGATCTGGCTGCTGCCCGCGGCTACGACGCCCGGCGTGAACAACTTATACTGACGCTGGCCCTCGCAGTGCTGGTTGCGGTGGCAATCAAGATCGTTGGTGCATTATTGATTACTGCCATGTTGATCATACCGGCCGCTGCTGCACGCTCGATGTCGCGCACCCCTGAATCTATGGCTGTGATCGCTGCCATTGTCGGTCTTTGTTCAATTATTAGCGGTCTGAGTACTTCTTTTTACTGGAATACCCCGACCGGCCCGACCATGATCGTAGCAGCGATCGTATTATTTGTGCTCGCCAGCCTTTGGTCGGTGGTGAATCGGAGTCGATAAGCATGCTCTACCGATGACCCATCGATACTCAATGCTTGAATTTTCGTCGGGTGACCAGGCCATTGGCGCTGCCTCGATGAGAATCGAACAAATACTTAAACAGATTCTGGCTTTGCGTGGCAAGGCATCTTTGGGAGTGTGTGGCGGCAGTACAGCGACCAGCCTGTTTCCCATTCTTTCGCAGTGTCGTTTGGACTGGGCCGATGTGCATATCTTTCTCGTGGATGAACGTTGGGTGCCGATAGACAATGACGATAGCAATGAGAAGCTGGTTCGGAGCCTGTTACTACAAGGTCCTGCTGCAGCCGCTCGTTTTTACGGCTTAAAGACAAGGCATGGCAGTGCAAAGAATGCCTTGAACGAGGTTGAACAACGTTTGGTTGATCTTGGAGTCCCGTTCGATGTGCTTTTTCTTGGCATGGGCGATGATGGCCATATCGCATCGTTGTTTCCTGGTGGTCCCGAAAACGAGGAACACACACGACTTGTAGCGGCGAGCACAGCCCCGGCTCAACCGGTTGAGCGGATCAGCCTTAGTCCGGGGGCTCTCGGCCAAACGAGGCATATTATTCTTCCAGTAATTGGTTCGGCCAAGCGGGTCGTGCTCGATAAAGCGCTAGCCCCCGGCCCGGTTAGCAGGTTTCCGGTGCGCCACGTACTGACCAGTCAATCTACATCTTGTGAGTTATTCCTCGCGTTTTGATCATAAGTATGGATCGGCTCAGGGGTGGTTAGAATTCGCTAAAGCCAAGTCTCTACGCGGTTTGGGACTCACAACTGGATATATAAGCAAAGGGGAGGCGCTGTGTTGACATCGCTGGTAGATCCTAAAGCAAAGAGCTTTGAAGAGGCGCGCCGATCTTTTGGCTGGCAGGTGCCTGGGGACTTCAATATGGCTCGAGCGGTCTGCGATCGACACGCCGGAAGATCCAGCGCCACGGCACTTTTGTGTGAAACCAGTGCAGGCCAAACGACACGCTACACCTTTAGTGATCTTCGTTCACTTTCCAATCGCCTTGCCAATGCGTTTCAGAGCGTTGGAGTCCAACCAGGAGATCGGGTCGCCATTATTTTGCCCCAACGGGTTGAAACCGGTTTGTGTCATCTTGCGGCGTGGAAAATTGGTGCGGTTTCCCTTCCTTTGTCGGTTCTATTTGGAACAGACGCGTTGCAGTATCGATTGCAGGACAGCGGCGCCAGAATCGCGATTTGCTCGAAAGAAGGATTTGATCGCGTTCAGTCCTTGCGCACTGAGTTGCCTGATCTGGATACCGTAATAAATTGTGACGACCCGAAAGCGGGTTTCTGGCCTTTATTAAAACGCGGCACTGCTACTTTCGAGATGATCAAAAGCGGCGCTGATGATCCGGCCCTCATTATCTATACCTCGGGAACCACGGGGCCGCCGAAAGGGGCGGTGATCGCTCATCGGTGCCTGTTGGGCAACCTGCCAGGTTTTGAGATGTCGCAAAATTTCTTTCCTCAGACTGATGATCTGATGTGGACGCCTGCAGACTGGGCCTGGACAGGCGGACTGCTCGACGCACTGATCCCGGCGTGGTTTTATGGTCAGCCGGTACTGGGCTATGACGGTGGCCGGTTTGATGCGGAAAAAGCCTGTGACCTGATGGATCGCTACCGTGTACGTAACGCGTTTATTCCACCCACCGCTTTGAAAATGCTTCGGCAGATAGGCGATCTCACAGCACGAGGTGTGCATTTGCGCAGCGTTATGTCGGCCGGGGAATCGCTCGGCGCACAACTCTACGAATGGGCTGCGCAGGCGCTTGGTGTGCAGGTTAACGAAATGTGGGGTCAGACCGAGTTTAACTATATTGTTGGTAACTGCTCAGCGATCATGTCTGTAAAACCAGGATCCATGGGCAAGGCGTATCCTGGGCACCGCGTAGAGCCGGTTGATGAAGGTGGCAACGTACTCGGCGATGGGAAAGTGGGAGAGCTTTGCGCACACCGTGATGACCCGGTGATGTTTTT
Organism: Gammaproteobacteria bacterium; assembly: GCA_014239255.1. Classification (GTDB taxonomy): domain Bacteria; phylum Pseudomonadota; class Gammaproteobacteria; order Arenicellales; family UBA868; genus UBA868. Next base: position 26,564 of record JAAZZE010000010.1, read on the forward strand.
GGGATACTGGCAGCGTGAGCAGGCGACTCAGGATAAGTATCTTGGCCCGTGGTGGTCGACAGGCGATCTCGGTTATCGTGATGCTGATGGCTACCTATGGTTTGTTGGGCGCAAGGATGATGTCATCTCAAGCGCGGGCCACCGGATTGGTCCCGGTGAAATCGAAGACTGTATGCTAAAGCATCCGGCTGTTGCGCAGGCCGCAGCAGTGGGCAGTCCGGACGAACTGCGCGGTGAAATTGTCAAGGCGTTCATCGTGCTAGCGCAGGACCACGCGCCGTCGGATGCCCTGCGACAGGATATACAGGATGCGGTTCGGCACAATCTTGCAGCCTATGAGTATCCGCGCGAGATTGAGTTTGTCAGTGAATTGCCGATGACCACCACCGGAAAAGTACGTCGGATCGAGTTACGACAACTTGAGCGTGATAAAAAGGGACGTTCCTGATAGTGTCAGCTTAGTTGTCTTTGGGTAGCATCCGGCCAAGTGGTCGCCCGCCTAACAGGTGCATATGCAGGTGCAAGACCTCCTGATTAGCATGCCGACCGCAGTTCACCAGCAGTCGGTAGCCATCGCTGTCAATCCCTTCGGTCTGGGCAAGGCCTTTGGCCACAATAAACATGTGGCCCAGTGTCGCTTCATCCTCGGCAGACACATCGTTGACGGTGGGGATGACGTGGTTGGGCACGATCAGAATGTGGGTCGGGGCCTGGGGGTGAATGTCACGAAAGGCGGTGACCCGGTCGTCCTGGAATACGATATCGGCCTTTAGTTCTCCTTTGATGATCTTGCTGAAAAGAGTTTCTTCTTCCATCTGGTTTTATGCTCCTTGGTGGGGTGAGAGCGCAATCAGCTCAATGTGCGTCAGCGTGAAATCACAGTAGGGCGCCGCCTGACTGTGCTTGGCTGCCGCGACGGCGTTAAAATTAACCCTTTGTTATTGCCGAACCCGATTCTGGTCTTTTCGGCAGGAATTAAAAGGAGAATTACGAAAAATGTCTTTTAGGGCTTTTAGGATACACCAACAGGAAAAAGCAGTCAGTGCAGGTTTTGAACAGATGCAGGTCGATGATCTAACCGCGGGCGATGTCGTCGTCCGCGTCGCTTTCTCGGGAATCAATTTCAAGGATGCGCTGGCTGCGACCGGAACGGCAAAGATTCTGAGAGCACCGTCACTCAATGGCGGCATTGACTTTTCCGGCATCGTTGAGAGTTCGCAAAACCCATCCTTTAACGAGGGCGACTCAGTACTGGTTTGTGGCTCCAGCCTTTCTGAAACCCGCGATGGGGGTTATGCCGAGATAGCGCGGGTACCAGCCGATTGCGTGGTACTGTTGCCGGATGGCCTTGAATTACGTGATGCAATGGCTATTGGCACCGCGGGGTTTACGGCAGCGTTGGCAATGATCCGTTTGGAACAAAATGGCCAAAATCCAGAGCAGGGGCCGATGATTGTCACTGGAGCTACCGGCGGCGTCGGCAGTATTGTGATCGATATGCTCGCCGCCAAAGGCTTCGAAGTGGTTGCTTTGACCGGGAAGTCTGATCAGCATGATTACCTGAGGCAACTAGGGGCATCAGATTTTATCGATCGACACAGTTTTGAGATGAGTGGCCGACCGCTGGAAAAAGGCCTATGGGGTGGGGCGGTGGATAACGTCGGCGGCGATACCTTGGGTTGGCTGACTCGTACTGTTAAACCTTGGGGTAATATTGCATCTATTGGTAACGCCAGCGGCATAAAGTTGGAGACGAATGTCCTGCCGTTTATCCTGCGTGGCGTTTCACTGCTGGGCATCAATTCGATCGAAATGCCGACATCCCTTCGCAATCTGGCTTGGCAGCGGCTGGGGAGTGACCTCAAGCCGGCACATTTGAAATTGATCGCGCCAAGAACTATCTCATTCGATGAGCTGCCTGGGGCTTTCGATGACTACATCGCAAGTGCAGTGACAGGACGTACCGTGGTTAGGATTAGAAGTTGACGGTAGCCCAAGACGAGAAACCAGAGGAGATCTCGCGCCAGGATTACCTCTATTGGCAGCGGGTCACGACCCGGTGGGCAGATAATGATGTTTATGGGCACGTAAATAACGCGGTCTATTTCAACTATATAGACAGTGTAGTGAACCAGTTTCTAATTGAAAACAGTTTGCTGGATATCAAAGATAGTCCGACGATCGGTCTGGTGGTGCAGTCGCAATGCCGGTTTTTTCACCCACTGGCGTACCCGGGGCAGGTGGACTGTGGCTTGCGGGTGAGGCATTTGGGCACCACCAGCGTAGGCTATGAGGTGGGGATGTTCGTCGAAGAGATTGAGGCCGCCGCTGCTATTGGCGGCTTTACGCATGTGTTTGTTGATCGGCAGCAGCGCCGCCCATGTCCGATTCCGGATAGGATTCGCAAGGCGCTACAGGCACTTATTTGATCTATGGAGTAAGAAGAACTGATGTATCCAAAAAAAATGAGCGGCTCGGCCTTTCGCAAAGCGTCCCATAAAGCGGTAACCCTGCTTGGCATGTCCGGGTCTGGCAAGACCATGCTGGCATCCAAACTACCGCGGCACAACTGGTTTCATTATTCCGGTGATTACCGTATCGGCACTCGTTATATGGATGAACCAATCCTCGATAACGTCAAACGCGAAGCCATGAAGGTACCGTTTCTGGCAGACCTGCTACGCTCGGATTCCATTTACCTGTGTCACAACATCACGATCAATAATCTGGCTCCAATCGCAACATTTCTCGGGATGATCGGAAACCCGTCGCTTGGGGGGCTTTCGGTCTCTGAATTTAAGCGCCGGCAGAGTTTGCATCGTGGCGCAGAAATCGCGGCGATGATGGATGTGCGCGAGTTTGTTGGCAAGGCGCAGGAGACTTACGGCTACCCTAATTTCATCAACGACGCCGGCGGCAGCCTCTGTGAGCTCGACGAACCTTCGGTACTTCGACAATTAGCCGAAGATACCCTGATCCTTTATCTCAAGCCACCAGAGGCGATGCTTGCCAAGATTATTGAACGTTCGCTGCTTGATCCCAAGCCTATGTACTATCAGAGCAGTTTTCTCGACCGGGTGTTACCGGAGTATCTTGCGGAAAAAGATCTTAACTCAGCAGATGAAATCGTACCCAACGACTTTTTTTGTTGGATATTTCCTCGATTGGTCGAACATCGCCTGCCGCGGTACCAGACTATTGCTGATGAGTACGGCGTCGTTCTGGAAGCCGACCGGATTGATGGCATTCGTGGCGAAGCCGATTTTATAGAGCTGATCTGTGAGGCCCTGGGTTAACGATGCCGATCGTCGCTAATTCGGATTTGCCCAGCTTCGAGCGTTTTCGGCGCGAGGGTGGCGAAGTGCTTAGCGCGGGCCGGGCCGGGTCACAGGATATCCGGGAATTGCATATTGGACTGATGAATAACATGCCCGACGCAGCACTTGAATCGACAGAGCGGCAGTTCTTGCGCCTCATTGGCGGCTGTAACCGCATTGCTCAGTTCTATGTCTATCCGTTCTCCCCGCCACAGGTTCTACGCACAGATCAAGCTCAGGCACATATTGACAAGTACTACTATGATTTCGCGCAGCTTAAAGAAGAAGGGCTTGATGCCTTGATTGTCACTGGAGCCAATCCGGTTTGTGCAGACCTGCCAGACGAAAGTTTCTGGGAGCCGATGTGCCAAACCCTGGATTGGGCTGTACAGAACGTGACTTCTACCTTGTGCGCCTGTCTTGCGACTCATGCGGCGTTTTTGCATTTTCACAATATAGAACGCCAGCCGTTGGTGACCAAGCGCTGGGGTGTATTCAGTCATCGGGTTGTGCTGGAGCATCCGTTTGTACGTAACGTCAACACACGATTTAATGTGCCCCACTCGCGCTGGAATGAGATTACCGCTAAGCAAATGACGCAAGCATCACAACTGGTGTTGGTTGAGAGCGAAGAGGCTGGGATACATCTGGCAACCAGTGCTGATGGACTGCGTCTGGTTTTTTTTCAGGGGCACCCTGAGTACGATGACTTCAGTCTGCTTAAAGAGTACAAGCGAGAGGTCAACCGCTTTCTAGCGGGCGAGATTGATGATTACCCCCATTACCCGGATCATTATTTCAGCAAGGAAGCTCTTTCTTTGTTGGAGGCTTATCGTGAGTCAGCGATTCGGTCGCGCCAACAAGGTGTCTCTATCGATGATTTCCCGGAACAGACAATTCCGGTGGAGAATACTTGGGGCGATACGGGCAAGATGATTTTTAACAACTGGCTTGGCACCGTATACCAGCTGACAGGCCAGGATCGACGAGCGCCTTTCATGCCGGGCATAGACCCTCAGGAGCCCCTCGCCCAACTTTTCTAGGGATTTTCCAATCCTTCCTGTCGTGGGCATGGTCCCACTCGACACTCATTTTCTGTTAAAATTCTGCTCAGCGCCGATTTGATGATCAGCTTGCAGGCGCTTAATTAAGTTTGCTAAAGCGCGTGTTTGTTGACCAGCCCGCTCTAGCAATAGCCAGCGCGGGTTTTTGTTTTCTGTAGAAAATTGCCACTTTCCGGGTTGCCCACCCCGGGGGAACAAGGAGAGAAAACGGTCATGCCAGGTACTTTGGAAAATCTCCTTTCAGAACGGGATTGGTTGTTGGCCGATGGTGCGACCGGTACCAATTATTTCGCCATGGGGCTGCAATCCGGAGATGCCCCTGAATTGTGGAATATTACCCACCCCGACAAGGTCATGCGCCTGCATCGCGAATTTATAGAGGCGGGCGCCGATATCATTCTGACCAACAGTTTTGGCGGCTCGTCTTATAGACTGAAGCTGCACCAGGCTCAGGACCGGGTCACAGAACTCAACTGTGCGGCAGCCCAACTGGCCCGCCGGGTGGCTGATAATGCCTCTCGGACGGTGTTGGTCGCTGGCTCCATCGGCCCCACCGGTGAGATCCTCCAGCCGGTAGGAGAGCTGGACCCTCAGGACGCACAGCTCGCTTTTACTGAGCAGGCTTACGCTCTTGCCGAGGGTGGCGCCGATATGATCTGGCTGGAAACCATGTCCTCAAAAGAAGAACTACAGGCAGCGGGAGCGGGCGCTGTGCAGTCAGGATTGCCGGTGGTGGCAACTATGACTTTTGATACTAATGGCAGCACTATGATGGGGGTCGGACCTTCAGAACTGGTTGATATTTATCGTGAAAGCGTACCGCGCCTGGCAGCCTTTGGTGCTAACTGTGGCGTAGGCGCGCCGGATCTGGTCGGCACCATTCTCGCTATGAGTCAACACCTGGCAAAAGATGACGTGCTGGTGGCTAAAGCCAATTGCGGAATCCCACAGTTTGTAGATGGCGAGATCCGCTACAGCGGGACACAGGAATTGATGGCCCAGTACGTCCGGTTGGCTCGCGATACCGGAGCAAGAATTATCGGTGGATGTTGCGGCACGACCCCGGAACACTTGGCGGCAATGCGTCAGGCGCTGGAGAATCATGAGCCTCAGCCCGCGCCAGATATCGACAAGGTTGCAGAACTGCTGGGACCGGTCACAGCTGGAGCCCGGGCTGCCTGCTGTCCAGAGCTCTTAAGCGCTGACGCAACGCCACGTCGTGTCAGAGGAAATCGCCGACGTCGCAGTGCCAGCTAAAACGTTGACGAAGGTGCTATGCTGACGGGGTGAGACATGCATTTATCATGGATCCCCTTGAGTGGGTTAAGCCCCACAAGGACACTACTTATTTCCTGATGCTGGCGGCGCAGCAGCGGGGTCATGAGGTTTTTTATATTGATCCCAAGACTTTGGCTCTGGATCACGATCGGGTGGTGGCCAAAGGCTGTTCGGTAACGGTATCGGAACGCCACGATAGACCTTTTAGCTCTGGCGATGAAACTGCACTGGCCCTTCACGGTATGGATGTAGTCTGGATCCGACCGGATCCGCCATTTGATCGGGGTTATCTCTACGTTACGCTGATATTGGATTACCTACCGAGTGACGTGCAGGTGATTAACCGACCTGCCACCATTCGTGATTGGAATGAAAAACTGGCGGCGCTTCGCTACCCGACGCTGACACCGCGTACTCTGGTATCAAGTGACCCTGTCCAGATCGACGAGTTTGTGCAGCGTCTGGGCCGAATTACCGTAAAGCCGATTGATGGTTACGGCGGCAAGGGTATTGTGTTTCTAGATAGAAATTCAGATGATCTTAAAGCGCAGTTGCACTTGGCAACCCATGAGGGTCGTCACTGGGTCGTAGCACAGGAGTATCTGCCGGCCGCTCGCGATGGTGATAAACGTATTCTGTTGCTGGATGGTGAGCCATTGGGCGCCATCCTCCGGGTTCACGCCGAGGGTGTCGAACTCAATAATCTGGATCAGGGCGGTACCGCTCAGCCATGTGCACTGGATGCGCGTGATCGCGAGATCTGTGATGCTCTGCGCGAAGATCTTACCGGGCATGGGGTACGTTTTGCCGGGATTGATGTTATCGGCGGTTTACTCATCGAGGTCAATATTACGAGCCCGACAGGACTGCAGGAAATGAGCTGCTTTGATAGCGAGACTTACCATCACCAGGTGATCGAGCGCCTTGAGTAGCACTGCTTACTTAATCGCCTGCTGCCAGACCCTCCCGACGCGGATCTACGCCGCTTATCAACTGCCCACCGGGCAAGATTTGAATAAGATGCAGACCGCTGTTTAGATCACGAACCCGGGTCTGGTGGCCTATCGCCTGCAGTGCAAGGTCGACAGAGGCAGTGGTCTCAGCAGGTTCAAGGTCGGTTTTGCCATTGCGATTGCAAAAATGCGGCATCGAGACGGCCTGTTGGGGGCTCATCCCCCAGTCAAGAACACCGACCAGGGACTGGGCTACGTAACAGATAATCCGGCTGCCGCCCGGTGAGCCGGTGACAAGAATCGGTTCACCGTGAGAATCAAAAACAATCGTCGGGGCCATCGAGCTACGAGGTCGTTTACCGCCTTCGACCCGGTTGGCGACTGGCAAACCCTCGCGCTCTTTGATAAATGAAAAATCGGTGAGTTCATTGTTTAACAGGAAACCGTCGGTCATCAGTCGGCTACCAAACCCGGACTCGATCGTCGTGGTCATCGATACGATATTACCCAGGGCGTCAACAATGCTGAGGTGACTGGTTCCGGCCGGCTCGCTTTGATAGACCGTTGCATTCGCGCTCAGTACCCCGGGTGGTATACCGGCAGAGGCTTTGCCAATCGAGGAGTCGACATGGATCATCCGACTGCGCTCGCTAAGATAGTCTGAATCGAGCAGCCCAACCACCGGAACCGGTACAAAATCGATGTCGGCCATATAACGGGCTCGATCAGCGAAGGCGAGACGTGAGGCTTCTAATATCAAGTGAATACTTTGTGGGCTGGGTCCTAATCGCGGTAAGTCAAAGCGCTCAACCAGAGCCAGGATCTGGCCAACGGTCAGCGCGCCAGAACTGGGTGGGCCCATGCCACAAACGGAGTAGTTGCGATAGGGCGCGCAAACTGGGGGTCGCAAAATGGTACGGTATCCAGCGAGGTCTTCGGTCGTCATCAGCGCAGGCAGCGCTGATGTATTTTCAAGGGCTTTTAATAAGCGTAAGGCAATCGGGCCCTGATAAAAGGAGGTAATGCCTTCTTGGGATATCTGTCGCAAGGTGTTGGCAAACAGCTGGTTTTTCAGAGTGAAGCCGACTGCTATGGGCTCGCCGCTTGCAGTAAAGAAGTACTCGCGAGTTGCTGCGAACTTGAGCAGTCCCCGGTCGGCGGCACTTGCAATGGACTGCGCGAGTCGTGGCGATACGTTAAAGCCCTCAGTGGCCAGCGTGATACCCGGCTTAAAGAGTTCGGCCCATGGCTTCTTTCCAAAAAGGCTGTGTGCTGTATGCAGTAGGTGCAGTGTTCCTGGAACGCCAACGGCGCGGCCGCCCACCATAGCCTTACGCCACTTAAGAGGAGCGCCATTGGTATCCAGAAAGTAGTTGGCATCCGCCGCAGCCGGGGCGGTTTCGCGACCGTCGAGTGTGTGCAGTTGCCGTGTGGCCGCATTCCAGTACAGCATGAATGCACCGCCACCAATGCCAGAGGACTGGGGCTCTACCAGGTTAAGCACCATTTGTGCGGCAACGGCGGCATCGACCGCAGTGCCACCACTGGAAAGAACATCGACTGCTGTCCGGGTGGCCAGTGGATGGGCTGTTACCGCCATGAAGCGTTGGGTCTGCACCGCGGGTTTTGCCTGCCAGCCGCTCGCTGGTTCAGGCGCTGTAATTGACGTCGCATGCACGGGTGCGATTACACCTAAAGCACCCCAGCAGATCGCGAGAAGTGAATTTCTCATCTAGTTATCACTAATAGAACAAACAAGCCTGCTGATATCAGAATCATGATCCAATGGCGTTTAGCCTGAGCTTTATACACCTTAACCTGACGTTTCAGTTCGTTGTTTTCCTGTTGTAGCTCATTTATCACGACTGTTGCTTGGTCTTCGCTCATATCTTCAATCCTAGTCATTTTCACTCAGTGAATGCTGTGCCCCACAGGTTTCCCATATCCGACAAATAAACCTTAAGCATTAGGAAGATTCCACTTTGGCAATGTATGTGTGAGACAGATGATCGTGCCAGGTACGCCGGTGAGGATCGACGAATACCCAGAAAAAACCCAGTCCTAGTGCTGCCAACGACAGGCAGGACACTGTAAAGCGCCAAAAGGCATCTTTCCAACGCAGTCGGCGGCCATCGTCTCGCAATAAGCGCAGTCGCCAGACTTTCATGCCAACCGTTTGGCCACCGTGGACCCAAAAGCCCCCTAGATAGGCAAAACAGGCGCCAAGCAGATACACCCGTTTGATGGTCAGTACCCAAGCTTCACCCGATGCAAGCTGATCAAGTATTGGCAGGGGCAGGGCAGCGATAAAAAGAACGGCGGCGACTACAACGCCATCGTAGACCATAGCCCCAAAACGACGCAGGATTCCAGCGGGTCTTGATGATAGCGTGTCACTAACTGTCATAGGCGCACCAAAGACTCCTTAAGGTAAGTTTGGAACCCACTGGAAGAATAAGCCACAGCTTGCACCCAGTTAATCCCTCACTTACTCACACTTTATCCACAGCGGGTTTAACAACGACCTGCTGCGCAAATTGGCGTCCCCGGCAAGATTCGAACTTGCGACCTATCGCTTCATACCCCTACAGTTTTCACTGCCGGATTTGAAAGCCCGTTTGGAGTCTGGACTTTATCTTCGCCAGTAGGCCGACTGGCCCTTAGGCGCTGCCCGTCAAGTCTCTACACCTTCCCGCCACCAGCGGGCTTGGCTCGGTATTGCCACCACCTATTGTGCTGAGGTTTCACCGAGTTTGAGCAGATTCACACAGATTGTTTCCAAAGCCTGGTGCCCAGAATAACCCAGGAGGCGATTGCTCTGTCCAGCTGAGCTACGGGGACTCGTGGTGGCAGTATACCAAGTAGGGACCGATAGAGATTACAAAAAAATCCCGAATCACCGGTTGGGGGTTGGATGCGCAATGGGGAGTAACCGGTGACCCAGGATTTGTTCTTAGAAAGAGGTATGATCGTTTTGGATGTACGGGGCGCAGTCTATGGCCTGGTAATAAAACGTAAATTGGCCTGTGCCTGGAAACGATCCTGTTTTTTAAACTAATCTCGCACTTCGTTATGCGTAGACCTTAGGTAATCTGATGGCTGAAGGCGTTGACCTAGATCAAGGTTTTTACCGAAGAGCCACCCTGGTCGGATTCACAGCGATCCTGATGTGGTCGTTGTTGGCAGCTCTGACCGTGGCGACGGGCACCATTCCACCTTTTCAGCTTGCGGCCGTTTGTTTTGCAATCGGTGGCGTGCTCGGTCTTATATGGACGAGCATTCGGGGAGAACTTCGACTGTTAACGGGTCAACCATTGTCGGTTTGGCTGCACGGTGTAGGGGGTATTTTTGGTTATCACTTTTTTTATTTCACAGCATTACGTCACGGCTCACCGGCGGAAGTCAGCCTTATCGCCTATCTTTGGCCGCTACTGATCGTATTATTTTCTGCGGCGTTGCCCGCCCACCGGTTAAAAGCACACCACATTGTGGGTGCTGTGTTGGGACTCGTCGGCGTGGCTGTCATCGTGTTTGGCCGGGGTAGGGGGCTAATCATCACCGAACCCGTAGGCTATCTGGCTGCCGGTGCTTGTGCACTCATCTGGTCTGCCTACTCGGTCAGCAATCGAATTTTTTCAAAAGTACCTACCAGTCTGGTCACCGGATTCTGTCTGGTCAGCAGCTTCCTGGCTGGTATCTGTCATCTACTGTTCGAGCAAACTTTATGGCCACAGACGACGCTCGCCTGGTGGGCCGTGCTGGGGCTAGGGGTGGGGCCAGTCGGCTTGGCATTTTTTGTCTGGGATTACGGTTGCAAGCGGGGCGATCTTCGGGTTCTTGGCGCTAGCGCCTACCTGGCGCCGCTTTTATCCACCGCAGCCTTGCTTGCTCTAGGGCTGGAGTCACCCCGGTTATCGATAATTCTTGCTGCCTTTTTGATCACAGGCGGCGCGATGATTGCAGCGCGTGATCTTATCCGGCGGCGCTCATCAGCTTCGAGGTAGTCGGTTTGCACATCAACCGGCGATCGCCGCCAGGTCGGTTTGCCCGTGAGTTTTGATTCAACGGTATTAATTATCGTCAGTGCGCGGGCAGATAAGTGTCAGACCAGCGCAGCACCACGTTAAAGGATACCGAGATACGATGATCCTGCGAGAGGTTTGGATGTACCAGGTGATGGATAAAGGCAGGCCACAGGAGAATGTCGCCTGAGCGTGGTTGGATTCGGTGTTCCGGGTCAACCTGACCATCGGCCTTGATAGCTGTCATGTTCGCCTGGGGCCGCGGGTCAAAAAAGGAAATTGCACCCGGGGTGCGATCAGAGCGACCGGGCAGATCACTCGTGGCATCTGGTACGGACACATAGTAGGTACCGGACAGCCAGGCGTGCGGGTGGTTATGCAGGTTGTGGTAGTCGCCAAAGCGGTTAACGTTGGCCCAGCCCTGCAGATGCCAGTCAACCGCATAATCGATAGCGCTATGATCGATATAGCGAATGACAGCGTGATTGATACAGTCTCGCAGCCACACCAACGCCGGGTGTTCTGAGGTGAATAGGTTGTCTGCAAGATAGCCTGTTGTTAGATCAGCGCGTTCGCCGTCCAGGCGTGTGATCTCATCGACCAACGCCTGGGTTATGGCCTGATCCACTGGCAGACGATCTCGCATGACCACGGTTGGCCACAATGACAAAAATTGCGTGGTATCAGTCATGGGGGGCGATAGGCGGTAGTGGAGTGCAGTTAGGGTCTGCTAACAGCGCAGCGCGGTTGGTCCATTTAATCAAAAACGTATGCTGCATTAGATATTGATAAAAGCTCAATTTAATCAGCCGTTAGCTGGTCGATTAGCTAGTAAGCTAAGGTCGATATCAGCAATCTTCCCGACCCCGCAAAGCCCCATGGCTGTATCAATTTCTTTGGCATAAATCTCCAGCAAATGCCGCACTCCTGCCTCGCCTGCTACAGAAACACCCCAAAGCTGAGGTCGGCCAAGGAGACACGCTGTTGCTCCCAACGCCAAAGCGATGACCACATCGGTGCCTCGGCGCACTCCGCCATCTAAAAGTACAGGAATACGGCCATCGACCTGCCGGACGATGCCTGGCAAAGCATCCAACGACGAGACGGCGCCATCCAATTGCCGCCCACCGTGGTTGGAAACAACGATTGCATCAGCCCCATGATTAATCGCTGCCTCGGCCTCGTTACCGCTAAGTATGCCTTTAATAATTAATGGTTTGGAGGTCATACCCCGGATCCAATCTACGTCTTTCCAGCTAAGCGCGGGATCAAGAAGTTCCGCCATGCGCGAAGCTAGCTTTTTGATGTCTTCCTTTTTCCCGGGGCGAACATAGTTGCCAAAAGTAATACGCCTCAATTCACCGCGCATACGCCACCACCATTTAATCTTAGCAAGCATAGCTACGGATTGGACGAAGCTAAATTCCGGCGGAATGGTAAAGCCGTTTGCAAGATCGCGTTCGCGTTTCCCTAACAGCTGATTATCGATTGTTAAGACAATTCCATCATAATTTGCAGCTTCGGCTCGACGAATCAGTTCTTTAGTGAACGGTCGGTCCCGATACAAAAATACTTGCATCCATCTTGGGTGAGCTTTTGTGTCTGCAAGCGCCTCGAGAGTACAAACGGATCCATGACTTAAGCAAAATCCGGCACCGGTTGCAGTTGCCGCTCGCGCCGTTGCGCATTCTCCATCCGGCCAAAACAAGCCGGAAAGTCCAGTCGGCCCAATAACTAATGGGATGCTATAACGATGTCCTAGAAATTCTACCGATAGGTCGCGGTCTGCTGCACCATTCATGGGTCTTGGCACCAACCAGTAATCATCAAAAGCGCTCTCATTCCGGCGCAGAGTTCGCTCGTCCTCAGCCCCACCATCCGCGAAATCAAAAATCGGCTGTGGAAGTTCAGCCTTCGCCAGCTGCCGAAGCGTTTCTACGTTATAGGCTTTTTTGCGCCAGGCCATTTGCGAACCATTTTCCATGTTGTGACAGGCTGTCTACTCAACACCCTTTGTATTTCTTAGCAACATATTCACTGACAAGTTTTTCTGCCTTATGGTCTCCCCTTCAATCACAAAATACTGTAGTTTATGGGCAAGGGGCGCCTAAGAATTTCTTCAATACTATAGGCAAGCTACGGCTTTTTAGACATCCAGACAAAATATACCCTTGTATTTCAATAGGTTGCACTTTCGACCAACAAAAGATTTGGGATAACTATCAATGCCATGTTGAAGAATTGTGAGGTACCTTCTGAGAATTCACAGATAGGAAGTATTACTGTTTAGCAAGATGTTGACGATATTTGGAGAATAGTATGAAAGGCCAAAATAAGGGTCACCCCCAGGGCATAGAGGTGAACGATGCCCAGTCAAAGTTGAACTCGACTTTTGTACGAAGCCTGGTGAAACCAAGTTCTTTGCACCAGATTCAGCAGTTATTGCAGGATGCCAACAGACTAGGGCTATCGGTGAGTATAGCCGGAGGTCGCCACGCTATGGGTGGCCAGCAGTTTGGTAGTGATTCCTTGCTGCTCGATATGAGTAACTTCAATGAAATAATCGCTTTAGATCAAGATAACGGACTGTTAGAAGTCCAGAGTGGCATTGAGTGGCCGAAATTGATTGGTTATTTGCACCAACATAGCAAAGGAGAGCGGCCATGGGCGATACGCCAGAAACAAACGGGCGTTGATAAAGTCAGTATTGGGGGATCCCTGTCAGCAAATATTCATGGGCGGGGTATAGACTTTCCGCCATTCGTCAGTGACATTGAGTCACTGACCTTATTGGACGCAGGTGGCCAACTTCAAACGTGTAGTAGAGACAATAATTCAGAGTTGTTTTCTCTAGCCATTGGAGGCTATGGCCTTTTCGGCGTTGTGGTACATGTAACTTTGCGACTTGTTCCTCGTATTAAGGTTAAACGAATTGTCGAGATAATTGCTGTCAAAGACTTAATTCCCTTAATTGAGCGACGTCAGCAAGAGGGATATTTGTATGGTGACTGTCAGTATTCCATAGACTTGTCGAATGAAGCCGAAGAGCATCCCGGCGTTTTGTCTTGTTATAAACCCATAGATGATGAAGGGCCTTTGCCACGCGCCCAGAAAAGCCTTTCTCCTGAAGCTTGGAAAAACCTTTACACCCTTGCAAGAAGTGATAAGCGGCGAGCTTTTGAGGTTTATTCTCAATATTATCTTCAAACAAATGGACAGATTTACTGGTCCGATAGTCATCAGCTTTCAAAAGTTTTTGAGGGTTACCTCGAAGCCATTGATGAGTCGAAAGGCACAGAGATGATCACCGAAGTTTATGTTAAAAGAGATTTGCTGAATTCTTTTTTAGCGAAGGTAAGAAGTGACTTTATAGAATACGAAGTCGATATGACTTATGGCACCATACGTTTTGTAGCCGAGGACCGCGAGAGTTTTCTGGCTTGGGCAACAGAACCACTAGTATGCATTGTCTGTAATCTGCACGTGGTCCATAGCAATGTCGGTATTCAAAAGGCGCGGGCTGATTTTTCTCGAATTATTGACCGAGTATTGGAGTTTGGTGGAAGGTTTTTTCTAACTTATCACCGATGGATAACACGAGAGCAGCTAGAGGCTGGTTACCCTCAGTTTAGAGAGTTTCTTGATCTAAAATTGAAGTACGATCCAGAGGAGCGTTTTCAAAGTGACTGGTATCGTTACTATAAAAAATTGTTTGCAATGTAACGAATAGTTTCTAAATTTTCTAGTTCTGATTAACCTGAAGTTAGGCCGGCTTATGAGAGATGTCTTCGACTAAATCCGAAACTCTATTACCTGCGTAAAATAGTGAGCGCTAATTAACCACTACGTAAAATCAGAAAACGCATTTGCCCGCGAAGGGAGTTTAAAAAGCATATATGTGACTACTATCTGTTATTTATTTTCTCAAACGCAGTTTCATCCTCATGCCGTGAAGGGGGCGCAGAGTACTTCGAGGGCTTAACACTACAGAAAAATCGGGAGGGAGGCTAAAACGAAATCGTTTTACAAGCGTGGCAACAATAATTTTCATTTCGAGCATCGCGAAATGAGAGCCTATACAGTATCTTGCACCGCCTCCAAAGGGAAAATAAGCAAATCGGTGTGTATCGTTGATACCCTTTTTGAGAAAACGTTCAGGCTCAAATTCATTCGGTCTTTGCCAAAACTCAGGGTGTCGATGAGTTAGAAAGGCGCACATCCAGACGTGATGGTCTTTGGGTAAGTGATAGCCGTCCAGATTGTCGCTCCCTACTGCCCGTCGGGCAAACCACCAGCCTGGTGGGTAAAGACGCATCGTTTCCTGAATTAACGCTTCTGTATACTTAAGTTGACATATCTCTTCCAGTTGAACAAATTCTCCTTTAACCACACTCTGAATCTCTTCTTGTAGTCTCTGGTCAGACTCAGGAGATTGCGAAAGACTGTACCAAAGCCATGCGAGAGTATTGGCGGTCGTTTCGTGACCGGCTAGAAACATAATTAGAACCTCGTCGCGGACTTGGGAGTCGGTCATGCTTTCACCAGTCTCGGGATCCCTTGCATGGATGAGTCTGGAGATTAGATTGTTGTCATCAACGTCTTGTGTTCGTTGGTTAGAGATTATTCGATGAACTACAACGTCCAATTCCCGAATTGCGTTTCGTAAACGTTTATGCTCCGGAGTTGGAACCCAGAGAGGCAGGTCGATAGGTCGGAGAATCCGGGCGTGGCTAATACGAAAAATATAATCTAGTGCCTGGCCTACTGAAGACGTGGCATCACTCACATCCTTTCCTAAAAGAGCTAGGCTGACAATTTTTAGAGTAATGCGCATCATATCGCTATATAGATCGAAGGATGGAAGGTCTAGGTAATTCTCCTCCCAGTGTTCTGAAAGAGATTTTGCCTCTTCGAGCATAATTCTGGAAAAACTATCAACAGGGGCCTTTTTCAGAGTTGGCTGGACAATGCGCCGCTGGCGGCGCCAATGGTCTCCTTCACTGGTAAAAAGTCCTGTACCCAGTACCTCTCGATATTTCAAAATTCCCCGGGTAGATTTGCTGTAGTTTTGTTGATTTTGTGACAACACCTGTTGAATTAAACTCGGATGGAGGGCGACATAACCTTTAACACCAGAAAGCTTCAAATGAAAAAGGTCACCGAATTGCTTCTGGCAACCATCAAGGAATCCTAGCGCATCTTTGGTAAAATCTCGCGCATTTCCAAGTATCGGAAGCCCTTTCGGTCCCGGCGCCTGGTTGCGACTATTCATTGCCTAATTTGACCTCATCTTTTTTCAATTCAAGATCAAGTATGAAACTTGGGAGAATTATTGTACTAGTGGAGCCTTTAGATTTCTAATCCTCGGAGGACTCAATGTTTACTCGGAAACCGTTGACGAAAAATCGTTTATTTATCTACCATATGTTACGGCGTTCTCGTCTTTCCCACTCACCACTCAGCATTAATTATCTATGGGACGCTCACGATGTGCTGGAACGATTAGAGAGGCTATCTCAGGAGAATGGCAAGGTTGGACTAACCGCTCTCGTCATTAAAGCTACCGGGGATCTTCTTAGTGAACACCCTCGACTAAACACTCGGTTATTCCAGGGTTTTTTTCGTTTGGAATTGGTTTCCTATCATCATGTGAGCTGCAGTACGGTGGTGGCTCGCAAGGATAGTGCCGGGGAGGAAATTTTGCTGCCTTTAGTGATTCGAAATGTTAGTCAATTGTCTGTCCGGCAAATTCAAGAACAGTTAACCCATTACAAGACGGTGTCTCTAGAGAATTTGGAGCAACAGACTGGTGTAGCAAAGTCGAAAAAGTTTCCTGATTGGTTGATGTACTGGATCCACCGGCGATTTAGGTCAGATCCGGATTTTACCCAGAAACAAATTGGAAGCACATACGCTGTCTCAGCGTTGGTGCACCGAAATAGCGGTGCTGTCGCTGGGCATACGCCTGTAATCCAAACTAGTTTTTTCCCAGGTAATATTGAAGAAAGAGTCGTGCCCTATCGAGGTGAGCCTGCGATCCGTAAAATGCTTACCTTCACGATAGTTGTAGACCATTGCGTCGTGGACGGATCGGATATTTATCAAGCTGGTTTCAGCCTTCAGGAAAAACTCTGTAGTGTCGACTACCTGATGGCAAAAGTTGATTCTCCATAGGCCTTGGTTTGGTTACCTAGTTTTATCTTTGATGACATATTATAGGTGTTGTACACACTACCTAACTAATCATTATGCTTCCTTATGTGGTCGCAGAACTCTGGTCGCCTCAACTGTTGGATGGTGCGTTGGTTATGATGATGTCAGTAGTACTGTTTATGCGGTACCAGACTGGGTTCATTGACTGTCCGGTCAGTCTGATTCGGCGGACACGCCAGGGATTTTTTGCAGCGATGGTATCAGTCACTGGTCGACTTGTTATTCGGTATCTAGCCGATCTTACTGTTAAACAGAACGAACTAGGAAATCTATGTCAGCGATCAGATTGGAATTTCTGCTCAACTTCTATTGCGATTCCGAAGATCGACTTTTGCCCGTGAGATACTGTGGATAAACAGGGACATTCCGGTTCTAACGCCCGTTTGCAGGATATTCTTTCAACAACATCTTACAATTTCAGAAGTGTTAAAAGAAATTCAATCTTTAGGTAGCAGTAGCAAGTTCCTTTCGTACTTGAGCGACGCGGAGCTTCAGACTCTGTCAGACGGGCTCAAAGAGGTGCGCTGTGGTTCGGGGCAAGCCCTAATAGAAACCGGTGAAAAAAATATTGCTACCTATATCGTACTTGAGGGGCAGATCGAGATTTTCGTCGTGACACAGTTAGGAATAGAGCAGACCCTCGATAGAGTAGGCCCCGGGGGCCTGGTTGGAGAGATGGCAATTGCTTCAGGGGGCAGACGACATACTGATGCCCGAGCCATCGAAGCGAGCCGTCTAGCCAGAATCCCGCTGGAAATATTCGAGAGATTGTTACAAGAGAAACCTGAGCTCTTCTGCTACGTCGCTGAGCTTGTTCAAACCCGTTTTCGCAAATTGCAGTTGTTTAAGCAACTCACCTTATTTTTTGGGCCAGTCGAGGTGTTTGAGGCAAATTTCTTAAGGCAGTGGATTTCTGAACTCGAGTGGCTAACCCTGAAGAGTGGCGAGACTCTTTTCAAAGAAGGTGAACTGACTGATTCAGCCTTTTTCCTGATAACTGGACGTCTCCGGGTGGCGCTGACAAAACAGTCTGGAGATGAGGTGGTCATTGCCGAGGTAGGTTCAGGAGAAATGATCGGTGAGATGGCGCTGCTGGCGGAAGGCAAACGCTCGGCCACCGTATCTGCGCTACGTGATTGTGTATTGGTTCAGATGTCTAAGCCTGTTTTCAATAAGTTAATTGATCGATATCCTCGATGCCTAAAAAGCATCAACCGCATCCTGGTTGACCGTCTTCACAAGACATCCACAAGTCACCGTCCGCGGTCTCAGACTTCGAGCATTGCGCTGTTACCGGCTAACCCCTCAGTGCCAATAATGGAATTTTCGCGAGACTTGGCAACAGCGTTGGCCAGATACGGTTCGGTCGATGTGCTAACGAGTGACAAGGTTAACCAGGAACTGCATCAGCCGGGCATTGCACAATCGAAAGAAAACGAACCGACTTATCCGGGCCTGACCCAGTGGCTCAACGAGCGGGAAGAGTCTGTTCGCAGCCTTATCTATCAGGCTGACACTTCCTGGTCAAGATGGACTGAACGCTGTGTACGGCAGACAGATCAGTTGCTAATTGTCGGTATGGCAGGTTCCGATCCGGCACTTGGTGAAGTCGAGACAAAGCTTTCGCATGGGGGCGATGTTGGCCCATCACCTCATCAGATACTTGTGCTTATGCATCCCAGTCAATGCGACCGTCCAAGAGAGACTGCCACATGGCTGGAACTACGCAACGTGGAACAGCATCACCACCTTCGCCGCCATAGCGATCTTCACTATGCAAGGCTGGCGCGGTTTTTGATTGGGGAGTCCATAGGCTTGGTTCTTGGTGGCGGGGTTGCGCGCGGCTATGCTCACATAGGCGTTATCCGGGCCCTGGAAGAGTCAGGTATAACTATAGACATGATAGGTGGCACCAGTATGGGTGCTTGGATAGCGGGGCAGTACGCCTATGGTTACGATTATGAGGATATGATCCGAATCAACTCAGATGTCTTCCATCGCTCGTCCCGTGATTACACATTGCCTCTTTTTTCCCTACTTGCCGGCCGAGAACTGTGGCGTAGAGGTTCAAAATATCTTAGTGGCGTAGAAATTGAAGATCTCTGGCTACCGTACTTTTCTGTTTCAAGCAATCTGACTCGGGCCGATGTTGAGATTCATAAGGCAGGTTCTCTGGGCTGGGCTATCCGGGCGAGTGGCAGCCTCCCTGGAATATGGCCACCAATCAATTCTAATGGGGAACTACTGGTCGATGGTGCCGTGCTCAATAACGTACCAATTGATGTTATGCGAGGAACTTGCCCTGGCAAAGTGATCGCTGTCGATGTGTCGTCACCTCTCGATCTACAGGAAAATTCACCTTACGGTGAGAGTCTTTCAGGTTGGGATGTCCTCTGGAAACGCCTCTCCCCCTTTGGCTCCAGAATCAAGCTTCCAGGGATTTTTTCTATCATGACACGTTCAGCTGAGCTTGCGAGCGTGAGGGCTCAGCAACAGATCGTCTCGGCAGGGCTTGCTGACCTGTATTTACGCCCGCCGGTTAGCCACTTTGGTGCGATGGATTTACAAGCGGTGCGGGAAATTGCTGAAGCCGGCCTTGGTTATACCAAGGGGATGATCGAAAGTTGGCAAGAAGAAGGGAACGATAAGTAATATGAGTGGACCTTTTTGTATCACTTCAAAGTCCTAACAGAACTTACCCGTTCAACAAAAAGAATACAATTTCGGGAAACTTTGTAAGTGAGGATGATTATCCTGCCTAAAGGTAACAAGGCTCGGACAAGGTGATTAGAGACAGGAGAAACGGAGAAACTCCTTTAAAGTGCTAATCAGACCATCAGTCGTACCTTCTCTAGTCTGACCACAGCGAAAAGATGGGCTTTAACAACAGAGGCTGATGTGGACAGGAATCTTCATGTCGTCGTCCCGCTTTTCCCTTGCGTCTTTTGAAGAAACATCAGGCACGGTCCCCAAAGAGAGGGGTTTTCGTTTTCCCTGAAAGCGATAATCAAGGCGCCACCACTTGCCGACTTTAGGGTGTACCAGTAGATACATACCCCGCTCATCGGCAAGTTTGTACGGCTTTTCTTTGGCTTTGGCTTTGGTGACTTTGAGGTTTGTCAGCGCCATGACGGTAACCGTGGGGGCAACACCTTAGTTACCGTCAATTACCGTCGGATTACACTACATTAGCCTAGACCACTCTGGACGGTAATTGAGTAGAAAGTCTATTAATTAAGTAGTATTCGGACTTTATCGGAGAGGGCTGGATGCTGGTTTGGTGGGCCCGGAAGGACTCGAAGTGATTTATAAGCTATTGAATCATTGAGGTAAGTTACGCCATCCCCAAATAGTTACCGTCAAAGTTACCGTCTAAAGTGCTGGATTTGGTTGGACGTGATTGGACTCAAGTGGATCAGGAGGGGTGGTGTAGGTTAAATAGCGTCAGAATGACAAAAGTGGGTAGATAGGTGAAGTTACTGCTAAATGAGTCGATCCATCCGTATGTACCGTACACAGGTTGTGTGGTTAGACACTGATGCGTTACCCGCACTTAAGAGCAGAGGATTTGATTAAGAGGTTGGGATGAATGAGGTTAACAACCGCTGTTCTGACTCCTACCACCCCCACTAATCATCTCCAACTCAAAGTCAGTCAGGTCACGATCTTGGCCTAGAAAGTCTGCATGGGCATACACCTCAACTGGGCTAAGCTAGGCTCGCACGCCGCCTTGTCGAGGTGCGAACGTAGATAGGGTATTAATCTTTCGAGTGGCAACCGCTCATCCGCACGGGGTTGCGTCAATTCGGCTTCTTCGCCGTGTCCGACCTGAGTGTGTTGGGGTATCGTCTAATACGCCAAGTTATGTCCGATGGCCTAAATTCACCAGCGTATGGTTGCCTTCAAGCGCTGTTAGTCAAGGGCCCCAAGTAGTTTTGGATACTGCCACCAGAGTACGAGCCCGCGTACGACAACAAAAACGCTTATAGCTAGCCACAAACCATGATTGCCTAACAGCGGTAGAGTAAGCCAGACGGTGACCAGATAAGCACCACCGGATAGTAACATGCAGTCGCGCATCGCGGCTGATCGAGTCGTGCCAACAAAAACTCCGTCGAGCAGGAAGCTCCACACAGCAATGAGGGGTATCACGATTAGCCACCACAGATATGCGCTTGATGTTTCGCGCACAATCGTGATGTCCGTCATAACGCCGACCAGCATTTCACCGCTCAACCAAAAGACGAGGGTGAAAAGACCCGCGATACCGACTGAGCAGACGCATGAGGCTCTGACGGCGGCCTTGAACGCCGCTTTATCGCGTTTCCCAAAAGCGTATCCACCGAGCGCCTCAACCGCATGCGCAAAACCGTCAAGGCCGTAGCTCGCGAGATTAAAAAAATGCATCAACACGACGTTGGCGGCGAGCAGCACATCGCCCAGGGTGGCGCTTACGGCAGTGAAGTGCGCGAACACTAATAACACGCTGACGGTACGAACCATGAGATTGAGATTGACGACAACTAATTGTTTGATCCGACTCGCTTCTAACAACAGCGACCATCGGGTGCGCGTGTTGAATTGTCTGATGCTGGTGACCACGAACCACAGACCGACCAACATCGCGAGGTATTCACTGATGACTGTTGCGATGGCAACGCCTTCGACGCCCCAGCCGAAACTGACGACAAACAACAGATCGAGCGTGACGTTGGTGACATTCAACACCAGTTGAGAAATTAGCGCGCCACGCATGCGTTGCATGCCGAACAAAATGCCCAGCACAGCGAAGTTGATTAGCGCCGCTGGCGCTCCCCAAATGCGATACTGGAAGTAGGTATTGGCGTGCTGCTCGACGCTTGCGCTGCCTTCGATCAGACGGAAGAACGTTATGGCAATCGGAACTTGCGTCGCGATCAGTGCCAAGCCGATGACGGCCCCCAGCAACACTGCACGTACGCAGCTGTCGTGAAGCTCCGCATAGTCTTTCGCACCATAACGCTGTGCGACAAAACCGGTCGTCGCCATGCGAAGAAATGCGAAGGCCCAATACAAAAAACTGAAAAGTACCGCCGCGAGGCCCACCGCACCGATCAACGATGGGTCAGGAAGATGCCCAACTACTGCCGTGTCGACAGCGCCCGCCAGTGGCACGGACATGTTCGCGAGAATGATCGGCCAAGCGAGCGACCACACACGGTGATTCCATTCACCGGATGTAGAAGGCAGTGCCCGAGTTGCGGGCTCAGTCATTTCGAAGTACCCCGCGTTTCTCCGCTTGGCGGCGCAGTTCGATCTTCGATATGACGCCGCGCTCCACTATTGATAGCGGCCAAGTGTTGATAGTAGATTGTGGCAGGAAGGGGCGTTAATGCTGCCTATACTCGAGATTCCGAACTGAGATCAAGACCGCCGAGCAATTCTATATCGCATCGGAACAATACAATACTACAGCGCATAGCCTCGGTTACTCGAACTCAGGAGCAAGGCAAATGAGGGCTAAGCACTGGATCATAACCGTGGCCGCGAGGAAACTGGTCATGCCGCCAATGTCGTGCGGCGGACTTACGGTGTTCACATCGACAGCGACAAAATTCAAACCAGCAAGCCCCTGGAGCAAAGATAGGCCTTCTCTCGCCGATGCTCCACCCCAAGTTGGCGTGCACACGCCAGGCGCACATGATGGATCAAAGAAATCCATATCAAAGCATAGATAAACGGGTTTTCCCGAAAATTTATCGTGGATCGTCGCCAGCACTTCCTGAAAACCACGATGAAACAACTCATTCCCATCGATTAAGCCATAACCATGTTCGCGGGTATGCTCGAACACACCTTGGCAGGTAACAGTGCCTCGAGGGCCGACATGCATTGAATTCTTTGCATCGACCACGCCCTCCTCGGCAGCACGTGTGAATGTGGTGGCAGTGTTGTAAAGATCGTGTATTTGGTTGCCTGCCCCTGGGTATGTATCAGTATGAGCATCGATATGGAGGACAACCAAGTCTGGATGAATTTTATGCAGGGCGCGCAATTGCGGAAGCGTCACCGCACCATCGCCACCCATAGTAACCGGAATCGTTCCTGCCTCTGCAACTCGTGAAATTGCAGCTTCAATACGATCAAAAGATTCCTGGATTACACCCGGAGTAACATCCACATCACCACAATCAACGACATTAAGTCGTTCTAGCGGATTAAAATCAGCCAAAGGCGGTTGATATGGTCGTACCAGAGCAGACTGCTCGCGAATAGACCGGGGGCCTTGGCGAGAGCCGATACGGTTCGGGTGTGTCCCACAATCAAATGGAATTCCGACAATCGCCGCCTTGCTTTGACTGACATCCTTGGAGAACGGCACTCCCATGAAAGAATATCGACAGTTAAAAAGTCCTGAATCTGTTTCTTGTATGTTTTTCGCGGTCATCAACGAATACTCTCAAAATAATGGTTGGTCCAATCACGGAGACAAATGGGAGCCGGTCGGTAGAACCGACTCCCGAGTTTGGAAAGAGACGTCTATTTATGAAGCGATTACGTCCAGATACTTGTTGAAAATATTTCCGTAGTCAAACGCATACCAATCAGCATCTAGTGGACACTAGGCCCTCCCATCCGCCACCACTTACATCACCAACCGCCATTTCCAATTTCGCCTCTCATAAACCACCTGCTCACCATAACTCCCATCCTGAAGCTTCAGTCTATAAGCTAGTTCACAAAAAGCGCTCCACATCGATCAGAACCGAACCCAATTAGAGGGTTCGGTCACGTGTTTCCGGGATCAGGAAAACGGCCGTCAGCAACGATATCAACCCTGCTGCTGCAACCCAGTATGCGGGCGATATCGGGTCACCCGTGGTGTGGATCAACCAGGCCACAATCATCGGTGTTGTTCCACCGAAGAATCCTATGGATGCATTGTAGGCAAACGCCAGACCGGTACAGCGTATGGCAGCTGGCATCAACTCTACGTTGGTGGCAACCAGACCTCCGGCCATGATGGCAATGGCTATGACAAAACTGAGCTCACCCAGAAATATCACCACCGGATCAGTGGTATGTAGCAGATGAAATATAGGTATTGCACCGAAAGTCAGTAACGCACTGCCCAGGACGATCAGTGGTTTGCGACCAAAGCGGTCAGACAACCAGGCGGATGCAGGCAATAATGCCAGCAAAATCACCATACTCAGCGTATTTAAATTCAGGGCGATACTTTCCGGTAGCTTGTCTATGGTTTTGATGTAGGTTACCGAATATACAAACGCAGCATAAAAAGCCACTCCAAAACCCACATTCACCAGGGCCAGCTTTATGACTGGCATTTTGTGCTTGCCAAACGTGTCTTGGATGGGTGTTTTGCTTGCACCCACCGGCGCTGTATCGTGGATACTGCGGCGAATCAAATACCCGGTAATGGCCACCAGAGAGCCCATTAAAAACGGGACTCGCCAACCCCAGTTGAGCAACTGATCCGCAGTCAGAACATCTGAAATCAGTGCGCCAATTGCAGAACCCAACAGGGTGCCTGCGGTCGCGCCCCACATACCCCAGATGGATATTCTGGAACGGCGACCCGGTTTGGCATGTTCGGCGAGAAATATCAACGAACTGGTGTACTCTCCGCCCACAGACAAGCCCTGAACAATACGCAGAACGACAATCAACACCGGGGCAGCCATACCAATCGTCTGGTAAGTCGGCATCAGACCAATCAGCACCGTGGGTACCGCCATGGCCATCACAGAGATCACCATGGCCCGTTTACGACCAATTTTGTCACCAATGCGTCCGATCAGAAGACCGCCCAATGGCCTGACCAGAAAACCAGCTGCAAACGCACCAAAAGCAGCAATGAGTGAGATGGCCGGATTCTCCGATGGGAAAAAATGCACGCCGATGATACTGGCAAAGAAGCCATAAACAGCAAAGTCGTACCACTCCATGACATTACCAACCAAGCCGGCCAAAATGACTTTCTTGCGTGTGTCCGCTGGGCTCGTGTTTACTACTTCATCTGCCATTACTTTATCCACGGGGTTGTTCCTTGATGATGTTGATATTCGTTGTGCTGACGACTTTTAGCTTCCAGTTTTCTGCTGCTGAGTCTTGAGTGTAGACTTTTACCGAAGTGCCACCCTGGTCGGATTCACGGCGATTCTGATGTGGCCGCTGTTGGCGGCACTGACCGTGGCGACTGGCGCTGTTGAGTATAGGCAGCATTAACGCCCATTATAGCTGTGACGCGGCGGCCAAATTGTCGGCAACAACGGCCGAGCGGCGCGAGGGATAGTGGTGATTCGCACGAAAATGCATGATCGGATGTCTTCCTAATGTTGAGCGGCCAGGTGACGGGTCAGGTCGGGCCTGACAATATGGCCTCGACCAAAATCTGAACGCGCAGCGCCTCCTCTGGGGTTGCCAGGCTGTTTGGCTTGCCTTCAC
>JAAZZE010000110.1 GCA_014239255.1 Gammaproteobacteria bacterium
CCCACCGATAGGTAGTACCTCACCGCGCAAGGTGATCTCCCCGGTCATCGCAACATCAGCATGCACTGGAATGCCGGTCATAGCTGAAATCACCGCTGTACACATTGCTACCCCAGCACTAGGCCCATCCTTCGGGGTCGCGCCTTCGGGAACATGGATGTGAATATCCTGCTTCTGATAAAACTCTACTTCGATCCCATACTGGGCCGAACGAGTTCGCACCACCGACATTGCGGCCTGAATAGATTCTTGCATCACGTCACCGAGTTTTCCGGTAAAACTGTGCTTACCCTTGCCCGGCATCACAGCCGCCTCAATAGTGAGCAATTCACCTCCAACTTCGGTCCAGGCCAAGCCCGTCACCTGGCCCACACGGTTACCCTCTTCAGCGTGACCGTAACGATGCCGTCGCACACCCAGATATTTACCCAGATTGCGGGATGAGACCTGAACATATTTCTTATTGCTGTCAAGCAGCAACTCCTTGGCTACCTTGCGACAAATCTTTGCGATTTCTCGCTCCATTCCACGTACACCTGCCTCACGGGTGTAGTAACGCACGATATCGACCAACGCCTGCTTGTTGATGCTGATCTCCTCTTCCTTGAGACCGTTGTTGCGTTTCTGCTTGCCTACCAGATAGCGGGTCGCAATGTTGATTTTCTCGTCCTCGGTATATCCGGAGATACGAATGACTTCCATGCGGTCGAGCAGTGGGCTCGGGATATTCAGTGTGTTGGCAGTCGCGACAAACATAACCTCGGATAGGTCGTAATCCACCTCCAGATAATGATCGCCAAACTTATGATTTTGTTCCGGATCCAACACCTCTAACAATGCTGACGATGGATCGCCACGGAAATCCATCGACATCTTGTCGACTTCATCAAACATAAATAATGGATTTCGGGTTCCCGTCCGCGACATATTCTGTATGATCTTGCCAGGCATCGAGCCAATATAGGTACGCCGATGGCCGCGAATCTCAGCCTCGTCGCGCACGCCGCCGAGCGACATACGCACAAATTTACGATTGGTTGCCCGGGCGATGGATTCGCCGAGCGAGGTCTTGCCAACGCCTGGAGGCCCTACCAAGCACAGAATCGGCCCTTTCACTTTGTTAATACGTTGCTGAACTGCAAGATACTCAAGTATTCGCTCCTTGACCTTCTCCAACCCGTAGTGATCGGCTTCGAGTATTGACTCGGCCTTGGTGAGGTCTTTAACGACCCGACTGCGCTTTTTCCAAGGCACCTGTACCAACCAGTCGATGTAGTTGCGTACCACAGTTGCCTCAGCGGACATCGGCGACATCATGCGCAGTTTCTTCAACTCAGATTCAGCTTTGGCGCGGGACTCCTTGGGCATTCCTGCCTGTTCTACTTTTTGCTGCAACTCTTCCATCTCATTGGGGACGTCATCCATCTCCCCCAACTCCTTCTGAATCGCCTTCATCTGCTCGTTTAAATAGTATTCGCGCTGGCTTTTCTCCATTTGCTTCTTGACTCGGCCACGCAATCGTTTTTCAACCTGCAGCAGGTCGATCTCAGATTCCATGATTCCAAGAATATGTTCAAGACATTCGCGAACATCACCAAATTCGAGGATCTTCTGTTTTTCATCGTTGCGTAATGTCAGGTGCGCCGCAATCGTATCGGCAAGGCGTCCGGGATCTTCAATACCACTCAGCGAAGTTAACACCTCCGGCGGGATCTTCGAGTTAAGTTTGACGTATTGCTCAAACTCAGAAATCACGGTACGCATCAGCACTTCGCCTTCGCGATCATCGAACTCACCCTCACCCACCGATGCCGCGTCGACGACAAAACTCTCTTTTGTCTCTACGTAGTTGACGATTGCAGCTCGCGACACACCTTCGACCAATACTTTCACGGTACCGTCGGGGAGTCTCAGCAGTTGCAGGATATTAGCGACTGTGCCAGTGCCGAAGATATTCTCCGGCGCCGGGTCGTCGTCAGCCGCATCATGTTGTGCGGCAAGAAAAATCTGCTTGCCGCCTTGGACGGCCTCATCAAGCGCTTTGATGGATTTTTCCCGGCCAACGAAAAGAGGAATCACCATGTGCGGAAACACCACCACATCCCGTAGCGGCAGCATGTGATAACGGGTTCTAGGTGTAATCGGGTCGATGGCTTTTTCGTCAGTCATGAAATATTCCATGCAAAAAATATGGGTTTACAAGCCTGCAACAATGCGATCAGCATCGAGCTATTAATTCGAGTCACGTACTATAACTGGGGCCGGGTGGCGCCGTTTTCAAGCGCCACCATAACGCGCCCCAGGCTAAAACGAAAGCCTGTCAGGATGACTGACTAGAGGCGTTGCGTTGCTCGTCTTCGTACATAAACAGCGGTTGGGCACCATCTTCAATCACGTTGGAATCGACCGTCACACGGGTCACATGCTCCATGGATGGTAACTCAAACATCGTCTGGAGCAGAGCTCTTTCAAGGATCGAACGTAAGCCCCGTGCCCCGGTTTTGCGCTCGGTCGCCTGCTGCGCGATCGTCTTGAGCGCCTCAGGGCGAATCTCCAACTCGACCCCTTCAAGTTCGAATAGCTTCTGATACTGTTTGACCAGTGCATTTTTCGGCTCGGTCAAAATAGTGATCAGGGCATCCTGATCGAGTTCTTCAAGGGTCGCAACCACTGGCATACGCCCGACGAACTCTGGGATCAGACCATACTTGATGAGGTCTTCAGGCTCAAGATCTCGCAAAAATTCACTGACGCGGTCGGTATCCGTTTTACTCTTGATGTCCGCACCGAACCCGATACCGGATTTTTCGGAACGTTCCTGGATCACTTTTTCCAGACCCGCGAATGCGCCACCACAGATAAACAGTACATTACGAGTGTTAACCTGCAGAAATTCCTGCTGCGGGTGTTTGCGTCCGCCCTGCGGTGGGACTGAAGCGACCGTACCCTCGATCAGTTTGAGTAAGGCCTGCTGCACACCCTCACCGGAGACATCTCGGGTAATCGACGGGTTGTCGGCCTTGCGGGAGATCTTGTCAATCTCATCGATATAAACAATCCCTACCTGGGCTTTCTCAACATCGTAATCACATTTTTGCAACAGCTTCTGAATAATGTTCTCAACATCCTCGCCCACATACCCAGCTTCAGTCAGGGTTGTGGCATCTGCGATCGTGAACGGCACGTTGAGTTCCTGCGCCAGAGTTTCCGCCAACAGCGTCTTGCCAGAACCGGTAGGGCCGATCATCAGGATATTGCTTTTGGAAATATCGACACCACCAACCGCGTCGGCATCTCCATGCTCGATACGTTTGTAGTGGTTGTAAACCGCAACCGAGAGCACCTTCTTCGCTTCGGCCTGACCGATAACATAGTCATCCAGCCGGGTGCAGATCTCTTGCGGCGTAGGATAGCGTGCGCCTGCTGCCTCTGGCGCCTCAGCGTCCTCGACCTCTTCCCGGATAATTTCGTTACACAACTCGACGCATTCATCACAAACAAAAACTGACGGTCCTGCAATCAGTTTGCGTACCTCGTGCTGACTCTTTCCACAGAAAGAGCAATACAGCAGTTTGTCGCCTTTTTTATCGCCGTCGCTGTCTGCCATCAGTCCTCCTGCCCAGTCAAATCCCACTGCCCTGCGTGCATTTTTTTTACCACCTGAACTCTAACGATGCAAGGTTTGACGAGAAAATGCAAGTCCTGTTAACAGCGATACTACGAGATCGAAGACTATTCATCTTCCCGGCTTTTAATAACCCGATCGATGATTCCGTATTCCACGGCTTCGTTTTCATCCATAAAATTGTCACGCTCAGTATCCGCAGCGACCGTATCCACGTCGCGACCTGTATGCGCAGCCAACACAGAGTTCAACCGTTCGCGAAGACGCAATATTTCACGGGCATGAATATCAATGTCGGTAGCCTGGCCCTGAAATCCACCCCAGGGTTGGTGAATCATGATCCTCGAATGAGGTAACGTAAAACGTTTACCCGGCGCGCCGCCAGCAAGAATTACAGCACCCATACTGGCAGCCTGACCAATGCATACGGTGCTGATTTGCGGGCGTACAAACTGCATAGTGTCATAAATTGCCATTCCTGCGTTAACCGCACCGCCGGGAGAATTTATATAAAGGTGGATATCCTTATCTGGATTCTCTGATTCCAGAAACAATAATTGAGCAACGATGAGGTTGGCCATATGATCTTCGACTGCTCCAACCATAAAAACCACTCGCTCCTTGAGCAGGCGGGAATAAATATCATAGGCCCGCTCACCCCGCCCGGTAGTCTCTATTACCATCGGCACAAGGCCGAGGTTCTGAGGCTCGACAACTCCGGGGGCACTAAAAGTCTTGGTCATATTATTTATTCCGATTAACTGTCGGCGTCTTCAGCAGGCGCTGACGTGGGGGTGGGTGGGCGCATGAACTCATCAAAGGTGATGGCCGTATCTGTGATTTTGGCTTCACTCAATAACTCTTCGATTGCCTGCTCCTCTACGACAACAGCTTCGACCTGGGCAAGGCGATTCTTGTCTTCGTGATACCAACGTGCAAACTGCTCGGGATCATCGTAAGTCGACCCCATCTCGGTAACTCTTGCACGAACCCGGTCTGCATCCGGCTTAATCTCACGGCGCTTAACCACTTCATGCATTACCAAGCCGAGGCGTACACGCCGATAGGACTCATCCAGGTAATTAGCACGGTCAATTGGCCCATCGTGAGGTAGGCCCTGCTGACGCAATTGCTCGCGTACCGCCATGATGGCGCGATTGATTTCATCATCAACCAGTGCTGCGGGTACTTCAAACTCGTTATCGCTCATCAGGGCATCTAGCACGGCTTGGCGCACTTGGGCACGCCCCCGCTGGTCGCGTTCACGCTCGAGATTCTTGCGTATCTCCTCACGGAAAGAACTCTCGAGACCATCCTCCACACCGAAAGTACGTATAAAAGCCTCATCAATCTCGGGAGGTTGAGGCTTTCCAACCTCTTTCACCGTTATTGCAAATTCAGCATCCTTTCCGGCTACCGCAGCTCCTGGGTAGTCTTCAGGAAATGTAAGTTGTATGGTGAGATCACTGCCCGCAGTCACTCCAGTCAATTGCTCCTCGAACTCAGGCAACAGGGCGCCTTTTCCAAGGACTACCGGGTAGTCGTTCGCCTGACCTCCTTCAAATACCTCACCATCAACCTTGCCTTCAAAGTCGATCAATACACGATCATCCTGTTCAGCTGGTGCATCACCTGCGGTATAAGTGGTTCGCTGCTTGCACAGCGTCTCGATGGTACGGTCAATATCCTCGTCGCCCACCTCACAGGTATGACGCTCGATCGGCACATCACGAATATCAGCCTGAGGAATCGTGGGAAAGATTTCAAAGTTCGCTACGAACTCAAGATCCTCACCCCGCGCCAGGGTCTTTGGTTCAATCGACGGGGGGCCCGCTGTCTCTACCGATTCACCAGTCACCGCGTCACGATAACTTGATCCAATCAGTTCGTCGGCTGCCTCGGCAAGGGCCTGATCAGCATAGCGCGACTCGATAACCTTCATCGGCACCTTGCCGGGGCGAAACCCGGGAATCTTGGCAGTCCGAGCCAGACGGCTCAAACGCGCGCTGACCGCGCTGTCCAACTGCGCCGCCGGCACCTTTATCGTCATACGCCGACCAATAGCGCCCGTGGTTTCTATTGATACATCCATATCTACCTACCTTCCTTTTGCTTAACTCGTGCGCCTTTGTCAGTCCGATAAAACTTGCCGAACTGGGTAACTGGTGCGAAAGGGGAGACTCGAACTCCCACGGGTTACCCCACTGGCACCTAAAGCCAGCGCGTCTGCCAATTCCGCCACTTTCGCGTCCGGTACTTCAAAGGGGAAACCTAGGTCTTAAGACCCGTGGAGCCCCACTCTACGTGATATATGGTGGGCCGTGCAGGGTTCGAACCTGCGACCCGCTGATTAAGAGTCACTCAAAGAATGGTGTATTCATTGAGTTCCTCACCCCTGACCACTCGTTTTTGGGAATTCTTTGGGAGCGACTAGTACCTTCTATATACCTACCTACAATCTG
>JAAZZE010000111.1 GCA_014239255.1 Gammaproteobacteria bacterium
AGGTGTTGCGCAAGAATTCGGACGAAGCCGATTGTGGTTTACGTCTGATTTGGCGACGAAAATTAGATTGCCTAGCATTCTCTTACCGACGATCAGATGAACGTGTAGATGCCGCTGTAGCCGCCTGATTGAGAGCAGAGGAAACTCCCGCGTTGGTATCATTGCGCAGCAATTTCAGGTTAGCCAGCTTGGCTTCACCGCAACGGTTCAAGAAGGCGCGGGTCTCTTCACGATCGGACGCATCATCAACGATCACTACCTGATGCCGATCAGCAGCAGCCTTGAGGACACTGTTGATGCAAAGTGTCAGCACCGCTGGATCGGTGTTATAGACCGGCACAAGAAAAGAAACCTGCATCGACTTTGTAGCGCCTTTGGTTATTGCAATTTGTTGGAGTGTCTGAATTCTGCCTGGCTGGCGTGATCCCGGGCCGGCGGGCCCTATTGTGAGGCGATCACCCTAGCGCGGCAAATGAGTTTCGAGTGGCCCAGTCCGGCCCTTGAGGCCATCGCGAATGCCCCGAACCATCATGCCAAGGTTACGCAAGCGCTGGCCGGTGAAAAGGGAGAACACCGCGAACATCTTAGCCAGGCGTAACATATCGGTATGCTTCCAGCGCCGGCTGGGGTAGGAACGGCGCCAAAGCAGCACGCTGTTGCGATACACGTAGTAGTAGCGAAACGGCTGGTGTACTGGCAGGTAACGCCAACGGCCGAGCCACACCCGCACCGTACGCTCTCCCAACCCATGATCCATGACCGCATCGCATACCCCGAAAGAGCGCCAGCCCGCAGCCCCCGCCCGCAAAAACCACTCGGTATCGAGATGGTCGATAAAAAGCGCCTCGTCCATCAACCCGAGCGCCTCCAGTGCATCACGACTAAACAGCGCACCCGAGGAGATCAGCATGTCGGCCGGCACTGTTGAGCCGGGCTGATCGGCACGACAAAAACATCGCCTGAAATGCAACCGGCCAAAGCGCACAAAATACGACGGGTGACCCCGATCGGTTCCAAGATAGCGCGCACCTACCGCTGCCACACACACACCGGCACGGCGCTGTTCGTCCAGCGCGTGAACCAGCGCAGCAACCATTCCCGGGCGCGGCAGGCTGTCCTGGTCGAGCAACAACACGGCATCGGCACTGTGGGCCAGAGCGGTACGCAAGCCTTCGTTGTGCGCCCAGCCCAAACCACGGTTTTCTGATGCGCCGGTAAACCGTGCAAAGGTATGCTGTTTGACCCGCTGCGCGACCGCTTGCGCATTGTCGGAGCCGTTATCAATGATCAACACCGTGTCGACTTGTCCGGTAAGACGCTCAAGCAGCGCCCCCAGAGCTTCCAGATTCGGCTGGTAGGTGATAACCACGGCAAAAACCATGGTGGGTGGATTGCTTGTGTCAGCCATCGGCACCAAGGCTCGATTCAGGCAAAAGGCCAGCGCTGGCCGGTCAAGGCAACAGCTACGATATAAGCGAAAACAATCAAAGCCGCGGTAACTGCGATAGCCCGCTGCCCTGTGGTACTGCCTGCACGCAGTGCGACCATGCCAAACGCAATATAGAGAATCACACCCATCAGTTTAAAGGTCAGCCAGTCACTCCCGTTTGGACGATACGTCGATAGATACAGCAGACCCAGTGCACTTAGCAGCAAAGTGGCGTCGATCAAGTGAGGCACCACCCGGGTCAAGCGGTGGTGAACACAAGGTGAACCGCGTAGCATCCAGACGCTGCGCAACACAAAACCCGCAATCGATAACCCTGCGCAGCTAACGTGTATGTTTTTGATAATCTGGTAACTATCCATCGACTGGAAGCGGGCAGACATGTCGCGCGTAATTGGGGCAAACCACCAGCCCAGAGGCGCTATCATACCCGGGTGCGCCCTTTTATCCCTTTCGGGCCGAGGGCAACCTGTAATTATTATCAAACTTGACCTCTAATTTGCCTTTACAGCCAAGCCGCGGCATTGCCCTGATGATCGGGGCCATGATGGTCGTACCGTTCATGGATGCTCTGGCAAAACTGCTGAGCAGCCGCTACCCGGTGCTGCAACTGGTCTGGGCCCGCTTCTTCTTTCATTTCCTGCTGGTATTGCCAATTGCGCTGTGGCGCCACGGTGGCAGTGTGCTTGTTGCACCACGGCCGGTGTTGCAGGTTGGGCGTGGCCTTTGTCTGATGGGCGCAACCCTTTTCTTTTTCGCCGCCATCCGCACTATCCCGCTGGCTGACGCCATAGCCTTGATATTTTTTGACGCGGTAATCGTAGTTATCCTCTCGGGGCTCCTTTTACGTGAGCGAGTGCCGCTGGGCCGCTGGGTGGCTGCCACGCTGGGACTGGCAGGTGTTGTGCTCATAGTCCAACCTGGCTTTGGTGATTTTCAGTGGGCCAGTCTTCTGGCACTGGCAGCGGCTTTTTTCTTTGCCCTTTATTTTCTTTCAACCCGGTTGTTAAGCGGTAATACACCCCCGCTGGTAATGCTGGCCTGGCAGGGTGTGGGCGGATTCGTATTGATGAGTGTGCTGGTTCCGTTGGTGTGGGTGCCGCCAACGCTCACCGACCTCGTAATGATGGCAGCACTGGGCGTGATTGGCGCCATCGGCCATCTGCTGTTGATCCGCGCCTTTGAATACGCTGAGGCCTCACTGTTGGCGCCCTTCCTTTATACCGAGATCATCATGCAAGTACTGCTTGGATACTGGTTGTTTGGCGATATTCCCAATGCCTGGGCGTTCGCCGGGATCGCCCTCATCATTGGAGTGGGACTGCACCTGTCGCTCAGCCCCAAAAAGCGTAAAACGTCCTAGCCGCACTCCTGAGAACGCCTCATCAGGATATCGTTGGTAAAGGAACTGAGAGGTAGGCCCCAAACTCTGCACCCAGATCACAACTCACCCGCGCATGAACCCGACCCTGGCGATCTAAAAAGCGCTGGCGCTGGGCAGCTGGGAAGATGCCATCGTGCCAGATACCGGGGTGGATGTACAAACCCTGGCTGCCGTCACACCACAGCGCGATCACCTGCTTCAGCGCCAGATCATCGCCAGGCAAAGCGACAGGCACGACAAAAGCGCTGCGATCCTTTGGAAAGAACAACTGGCCGCCATCGGGGTGATAGTTCATGTGCCACAACAGCACCTGATCCCGAGGCACCGTCTGTCGGGTGGTGGAGGCCAACTGCGGGTCGGTGGTTGACCAACCCAGTACGTAATGACCTGAGACTGCCTCATTGCGCCCATAAAGCACATCACCTTGCCACTCACCGTGGAAGATGCCTTCTACCCAGCCGGCCTCGTCACCGCTGTCCTCGTCCACTTTTCGCCAGCCGGTGGCAGGCCAACGCACAATCTCGATATCGATATCATCAGGATGATCAACGAGACAACCATAACCTTGCACCGAGTCGTCAGTCGCCTCAACCAGCGGAACCTCGTGCAATGGCAGGCAAGGCTTGTCGGCTGGATCAAAAAGATATTGCGGGGCGTTTGCGATCATCGGTTCAGTGCTTGCGTCCACGCCGGTGCCAACGCCCACCTGAGCGCGCCGGAGCGAACAATCGTACTTGAGGGTACTTGAACCAGGGAATCAACACCACTCCAGCCACAAAACCACCAATATGGGCAAACCAGGCGACTCCGGGGCCATCGCCGGCGCTAAGCGAACTGAAAATCTGCATGGCAAACCAGATGCCCAGCACCACACCCGCTTTAAGCGACATGGTGTGGATATAAAAGCCCAGCGGCAAAGCCACCAGCACCCGGGCATGGGGAAACAAAAGCAGATAAGCGCCAAGTACCCCGGAGATCGCGCCACTGGCACCGATCATCGGGATAGTCGATTCGGGATCGGGTAGCGCCTGGGCAAAAACAGCTGCCACACCACACAACAGATAAAAAACGATAAACCGGCCGTGGCCCATGGCGTCTTCTATGTTATTGCCAAAGATCCACAGGTACAGCATGTTACCGCCCAGATGCATGAAGCCCCCGTGTAGAAACATCGAGGTAAAAGGGGTCAGTACCGGGTCTACCCAAGCCAATTGCGGTGCCAACTGTGCCTTGTCGAATAATACGGCTGGAATCACACCCAGCGCATACATCGCTGCCTCCTGGCTTGGGCCCAGCGACAACTGCCAGAGAAATGCCATCACGCAAAGTCCGATCAGTGCGATCGTCACGATCGGCGTGATCCGTGTGGGGTTGTCGTCGTGCAGTGGGATCATGTGGGGTACTTTTTAGCACAACTATTGTAATGCCCTTCGCCGTCAGTTGGTGTGACTAAGCTCATCTACCCGCGGCTCGACACGGTTATGCATTCCCCAACATCAGATACTCCTTTGCCATCGCCATGTGACTGGGGCACAATGGTCTGCAGAAAATGGGATGCCAGGCCCGTATGAACATACCCGAAGATATCAGCGAAGAAGTCAGCAGCGAACTGTCAGCAACACTACAGTACGTCATCAACACCGCGCAGGATGATCTGCCGGTCACTTTGCTGATGGTACAGGCGATGATGGAAACCGACCTGCTGGAGCAGATGAGTGATAACGGCCTGATTGACCCGGCTGACCACGACTCTGTGAGTGATGAGCTCGATGCTCTGGTGGAGAGTTTCGGCGATGCTGCGGCTGACGGTTTCGTGCGCCCGCGGGCCAGTGAAACCCTTTCCAACGTCATCGAGAACTGCATCGACCACAACAGCGATACGGGGCCACCCACGCTCGGCCAGGTTCGTCGTGTGTTGCACGACGGACTGGTTGCTGAACTCATTGGCATCGGTGAAATCGAAGACGATGAGGAGCAAACGATATACGATGAGATCGACCGGTTGATCGATCTGCACGGCGACAGCGCACCCGCCGAGGAGTTCCTCGCCTACCCCTGAAGCCACACAGTACAGTTTCAGATTTTTCCCAAAATAATGCCAGCAGCTAAGCCAAACTGATCCGTGGGAAATCTAACTGCTAGTCGGACCTAAGCCTTATCTGGGCAGATCGTCGTTGATGGTGAACTTTCATTGCCACTCGACAGTAACTGAGATAAGACCAGTCTGTATAAAGACAGTCATGGAGTGAAGTGATGGATACAGTGATGACATTAACCGGAAAGTTGCTCGGTATAGATGATCCAGCAGGACTCGTGGTTTTGCTGCTGGTGGTTGGCTTTGTCTTTATAGCCAAGAACTGGCGCTACGCGATAGCAGCCTTTGTCATCCTTGTGGTAGTGATGTTTGTAGCTAATATGGTCTAGAGGCTATCGGAACATGCCATCAAAATCCGAGCCGCACGAAAAAGATGCATGCAGCGGGCTAACCTGGGTGATTAATCCATTGTTGGATCATCAGTTACATTACCTAGAACACCAATTAGGGTAGAGCTTTCCGATGGGATACCTGTAAATACTCGCCGCACATTCTTGGAGAAAAATATGAAGATCACATACTGGAAACTGACATTATCCATTGCGCTTGGCATCGTCCTGGCGACCATACTGGAGAACGCTCTAACCCCGTTGTTGAAGCGATTGTTGGACCTGCTCTGAAACCAAAGATTGGCGCTACGGGAGCCGCCTTTGGCATCCTTGTGATGATGATGTTTGTTGCCACTGCCGTCTAGAGGCGAAATTTATCGGAAAAGCTGTTGAAAATGGGATTTAAAAGTACATAAAATCATATTTATCAATTGTATATTTGGTTTGTGGTTTGTAGTCAATCAAGTTTTTGCACGGCAAACAAAATCGGGGTAACCTGGTGTGGGATCCCTGAGTAGATCAGCCATCTGAAAGTAAGCAAACAGATCAAGGTCATGCTATGAAAATGATAAAAAGTCTCGCGGGTGTTCTCATCCTTGTAGTCTGTACACTGCCGGTCACCGGGGTCGCGCCGGCCGATGATTCGAGCCAGGTGCGCGAGGAGCAGGCCTACACCCTGGGCACTGCCGCCTACGCCTGGGGTTTCACCATGACCGAGCTCTACCGCGTGCGTCACGTGTCGACCACGGCGCGCGATGAACTGAACAGGTT
>JAAZZE010000112.1 GCA_014239255.1 Gammaproteobacteria bacterium
TGTCGTTGGCCCGGGTCGCGTTGGAGTGCTACTATCGCCGACATTTAAGGAGCATATCCAGTATTTCGACGTGTCCGATTCGGACACAGAAACGCTATATGCGACTGCGGTGGATGGACTCAACTCTTTCCCACTTGCATATTTGCTACTCACTGAGCCAAGAGCCGGGGGGCTCGCATCTCCGGCGCAGGATGAACCTGCTTTTGTCGCGCCGCTCTCCAGCGCCCGTTTTCGGAAGTTTTACGAGGGGACGCTAATTGCGGCGGGGGGGTTCACGCCGTATTCGGCAGCGCGCGCGATCGAAGACGGCCATTATGATCTTATTGCATTTGGCAGGTGGTTTTTGGCTAACCCGGACCTCCCCGGTCGAATCCAGCGGGGCTCGTCGCTCAACATATACGACCGCGAAAAGTTTTATGGTGGTGGTGCTGCTGGCTACACCGACTACCCGGATGAAGACGGGACGATGGGCGTGCAGGGCAAGTATCCTCTAATCAAACAAGGGGACATTGGCGGCAGATTACGCTAATGATGAAGCTCATGTAGTGGTGGTGTCTGATCTTGAGCAGGCTGGTAGTGTTCAAGGCAGGCGGTTCCAGGCACAACGCGAATAGCCCAAAAGGCGCAGTTACACCTAAGTGTTGGTATTGGCTAACGAGGGTGGGTACTCGCTCTCGTACGTTCCATACTGCGGGTTAGTTGTTCTAAAAGAGTTAATGGGATTTAGAACATCGATTGTTGATCCAAACTTAGCCAAGCGAGATAACCTTCCGGGCAAGGATTTAGCAGCCCATCAAGATAAGGTTATCAACGAGATTGCCCAGAATCTACCGCAGTAATATCACTCCAATAATTCGCAAATAAACTGCAAGAAACTCCTGATAGTCGTAAAAATATCAGATAAGCTCTGAAATCAATTGCGGAGTCCAATCACGGCGCCTGCGGTATTGCCGATGCAGCTTTTGCTGGATGAAAGAGAGAGTTTTCGTCGGCTGATACAATCTGAGACAAAGGAGAGACGTAACGCCTTGAGAATTCAGTGTATGTATCGTTTCAACGCGTGTCATCCCACCTCAAGCAAAGCCTATTACATCTGATTATTAATCAGGTCGAGGCAGGGTCGATCCCTGCACGGCCCACCAATAAATCAAGACACTTACAAGAGTTTCAAAAATCAGGAGGGAGGCGGCTCCCACACCTTGAGTCAGTACCGCCCCCCAATTACTGATTTTCAGGCACCTGGGAAAAGCCCCGCAATATCTGCGTTGTTGGTTTCCATCGGGTCGGGCAGTTCGGCGTCCAGGTTGTACTGAAGCAGGGGCTGGCTCATTGCCTCGCGACAACGCTTGCCGGCCTCGATCCCAGAGAAGGGTCCATCGGGCATCTCTCCGCCAGCATCGGTGAACGAGTAGTCCACTGACAGTTCGACTGTCTGTACGATTTTTCCGCTGTAACGTTCAAGTGTTTCTTTTGAAGTCTTGTTGAGCAGGGCACCGACGGCTCTTCCAGTAAAGATGGGCGTTTCTCCACCTGGAAACGCTGTGGTCTCCGTGACCCCGGCGCCCGGGTACAAGGTCACCGCGTGTACGCCATGGGATTTGAGTTCGGCGGCCATATCTGCCGTGAGACGGTCAAGACCTGCCTTTCCCACACCATACCCGATGTCGAACAGATAGGTTACGCCGCCAAAGCTTGATACCTGTACCATCAGCCCGGACTGATTTTTTACCATGATGGGTGCGACCAACGCACTCATCACATGCGCACTGCGCAGCCCGATCCCTATCGATGCATCAAATACCGAAAGTGGACGTTCCCAAAATGGTTTTCCAAAATGTGGCTTGATGGCGGGTAAGCCGGCATAGGCGCTGTTCACAAGCAGGTCCACATGGTCCTCGTTGGCGTTTACCTGTTCTACGAATGCCTGCACGGCACTGTCATCACTCTGGTCAAGCACACAGGGCTTCACACTGCCACCCTTGGCGCCGTCGGCCGCTTCTTCGGCCAGAGCTTTCAAAGCGTCTTCATTACGGCCGGTTGCGTAGACCGTACAACCCTCTTCGCGGGCAAGCACGAGAGCAATACCTCTACCAAGACCGCGAGACGCCCCAGTGACAATACAAACTTTACTCATTTTAATCTCCTAACTTTGATGACATGATGAATGGCGAATTAAACCATAACAGTACCTATGACAGCACATGTAAAACCGTAAGTATCGCCGTCTGACGCCCATTTCTACCTTCCTTTATTTCTTTCTTTAACTGTGCAATTTTCGTTGGCACCGTGGGCGAGCCAAAATGGCATTACAAAATAACCTCTTTAAGGAATAAGGAAGTAAATTCTTATCCCTCGAAGTGTTACAGGTAGATCTAATTCTGTCATTGAGCACAGACACGGTCAACGCTATTGAAGCTGGCATGAACCGCTACGCTGTAGTCGTGTTTCGAGATCAGACAATCTGTGTCGATCAGCAGCTTCAGTTCAGTTGGTATTGCGAGCCAATCGAATCCTCAATTAGCGGTACTATCACGCGACTCAGTGCCAACTTTGCGGATGTATCCAATTTAGGTCAAAACCCAAATATCTATGCCAGAGACGACCGACGGTGATTAATTAATCTCGTGCCCCGGCACGTCAGGTGCTGGTGAGAGCTCACCTTGTGCCGATGCGTAAATCACTCTTTTTGGACTCATATGCCGGTACGAGTATGGGATGAACGATGGCCGAAGCGCATATCCATCTCCACAACCTGATCGAACATACGACACAGCCGCGATTTGCCTATGTACATCACTGGCAATCGCATGACCCCGTGATGTGGGACAATCGACAGACCATGCATCATGTTCGGCGCTTTAATGAGACCGAGGATTTGAGAGATATCCGTCGAACCGCCATCTCTAGTGATGGCCGAGCCACGCCACAGGTAATCCAGACATGAATCGCCAGAATCCCCCATTGCTGGGCTATGCTGACCGGCTATCTGCCAGGCCCAAAGAGATGGTCGAGGTTAAGGTCAGCAGTTATATAGACGGTGAATACACAGCCCGTCTTGTGCGTACGATTTGCGCCGACCCAAATCCTGAAGGGACCGGACTGGTTGAGGAAGCAGTCGATTGTAATTTTGCGCGCGCTTATCCGGCGCGGGTACAGCCGTTTGTGCCCGGATCCTGTCTGAAAGTGCCTTTGGCAGCAGATAGCCAGTTGCCTGACTCGTTTACGGTGACCGCAATGATCTGGCCAACGAGGCCTGGACAAGGGACTCAGGCAGTGGTTTCAGTTGGGGCGGCAGAATCTGGGTGTGCATTCTTCTTAGGCCTGGACGGTGCTGGTAAGCCCCGGGCTGCTATCAGGATGGCCGATCACAACTGGATCGAATGTGTGCTGGACAATCCGATCAGTGATCGTTACTGGGTCCGGCTCTCGGCTAGCGTCAGCCATTCAGAAGGTTTGCTGACTCTGCGTTGCAGTGGTGATCAGCTCACTGAAGCTTCGCACGCAGAATTCACCGGGTCGAGCGCGCTGAAGTTGGAAATGATGGACTGCCTGATGGTTGCCGCATCTGAAAAGACCGAACGACAGATGCACTTCAACGGCAAGATAGACAGCCCGACGATTTATATGGGACAGCTGAATCTGGATATGCTGGAAGCACAAACCAGCAGTGTTCCGGTGTTTGCTTACTGGGATTTTTCACGCGATATATCCAGTTGCCGTGTTGTCGATACAGGCCCCCACCAGTTGAGCGGCGAGCTGGTGAATTTTCCCGCTCGCGCAATGACGGGGGCCAACTGGGATGGTACTGAGATGTGTTGGCGACACTTGCCAAACCAGTACGGCGCGATCCATTTTCATGAAGATGACATTTACGACTTCCAGTGGGAAACCGATTTTGCCTTTGCGGTACCTGACGAGATTCAATCCGGGGTCTACGGTATTCGACTCGAGCAGGGAGAACAGCATGACACGATCCCACTGTTTGTCTGCCCGCCTCGCCAAAAACGGACTGCCCAATTATGCGTCTTGGTGTCGACCTTTACCTACACGGTCTATGGTAACCATGCCCGACCTGACTACGAGCCTTCTTGGCTCGACAAAAACGAGGCCTGGAATGCCTACCCCTGGAACCCCGCCGAGTATCCACACTATGGGTGCTCTACCTACAATTTTCACCTGGACCGTAGTGGCATCTGTCATGCCAGCCATCGGCGGCCATTGTTCAATCTGAGACCGGGTTATCTCACATTCGGCGCGAACGAGTGCTCAGGATTGCGCCATTTTCAGGCCGACAGCCACCTGACAGCCTGGCTGGAAAATCAGGGTTATGCCTACGATGTTATTACCGACAAGGAGTTGCATGATGAAGGTGTCTCTGTACTGAGTGGATATGCTGCGGTGACGACAGGATCTCATCCCGAGTACCACACGGCCCAGACACTCGATGCGTTGCAGCAGTATCGCGACCAGGGTGGTCACCTCGCCTACCTGGGCGGGAATGGGTTTTATTGGCGTGTTGCGATCCACCCCGAGAACAGTTCCCTCATCGAAATCCGAAGAGCCGAAGGTGGCATACGGGCTTGGGCCGCGGAACCCGGCGAGTACTACAACGCTTTTGATGGCCAATATGGTGGCTTGTGGCGTCGCAACGGACGACCACCGCAAGCCCTGGCGGGTGTTGGATTCTCGTCTCAGGGTCGGTTTTTCGGTTCCTATTATCGCCGTACTCCCGACAGCTACGATCAACGTTTCAGCTGGATGTTCGAAGGCATAACCGATGAACTGATTGGTGATTTTGGCTTCAGCGGCGGTGGCGCAGCTGGATTCGAACTCGATCGCTATGATCGCTACCTGGGCTCACCAGAAAACGCTGTGGTGATTGCTTCGTCCGAGAACCACAATGATACTTTCGTTCTGGTTCCTGAAGAGCAACTCACTCATATCACCAACTGGCCAGGCGTGCCGAACGAGGAGCTGATTCGTGCTGACATGTTGTACTTTGATACATCTTCAGGTGGTGCAGTGTTCTCAACTGGTTCAATCACTTTCTGCGGTAGCCTGCCTTACAACGATTTCGACAATAATATTTCAAGGCTGATGAGAAACATTTTTAACAAGTTTCTAGACAGTTGGCACGATCGGTCATAAAACCGGCAAGATCAGTTCAGCTCGCGTGCTGTCCGTTTTGCGAATAGCGTTGTGACAACGATGCGCCGCGCCCAGGGCGCCGCATCGGCCAAAAGCAAATTGCTATTCCTGATTCGGGGGCAGGTTATCGGGTGACGCGCAGCAGATACTGGTATTGTGCAGACCATGATGAAGGAGCCGAAGCCGCTAAGACAACCCTGAACGAAAAACCCTGTTTGGAAATTTAAGTCATCATGCCCGCAACACCTGCAGAAAAGATTATTGCCCATGCCGCGGGTCGGCATCAAGTTGCTCCAGGAGAGATCGTCACCTGTTCGGTCGATCTTGCCATGGCGCATGATGATGGGTGTGGTTCCACACCTTAAAAAAGAAACTGACGCACACGGTGAATAAAGAGCATTGAACAATGACCAAACACCTAAATCTTGAAAAACAGTTATCCGGCGACGGCATTGTTGT
>JAAZZE010000113.1 GCA_014239255.1 Gammaproteobacteria bacterium
TGGTCACGAGTCCATTGCAGCAACACCTGTTTGTATGCCTCGACAGATCGTTTCAGCAGCTGCGTGTCGTTTTTTCGCTGTCCGAGGGCTTGCAGTACCGAGCCAAGATTATTTTGTGTAGAGGCCCAGTCGCGAGGGGAGTTTTCCTGAGTACGCACTTCAAGTGCACATTCGAACGCCTGCAGTGATTCTTCCAGCATCTCCGTATTGTTTTCGCGCTGTCCGAGGATGCCCAGGGTATTGCCCAGATTATTCTGGGTGGCCGCCCACTCGAGCGAGACCTTCTTACTGCCCTGTTCTGAGAGCGCGTTCTCAAAAGCGATAACTGATTCTTCCAGCATCCGGGTGCCACGCCGGCGTTGTCCAAGCACGCCAAGCGCATTGCCAAGATCATTTTGCGTTGTGGCCCAGTCCCGCGATCTTTGTGTTCTGGGTACTAATGTCAGAACTGTGTCTTGATAGATGTGGATGCACTCTTCCAGCGCAGCGTTATCCATGAACTCCCGGCCAAGATCTGCCAAAATCAAAGCTCGCCTGCTCTGGTAGCGCCATTGCAACGACAGGTCCAGCCCGGGCAGTGCGGCAGCTTGGGCGTAAAACGCCGCTGCACGCAGGTACTCTTGTAAAAGAACCGCAAGCAGTGCTTCTCCCGCACGGATATGAGCAAGGTTTATCGACGCTTCTCCTGACTCAACAGCACGCGAATAAGCTTGCGCCAAAGCGTTGCCCGCCTCATCCAGTGAGAATGTGTCACCGGGTTGTAGAAAATGGTTTGCCTTGGCGAGTGCGCCGGCAATCTTAGGATCTTTCCAGGCAACGCCCCAATCATCTTTACAGAGCTGACGCAGTTCCTTCAGTCTGGTCCAACTTTGCCCAAGAAGGTCAGATACCTGATTTACCGAAACCTGTTTTGCCAGAGCAGGCTGAAGTAGCGCTTCAAGGTCCGATCGGGGTGCACCCAGTCTCCTCTGGAGGGCATCCAATTCCGCTTGGGTATGGCCAGTCTCGTCGGTCAATTCGGTTGGCGGCTTGCAGAAGGTGTCTTTTTTTTAC
Source organism: Gammaproteobacteria bacterium (assembly GCA_014239255.1). Classification (GTDB taxonomy): domain Bacteria; phylum Pseudomonadota; class Gammaproteobacteria; order Arenicellales; family UBA868; genus UBA868. Next base: position 1,054 of record JAAZZE010000113.1, read on the forward strand.
TATTCATGCTCATGCTCATGGCTATGGGTGGTATTTGGCTCTCCCACGAGCGGTTTCGCGGTAGATTCAGCAACAGCCGAGTTTACCGAGAGACCTTTTGGCGCTGGCATTCTAAATGCGAAGAAAACTCGGGACCCTAATCGGAGCGCCTGTAAGGCGCGATGCCGGGATTGGTCAGGAAGGTATCGATAATAAACGCAGGGCGGGACTCGTCCCGCCCTGCAGGTAGTAGAGCCTAGTCAACGATGTGATAGACCGGCGCTTTTTCCATAGTCCACTCGCCAGATTCCGGGTCACGGTGCGACAGAGTTAAAGCATGCCAGTTCTCATCATCCAACTTCATATGGTCACCACGGTAGTAGTAACCGGGCCAGCGCGTCTCCTTACGAAACAAAGTGTGTTGTGTGACACATTCTGAGGTGATGGCACGGTGTTTCAACTCCCATGCACGCTGTAACTGGTGCAGATCCTCAGCGCCGATATGCTCCAGGTCTTCGTGCAGTGTGGCCAGCAGGTGAAGTCCGCGCAGCAGCAGGGGTTCGTTAGTCATGTAGTTGACACCGATACCACCCACATATTCATCCATGATCTTCTCAAGACGCTGCAGACCATGGATAGGCAGTATGTAGCTCGGCGAAACGGTTCCACCCACGATTTCGTTACGGCCGACCTCGTAGTTTTCCATAGGCTGGTAGATCTCTTTCCGGCGATCCTCGATCTGCTTTTCTGAAACCTGGATCTTCTCGCTTGCATGCTCCCGAATGTATTTGACCGCGGCTTTAGCGGCTAAGCGGCCTTCAGTAAACGATCCAGATGAAAATGCGTGGGCAGTTCCGCCAAGCGCATCACCGGCACCAAATAACCCTTCGACCGTCATCATCCGGTTGTACCCCCAGTAGTACTCATCTGGAGAGAGATCTTCCGGTCCGCTGGCCCATGCGCCCGAACAGGTGGCATGAGAGCCCATGACATAAGGCTCAGATGTGGTCAGCTCAGGGTTGGTGTATTTCGGATCAATGTCCTGTGATGCCCAGACAACCGCCTGGCCAACGGTCATGCCGAGAAAGTTCTCCCAACCCACGGTTTCTTTGTGGGGGTCCTGAAAGGCTTCCTTGGTCACCATATGGATTGGTCCGCGTCCGGCTTTTGTCTCCTCGATGAAGGCATGATTACGCAGACAGGTCGGTGTGGGGTGGTGATCAATATAGTCGCCCACCAGTTCCTTGGTGTGGTCATACCATTTAGATTCGTATTCGTCTCCGTAAGCGTTTTGCGTATAGGTCTTAAGGTGAAGGAAGTAAGCGCCCACCGGACCGTAACCATCCTTAAACCGGCACAGCACGATACGATTTTCCATCTGGGTCATCTTTGCACCCGCGAGGATCGGCAGCGCGTACGCAGAGCCACTGCTCCATGGTGCATACCAGGTCCGACCCATGCCTTCACCCACAGATCGGGGTTTGAAGATATGTGAGGCACCACCGGCACCGACGATAACGGTTTTAGCCTTGAACACATGCAGGTCGCCGGTGCGGACATTAAAGCCAATCGCGCCGCCCACCCGGTTGGGTTTGCTTTCATCCATTAACAGATGGGTAACCATGATGCGGTTGTAGATCTTGTCGGCAGATTTTCTGGCCGCTTCAGCCACAATCGGCTTGTAGCTTTCGCCATGGATCATGATCTGCCACTTGCCTTCACGCAGATAGCGTCCGTTCTCGGGATCACGCATTATCGGCAGACCCCACTCTTCGAACTTATGTACGCTCGAGTCCACGTGGCGGGCCATGTCGTAAGCCAGGTCTTCGCGCACCATACCCATCAAGTCGTTGCGGGCGTACCGAACATGATCTTCAGGCTGGTTCTCGTCCCACTGCATGCCCATGTAGCAGTTAATGGCATACAAACCCTGCGCGACGGCGCCGCTACGATCGATGTTGGCTTTTTCGGCGATCACGATCTTCAAATCGCGCCCCCAGTACCGGGCTTCGTAAGCGGCACCGGTGCCGCCCATTCCTCCGCCGACAACCAGAATGTCACAATCTTCAAAAACGGTTTTGAAACCCATCAGTAATAAACTCCCTGTTTAAATTTGCTCTTGTCCATCACTGGCAGTCCGATGTCGATATTGAGGGCATCTGGCTCATGGCACAGCAACTCGGAATTCAGATCCTCTTCGGAGGGTTCTGGCAGGTCAGCCAACCTCGGAATCTTTTCCCCCCATGGTTGCGTGGTTATGGGTGAGACAAAATTCTTCTCGTGGCCATTTCGGAATTTGATCTTCCAGGAGATCGTTCCTTTTTCTTCTTCGCGCAGTACGCGAACACTGTGCCCCAGAGGAGCAAAATCAGCATAACCACGCACGTCGATGGCATTTTGTGGGCAAGCCTTTACACAGGCATAGCATTCCCAGCACATATTGGGCTCAATGTTGACCGCACGTCGATAGGTCTTATCGATGTGCATGATGTCCGATGGACAGATATCGACGCAGTGACCGCAGCCGTCACATTTGGTCATATAGACAAAGGTTGGCATTTTATTCTCCTTTTTCCTGGCTTAAGACAACAACCGGCAAGCGGTTTATTGACTGAATAAATCAGGGATTAATTTGTTTGATTAATAGTGTCGGGACGGCTCGCGTTTAATACCCAGGCCAAACTGTGCGGGCGCATCGGCTGGAGCTGGCAGGTTTGATCTTGAGCCATCGGCTTCTTCCATGCGCTTTTGAAACGCAGCGGCGGGTTTGAAGAACATGTGAGCGAACTTGGACCACAGCACGCCACCAAACAGGACCGTACTGGCAGTTATGAACAAAGCAAAGAAAAGCATTACTTGCCACGCGGAACCACCGGAAGACTGCAGCACTGACCAGATCAGGGCGAAGGTTGCTGTCGCGAGCAGCGACAGGATAAACAAGTCCGCGCGCACCACCCGATACCAAGGATTGCCCTCTGCAGCGACATCCACCCGGATAAAGAACCAGAACCAGTAACCACCAACGCACACCATTAGAGCACTTAAGTGCCATAATGTTGTGGCGAGAGGAGGTGCTGGCGTAGCCGCCGTCGGATACCAAAATATCAGCAGTGCGGTGGTTACAATGAAGGTCACAAACCCGTACATCCCCAAAAGATGGGCAATACGGCGTTGCGCATTACAGAACTCGGCAGACGTCAATACATCCTCCACCACAGTCTTGACAGCAATTCCTGCTTTTTCGCCACCACCGACTGTTCGGGTTCTGTTCTTTTTTGATTTTTCTGCGTTTTGGAAAAAATACTTGGCGCTTTTCTTGTGAAGGGTATCCAGCAGTGTGCCGCCCAGGACCAGCAAAAACATCAGGACCACATACAACTGCATGGCTAGAGGGGTGATGAACCCGGAAAGCTCCGCGAAGGGGTTATGAGTAAACATGAATTGAGTTGTCCTTGAGGATCGAAAAGAAACGAACGCGATGCTGAATCATGATCATTTGCAACACAAGTCATTGTTTTCTTGCTGTCTATAAAATGAACTTATGCCCTGAATTTCAGGGCGGATTTCCCATGGGTGGGGTTGTCAGGCGATAAGTACTCCCTATGATGGGGCAAAAGGAATGAGCGGCTCTTAATGAGTTGCTCTTAAGGCGCTAAACCGCGCGGAGCTTACCCTTCGACGTTCGGGTGGCCTGCAAGCCATGCTCTGTTCATTTCCACGTTTGGGAGCCCACGGCAAGCGCAGCAAAGGTCATTAGCGATTTCATAAGATCGATTTTCGGCATGTGTGAAATGTCCTAATCCTGAGAATTTGTCTAAGTTTCAGAGGAGGCTTTACTGATCTCCAACTAGGTTAAGGGTGTGATTAAGAGGTTAAATCAGCACCACGGGTCTAAAGCGGTAGACTGGTACCCATTTTCGAGGATGAAAAAATGATTCTGATGAAAGAAATCGTGCGACAGCATTTAGTTGAAGTTTCTCGGGGGCGGCGTTTAGCGGTACAAACAGGGTATCGACGATCGTCACCGGGTAGTCAGATGACCGCTCTTGTATTAATAGGCGGCTTGTTATGGACGCCACTGGCCAACGCCGAGCAAGCGTTAGTAGCTGAGGCAAGCCTGCCACCCCAGATCACCGCCTTGCTTGCCCAATTGCAGGCTCAGATTGATGCGCCCGCCCCAGCGCCAGCCCCGAGTCAGGCCCAAGGCCTGGTGGATAACCTGCTGGTCCAGTTGGGGTTGCGCCAGCCTACCCTTACTCCTGCCGTTGGTGGTTTTAATCCGTTGACATTTTTGAACCCACAAACCGTTCCGAGCCTCTCTTCGTTTAATCCGTTAGCATTTTTGCAGCCAACTCAGAATCCTCCATCCGTTTTATCTTCTTTGTTTACAGCGCCGCGGTTGCCGTCATCAACGTGGGGTGGCGGTTCGGCCGGGGGCTTTGGCCTGCCGTTCGCTGGGGGGACAGGTTTTCCCGGCTCGGATTTCAATCTAGGATCATTGCTGGTATCGCCAC
>JAAZZE010000114.1 GCA_014239255.1 Gammaproteobacteria bacterium
GCTCAGTGACGGCGTCTAACCGCTCCTTGCAGTGGCGCGACAAAGTGATAGAGCCAATGTTTGAGTCATTGCCTGATCACACCATCATGTACAAACTGGCGAGCAAACTCGAGTTTGGTCCTGAGTTCACCAAGCACATCAAAGTCGAGAATGACGAGCCGCTGATTGAAGATATTACCCGCGAGTTTAACCGCGGTATGTGGACAATCGGCTACACCGGACAGAGTCCAGAGCGGATGAAGAAGCAGCAGGCTCACTGGGGCACCTTTAACATCACCTCGCTGAAGGCTGAAGGTGGCCCGTGTGACGGTGAGTTTTATGGTCTTCCGTGGCCGTGTTGGGGTACCCCCGAAATGGGGCATCCGGGAACGCCGAATCTGTACGATCCGAGCAAGCCAGTTGCGGACGGTGGTCTGTGCTTCCGCGCCCGGTTTGGGGTGGAGCGCAACGGCGAAAGTCTACTGGCCAACGGCTCCTATCCAGCAGGATCGGAGATCAAGGACGGCTACCCGCAGTTTGACCATAAGCTGCTTAAGCAGCTCGGTTGGTGGGATGATCTCACTGACGACGAGAAAGGGGCAGCTGAGGGCAAGAACTGGAAGACCGATCTGTCGGGCGGAATCCAACGGGTCGCGATCAAGCATGGTTGCGCGCCTTTTGGCAACGCCAAGGCCCGCTCGGTCGTATGGACTTTCCCAGACCCAGTGCCAGTCCATAGAGAACCGCTGTATACCAACCGGCGTGATCTGGTCGAGAAGTATCCGACTTACGAGGACAAAAAGCGGCGTTACCGCTTGCCGACCCGGTATGCATCTATCCAGAAGACGGATCATTCCAAAGAGTACCCGTTGATTTTGACTAGCGGACGCTTGGTGGAATATGAAGGTGGTGGCGATGAAACCCGATCGAACCCGTGGCTTGCTGAACTCCAACAGGATATGTTTGCGGAGATTCATCCGGTCAACGCCAACGATCACGGCATTCGTGATGGGCAGATGGTTTGGGTCGAAGGGGCTGAAGGCGCTAAGATCAAAGTCAAGGCGCAAGTTACCCGCAGAGTTGCTCCAGGTGTTGTCTTCCTGCCATTCCACTTCGCTGGACATATGGAGGGCAAGGACCTTCGCAGTAAGTATCCGGAGGGAGCCGATCCGTATGTGCTCGGTGAGGCAGCCAACACGGCAATGACCTACGGCTACGATTCAGTCACCCAGATGCAGGAAACCAAAGCTTCCCTGTGCCGCATAAGCGTTGCTTAAAAGGAGGATATAACTCATGGCTAGAATGAAGTTCCTTTGTGACGCCGAGCGCTGCATTGAATGCAACGGTTGCGTCACCGCGTGTAAGAACGAGAACGACATACCCTGGGGTGTGAACCGCCGCCGTGTGGTTACCATCAATGATGGTGATCATGGCGAACGTTCGATCTCAGTGGCATGTATGCATTGTTCTGACGCTCCTTGTGCTACCGTTTGTCCAGTCGACTGTTTCTATACCACTAACGACGGTGTAGTACTGCACGACAAGGACATCTGCATTGGTTGCGGCTATTGTTTCTACGCGTGTCCGTTCGGCGCGCCGCAGTTTCCGGAAACTGGCGCATTCGGTTCAAGAGGCACGATGGACAAGTGCACCTTCTGTGCGGGTGGTCCGGAGCAGAATAACTCTGCCGCGGAACATCGCAAGTACGGGGCAAACCGGCTTGCCGAAGGCAAGTTGCCGTTGTGCGCGGAAATGTGCGCTACCAAGGCCTTACTGGCCGGCGATGGTGACAGGGTCTCGGATATCTTCCGGGAACGTGTCATGTATCGAGGTGCTGGAGCACTTCAGTGGGGTTGGGGTGTTGCCTACGACAAGCAGGGGATCAAGGGTTAGAAAACCCTTAATCGAACTGCTTGTCTGATGGATGTGGAACGAGGCGGTGACCCGTAAAAGGGCCACCGCCTCCGGCTCCGCGCAACCACAGTTTGCTTGAAGCGGCACCTAAAACTGCCACTACCCCCCCCACGGCGCCTGACTTGGTGTTCGGAACGGCTGGTAACGGATGCATCTACGTGCCCAGTCGGGTTTCTGGTTTAGTCATCTGAATTAAACTGCTTCAACCCCAGCCACTAACAGTACGAGCCGATAAAGGAGCGAAACGTGAAAACTTGCCGATTCTGGATTCTTACCGTTGGGCTGGCCTGCCTTCCTTTGGCTGGCCTTTTTTTCAGTGCGCAAGGGCTCGCGGAAACCACAGCTCCAGACACGATTAACAACCCGAATCCCGGCATAGAGTTGTGGCAGGCTGTGCGGGGGACGCTTGATTCCCCAGCATCCACTCAGGTGCAAGGACATGATGCCTCAGTGCTGGTTAACCCATGGGGCGAGTTGTGGACTTCGTTTCGCATCAATGACTTGGTGCCCAAGTCCCGGGAGTGGTTACTGTTCGTGCCGCTTTTACTCGGGCTTTTCTACATTATTCCGGGCCCGGCAAGACTCAAAAACGGAGAGTCAGGCCAGCAGATCGCAAGACATAATGTAGCTGCACGATTTGTGCACTGGTTTTTAGCGGTAATCTTTATTGTATTGGCTATCAGTGGGCTGATTCTTTTATTCGGGCGAGTCGGGCTGATTCCAGTGATCGGCAAGTCGGCTTTTGGTGTCGTAGCTTCGATCTGTAAAGATGTCCATAATTTTGTAGGTGTGTTGTTTCCGTTCGCAATTATCCTGATTTTTTTCAATCTTGTCCGCCGCAATTTGTACGAAAAGGGAGATATAAAGTGGATTGCAAAGGGTGGCGGATTTTTTGGAGGAGGGCATGTTAGCGCGGGCAAGTTCAACGCTGGCGAAAAAGCATTGTTCTGGCTGACCATTTTCCTTGGAATCGGGATTTCGGTGACCGGATATGTCCTTGATTTCCCAGCCATCGCCTCGTGGGTGCTGGCAACCTCAGCCGAGTTTACCCAGTACCGACATGTCATGGAATTCGCGCACGTTACCCATGTTGTTATTGCGGTGCTATTCATTGTTCTGATATTTGGCCATATATTTCTTGCGACATTGTTTGTGCCCGGTACACTTTCTGGTATGACTAGCGGCAAAGTCGATGCTAATTGGGCCAAAGAGCATCACGATCGGTGGTACGAGGAGACTCAAAATACTGCTGATCAAAAGTCAGATTTATAATTCGCGATCGCGTGCGAATCGTGTGTGAAATAGAGGAAGACCAGTAACCGAGGCTTGGTTCCGATTTTGGGTCCTGGTTAAGAACCTGACGATCGATCTGATTTTCGGGAGTGATCGTCTTCTCGATCGGGCGGACCCCAAGCCCTATATGATTGACCCTCTCGGCATCACCTGCAAAGGCGTGTATTAGGGAACAAAGCAACGGGACCTGGATGCCCAATCCTTGTTGGTGCTTGTCTTGACTGTCGTGATGTTATAGAACAACTCGACGGATACTATGAGCTGGCTGAGTTCGCAATCGTGGCAGATATATCAGCATCATCCACCCAGAAGTTTTGCTCCAGAGTAATGATGACTCTAGCTATTGAGGCGGGGGTAGTGCAGGAAGCGGGGAGTCGTGTCCGAATACAAGGGCAAGACCGGATATAAATCTTTGACCACTAAGGGATGGCCGGTAATGGCAACAAAGATGCCAGGCACTAGCGCTTTGCTTGCCGCCTTGTGGTTAGCTCAATTGCTTAGCGGACCCGGAGCTGCAACAGCTGATTCCGGGCTGGCATTGTGGGTTGACGCCATCAAAGCACGGGATGTCGGCGTACTTTCCCAGTTATTGGATTTGGGCTTCTCTAAGGTTAACGTCGCGTCTGCGAAAGGCAAGACCGCTCTAATGGTTAGCGCTCAGGCGGCGCAACAGCCCCTCAGTCAGGCTTTGGTTGATCGCGGGGCTGATGTAAATGCCCGTAATGAAAATGGTGGAACACCGCTTATGCATGCGGCTGTTTCTGGGGATCTGGACATCGTTGCCATGTTTCTTAATTCCGGTGCTAAGGTTAATGCCCAGGCCGGAAATGGCTGGACACCACTCGCGCTGGCGGCGGCTAAGGGTCATGTGCAGGTCGTGCATCGCTTGTTGAAGTCAGGCGCTGACGCAAACATTGCCGACGCTTTCGGATGGACAGCGTTGATGCATGCGGCAGAGCAAAAACGCCTGACAGTGGTACAGCGGTTGGTAGCCCAGCCGGGAATTCAAGTTGATGCCCGTAGCGTCAATGGAACGACTGCGCTTCACCGTGCTGCAGCGCAAGGATTCTCGGCTATCGCCCAGATGCTTGTCCAGGGGGGTGCTGATCTAAAAATATCCGATAACGAAGGACGTACTGCGTTCGATTATGCCCGCGAAGCGGGGCATCCTGAGTTGCTAGAGGGCCTCGGTGGCTAGTCGGTATTCAACAAAGAATCTGACGAGCGCAAAAAGACTCCAGTTCGATAACTCGAGCTGAGCCGTGGGATGTCTCGGTAATGTTTTGGGTCTTAAATTCAAGTTCGAGGCGATGCTCAAAGGTTTTGAAATAAGAGTCGAACATAGACTGGCCGGCTACCCCGACCGCGAAAAGGGCGTCTGTGTTGGGGTCGTGCTCCAGTAGGATTGCAGCCAGGGGCTGTGGTGCCGGCCCCCCCAGGACGCGAGCCCCGTCGGCAGGGTCATAAACGCTGCCCTCCGAACAACAGTAGATAACATTAGATCGACGGTGAAACAGATTGTCATTTCCTGCGAATTGGACTTCCTCGGGCCGATAATTGATAAAACTGACCTGGGCAGAAGGGTGACTCATTTTGTGGGCGCATATGGCAGAAAAAGAAACGATCTGTTGTTCGGGGCCTACGCCGCCTGGCCAGTTGTAGGAACTGCCGTCACGCGTGCTTAGATCTACCGCCCGCTGAACCGGTCTGTTAAGTCGAATCAAAAAGCAGGGCGTTGAGATGAACGGATAGAAAAAGAGATAATTCTTATCCGGCTCCAACGCATTGGCCTGTAATGGATTGTTTTCATGATCATGTAACTGGACTTTTTCATAGAACTCACCGTGGTTTACCGCCCCAACCAGTGAATCAGGACAGGCTGCAACCGCGGCGGCTGTTGAGGCGCACAATTTTACGAACCGACGACGGCCCACCGATGTTTTGGTTGTCATAACTCTCCCTGTCAAGGCGATGGTGGGGAGCCTTCGGATCTTAAGCCTAAGGGCCACCCCGGTGCATGCGAAAGTGAGCGTAAGATGCCATGATAAAATACTTTTTGAACCGGCGCACCTGTGGGTACTGCTTTGTCGGTACAACCCGGGTATTGTGGCTTAACTGGCCTCGTTTACCTGGATTTTTCGGAGAGGTGGCAGAGTCCGGTCGAATGTACCGCACTCGAAATGCGGCGTACCGCAAGGTACCGTGGGTTCGAATCC
>JAAZZE010000115.1 GCA_014239255.1 Gammaproteobacteria bacterium
GTGCAAAATCGGCCCAGCTGATCGTATCCATAGTTGCTCCTTATTTGGGCTGACCCGGTTCAGGTGATCCGGGGTGGCGTGATGCCGAGTTGGTCTTGAAGGGCTTGAATTTCCCCAATCGGTTCAAATGTATGGCGCTGCGGAATGATTTCGTCGAGCCATTGGCTAAGGGGCATCAGTAGTGGATCGCCAAGATGCTGTTGCAGCAGGTTGATAACGCGGGGGAGGTGTCGAAGGTACGCAGGCTTATCATCGCGCAGAGCAAGTCGGCTGAAGATACCGGCGACTTTGCAGTGGCGTTGTACGCCAAGCACCCGGTACCAGGCATTGAAGTTTTCCGTATCCTCGAACGACACGACCTTCAGATAACGTCTTCGCATCGCGTTAACCAATTCGGGGTTTAGATCGCGTCGGGCATCTTCCAACAGGGAGACCACGTCATAGGCTACTGGTCCGATCCGCGCGTCCTGAAAATCCAGCAGGCCAATTTGCCCCTCAGGTGATTTCCCTGGAACCCGCATCAGGTTGTCCGCATGGAAGTCGCGCAGCACCAGGGAGGTGACCGGGGGTGGTAATGCCTCGAATATGGCTTTCCAGATCTGCTGGTAACGCTGTCGATCAGTGTCGGCCAGTCTGGCATTTGTAAGCAATGGGGCATACCAGTCCACCATCAGCAAGGCTTCGTCCATAAAAGCATCAAGGTCATAAGCGGGTAAGGTGAGGTCCGTGGCCCTGGCCTGCTGGTGCAGCGTGGTGAGTACATCAATTGCATAACAGTACAGAGGCTGCTCATCCTCGCTGGCATCCAGCAGCGCAGTAAAAGTGTCGTTGCCGAAATCCTCTACCAGGGCGAAACCGTTAATGTTATCCACTTTGCCGATCTGTGGTGAGCGCAGCCCCAGTGTCGCCAAGTGTTTCGCTATGCGTGCAAAAGCATCGACATCTTCATAATCCGGCGGCGCATCCATCAGAAGCCATTGCCCGCCAGAAGGTGTCAGGCGGAAATAACGGCGAAAGGAGGCGTCCGGACACAACGGTTGCAAGCCAGCGTCAGCGAGGCCCGCCTGGGACAGGAATGTCCGGCGCAAGGTGTCTCTGGTTGGGGTGTCAGTTAGCAAGGCTGCGAATAAAAGCGAGGTTGTGATTTGTTGGTATTGCCTTAGAAGATACCATGCAGGTGCCACTGGCCGCTGTTCAAGTCACGGAAAATCCAGGTTTTTATGACACTTGTTGTGTTCTGGTAGTAATCACGGCGCACCGGGTGATCATCCCACCAGCCGCTACAGATGCGCTCCCGGTAGTTCAGCCGTTGCAGAAATCCCTGGCTTGCCTGGGCAGGGCGAGGTGTTTCCAGCAGCCACAAGGGTCGTTGTGCGCCGCCAGGCAGGAGTCCAGTTTCACCTGGCGTGCAATGGCGCCAGGCTTTTTCCGGCCTATGGTCAGCCTGTATGCAAATGCCATATACGACTGCTGGCCCCAGCCGGCTCTGCAGGCGCTCTACCAGTGTGCTGCCATCGTTGGCATCACTTTGCATTTCCTGAAAAAGGCCGCCACTGATTTGTGTTGCCCGGGTAAAGCGATGCACCTGCAGTGTGATATTTGTTATAGGGCTAGTAGTTTGCACAGTTTCAAATGCTAACTGTGAAAGAGATAATAAATGCTGAGTGTCTCGGCAAGGCCGAGTGAGTGGTACCGGGATTTTCATCAGTGGGCCCTTGGCCCCGGCCAGGCACCAGTAAAGGTGTTCGACCAGAATGTGGTGCTGGTATAGATAATCTTCCAGGTGTACCAGCAGGCGCTCGATAAAGGGAAGTAAAAACGGGGCTTCGACGCCTTCTGCCGGTAATGTAGCGCTTCGTGTAAATTCTGGCGGGAGTGTAAAAAAGGCTTGTGGGTCTGGAGCTTGACCCAACAGCTTATCCAGGCGACCCACTATGTCTGGTCCCAGACGTCGTGCCAGGCCATTGCGTGGCAGACGCTGTAGGTCGCCTATAGTCCTGATGCCGAGTTGCATCAGTAGTCGATGCTGTTTTGGATGTGTTGCCAGCATCTGTGCTGGCAGAGTGCGTACTGCGGCATTCAGTTTGCTTTGACTGGTAACGCAAATTGATTTTCCTGCATGAGCACACAGTAGTGCACTGGTCGGTGTTGGCATCAGAGCGATACAAGGAAGCAGGGCTTTATCGGTAATCCAGGAGCGAATCTGCCCCAGTAATGATTGGGTGCCACCATAAAGTCGCAAACTGCCGGCGATATCGAGCAGCAAACCGTCTTCAAGTACGGTAATGGCGGGTGTCCAGCATGCTGCTTTAATCGCAAATTGTGTTAGCTGTGCTTTCTCTGTCGCGGTATCTCGGACTACCGCTTTGAGTGCAGGCGCCAGGGTCTGGGCCACGGCTAATGTCATGCCAGGACGTACACCATTTTCCTGTGCCTGTTGGTTTGGAGTAACTATTTGTTGTGTCTGACCCTGTTGTTCATAAACTGCAATTGCCTGGTTATTATTGCCATGTCCAAGAGACTCCAGTGGCAGGTATGGTAGGTATATAGCGAGCCACAGGTGATCAGGGCGAGCAACTGGTTCGACAGGAGTATGAGTCGGCAGTAGATTGCGTACCAGGGATGGGCCGTTACCAGAAACTTTCCTTCCAGAGACGCTTTTTTGCTGATTTACCCCCACTATCAGATCGACGCGACCGATACGGCAGGTGCCGTTCGGCGCTGTACCAGCAATCCTTGGTGCAATGGCCCGCCACGACATTTAATAATATCAATGTAAACGCCGTTCGCAGTGTGCCGGCAGTGCAGTCGTAAAGATGCCATGCTGTGAGAGTTTGTTCCATGGTGATTTTGAAAACAGATTCCCAGTGTCTGCCCATGCTCGGCTGCAAGTTGCAGTCGTCGTGTGGCTGCGCGCTGTAGTTTGTCTGACCAGAAAAGCACAGCGCTGCAGGCGCGGGATCGTAGCGATTGCTCTGCTGACCACAATACATCAGTGTGCCTAGTGGGGCGTATGAGCAGTATTTTTGACAGGTCCAAACCGTTTTGGTGCAGGCCGGGTGCGTAAGGAATTGCCGGTGGCCTGATCCAGGCCTGCCAGGGTCTTTGTGGCGCCAGTGTTATCAGGGCCGGCAATAACAGCCACAAGGGGCTGTACGTGACATCCTCTACCAGGATCTCAGTCAGTGTGCCTACTGGCCAACCACCATCTGGCAGGTGCTGATCCAGCACGGCAAAACCAGTTGCGATGGTACGTCCTGGCGCGGATATCTTCGAGCCACGCCAGATATCCCGCCGCTGCAGGCAGGATTCCAGATTCACGGCAGGGTATCGTTGCGTATGATGCCTACCCCGATCCCCTCAATCACCAGAGACTGTTGCCGCAGGTCAATTCGTACTGCGGTGAAGTCAGGATTTTTCGGCAGCAGGGTAACCACGTTGCCGCGACGGCGGAATTGCTTAACGGTGACCTCATCGTCCAGTCGGGCAACGACGATCTGACCATTGATGGCCTCCTGGCTGCGGTGTACTGCCAGCAGGTCGCGGTTGAGAATGCCGGCATCACGCATACTCATACCGCGTACCCGTAGCAGATAGTCGGCCTTGGGACTGAATAACCTGGGTGGCAGGGGGTAGTGATCCTCAATATGCTCAGTTGCCAGGATTGGATTGCCAGCGGCGACCTCGCCTATCACTGGTACCCCAGACGGCGCCAGCACCCGGATGCCGCGTGAAGCGCCCGATCGCAACTCGATAGCACCCTTGCGTGCCAGCGTTCGCAGATGTTCTTCGGCTGCATTGGCCGAGCGAAAACCCAGTTGTTTCGCAATTTCGGCTCGAGTAGGAGGCATGCCCGTGGCATCGACAAAAGCCTGTATGCATTCAAGTACCTGCAACTGTCGGGCAGTGAGTGGCTGGTTCATAGCAGCACCTGATTTAGCAAGAGATTTCTCATATACTGTAATTATATACAGGTATTTTTTGAAATTGTCTAGCCTTATGCTGAACGGTTTCCCGTTCAGACTGTGGTCTTTGCGCGGGACAAATATCGATGGCGTCGGTGTTTACTCGAAATCGGCTTTCTTATCCTATGTTTTCGATCATTTTGGATTTTCATACTGATCCGATAAACTCAGTTGCCCCTTCTTTGTAATTTTAATTGTGTTGAATAAGATTCTCACTGTGGTTCACCAGCAGGCCTCGACCCCGGGCCTACTTGGCAAAGTGCTAATGGCGCGTGGCTTTGATCTCGATCAGCGTTGCCCATGCGTTGGGGAGTCCTTGCCTCAGGATCTTGCTGACTATGATGCGGTAGTTGTATTCGGTGGGCCACAAAGTGCGACAGATGATGGCGATCCGGGAATCCGGGCCGAGTTAGACTGGCTGGAGTCTGTGGTTATTCCCAGCGATGTCCCGACCCTGGGAATATGCCTTGGCGCTCAGGAACTGGCCCGGGTTCTTGGAGCAAAAGTAGGTCCTCGTGGCGATGGATTAGTCGAAATAGGGTATTGGGAAGTGTCCCCGACCAAAGATGGAAAACCGTTTCTTTTAAGGCCAACTGTGTTTTACCAGTGGCATTCAGAGACTTTCGAGATACCCCCGGATGCGGTTCACCTTGCGAGAAGTGACGCCTTTAACGGGCAAGCATTCTCTTTTGGTGATCATGTATTTGGTATTGAGTTTCATCCCGAAATTACTCGGGAAATGGTCGATCGCTGGTGCACCTCCGAACGAGGCGAACCGAAACTAGCTTTGCCTGGCGCCCAATCGCATATCGAGCAGTTGGCGCACCATACCCGTTATGCACACGATGCACGCCAATGGTTGGATCACTTCCTCGATCAGTGCTTTCTGGTGGCCAAGCCAGAGCCAGCAGATTCGCCCGCATCAAGCGTTTGATGGTTTAGCGTTTGAAGTTGGTCACCCCGTCAGCGTGCTCAGGCGAAAAATCCTGAGAGTGAGTCAAGGCAGAGCTTACGACGCTTTTTCCAGCACTAAGATTACGATAGCGATGCTCAATAGCACTACCCCGGTGATTTCGATTCGGCTGACTTTTTCTCGAAATATCAGCACTGAAACCAGAAAGGTAAAGATCAGTTCGATCTGGCCTAACGCGCGAACGTAAGCTGCGTGGGTTAGTGTAAATGCTGCGAACCAGCAGAGGGAGGCAGCCCATCCGGCGAAGCCCACGCCAATACAGATCGGCCAATGCCCAAGGGTCCGGGTGATCTGCCCGCGTTGAAAGAGGCGTAGCCAAATCAGTAGTATCAGGCTCTGTATTGTGATTGCCAC
>JAAZZE010000116.1 GCA_014239255.1 Gammaproteobacteria bacterium
AAGCGCCCGAAACCAGGCCCACGTAACCACTTCCAATAATCGTAACGTTCATATAGACAATGACTTTCTGGACAGGAACCGTGGATCGGATTTCTCCTGAGGCCCCTGTACCAGTGGTCAACGTCCAGCACGTGGAAGAGAGGGCAGGCGGGGCCGGCAACGTGGCGGCGAATATTGCGTCCTTGGGTGCTGGATCACAACTTCTATCCTTTGTAGGCGACGACGATGCTGGACGCCGAGTAAATTCGATTCTTGAAACAGCTGGCGTGGACCGACATTTACATATCGATCCAAAGTCCCGTACGACCGAAAAGCTACGCATCGTCTCGAGGAACCAGCAGCTACTACGTGCCGATTTTGAAGATCGACCAGACTCAGGCCTGCTCGCCAGAAGCGTAACCGATTTCAAAGAACTCCTTGGTAGCGCAGATGTAGTGGTCATCTCTGACTACGGAAAGGGTGGGTTGGCCAACGTTGTGGATATGATCGGCGCTGCGAAAGAGCGCGGCGTTCCCGTGGTGGTTGACCCTAAGGGTGGGGATTTCACACGTTATTGGGGTGCTACAATGGTTACTCCAAACCGTCAAGAATTCGAAAGCATAACGGGAGTTCCGGTCAATACGCCACAATTCGCTCAGGCCGCAGGAGAGTTGGTCGAAAGCGCAGGACTTGAAGGGCTCTTAGTCACCCTGGGCGCGGATGGAATGATGCTTTTTCTTGCCAGCGGAGATGTGATTAAGCAAGAAGCCCAAGCTCGAGAGGTCTATGACGTTAGCGGCGCTGGGGATACAGTTGTCGCCGTCATCGCGGTGGCAATAGGACTCAAACTGACTTGGACCCTTTGCCTTGAATTGGCGACTCGCGGTGCAAGCGCGGTGGTTGGGCGTTTTGGAACTAGCGTCGTTAGTTTATCTGATTTAAAAACCGATGAGGTTGACCGAATCTAATGCTGGTTGTGACTGGGGGTGCTGGATTCGTGGGTTCCAATTTAATCGAGGCCCTCAATCAGTCTGGAAGGGAGCAAATTCTTCTGGTCGACGATCTGACAGATTCCAGCAAGATCGCTAATCTCACAGATCTCACAATCTCTGATTATGCGGATAAAGATGAGTTTCTAACGGACATTGAAAGAAATGGAATTCCTGAATTTGTTAAGGGGGTATTCCACCAGGGTGCCTGTTCAGACACGATGGCAACCGATGGCAGGGAGGTGATGTCGACCAACTACGTCTATTCTAAAAAACTCTTTTTAGCCTGTGCAGGGGTGGGGATTCCTTTTATTTACGCCTCGTCGGCATCGGTTTATGGAAAAGAGGGGCCTTTTCATGAGTCCGGGGAAGGAGAGAAGCCATTAAATGCCTATGCCTATTCTAAATTCTTGTTTGACCGTTATGTCAGTAGCGAAAGGGCTCGCATAAATAATCAAGTCGTTGGGTTGAGATATTTTAACGTCTATGGACCACGAGAGGATCATAAAAGTCGGATGGCGTCGGTGGCCTGGCATATCGTCGCGCAATACCACGAGGGCGGAGTTGTTCGTTTGTTTGATGGAAGTGGTGGGTATGGTCCTGGCGAACAGCGCCGAGATTTTGTTCATGTCCAAGATGTTGCCCGGGTGAATCTATTTTTTCTCGATAATCCGTCCATTAGTGGATTATTCAATGTCGGTACCGGCGCTAGCCGAAGTTTCAATGCAGTTGCTTTAGCGGCGATTAATGCATGTCGAGATGTCGATGGGGACCCGCCACTGACCCTGTCTGATGCCCAAGACCAGAAGGTGCTAAGTTATTTCCCAATGCCAGAAGCATTAACTGGCAAATACCAGAGCTTCACCGAGGCTTCTATAAATCAGTTGCAATCGGTCGGCTATTTGGCACCCTGGACGACCTTAGAAGACGGGGTGTCGCACTACGCGCGGCAACGCTACCAGGCCTTGAAGGCTAACTAAAGCCTCGATTGTTGAGTTACTTTTTGGCGACACAAGCCCCCAATCTTTCGCCGAAAAATACCTGTGTCATGGTCACAGGTGGGGCTGGGTTTATCGGCTCCGCTGTGATTCGGCGCCTGGTTGCAGATGGTTATGGCAAAATCGTAAATGTTGATCTTCTTACTTATGCGGGCAATCTTGAGTCATTGATTGAGGAGGCGAAATACCCAGGATATGAATTCGAACAAGCCGATATCCGTGACAGCGCTTTGATAGGTGAGTTAATCATGCGGTATGAGCCACATGCGATTATGCATCTGGCTGCAGAATCTCACGTCGATCGCTCGATAGATGGTCCAGGCACTTTCGTTAGCACCAATATCTCGGGAACTTATAATCTACTCGAGGCGGTTCGCGCCTATAACCAGAAAACCCGCGGAGGAGTTAGAACTTCGACTCGTTTTCATCACATTTCAACCGACGAAGTGTATGGTAGCCTTGGACAGCAAGGCCTTTTCACCGAGGATTCACCTTATCAGCCCAACTCCCCGTACTCGGCTACTAAGGCTGCAGCTGACCATCTCGTTCGAGCGTGGGGTGAGACATTCGGGCTCGATTTCGTACTGTCGAATTGCTCGAACAATTATGGCCCATACCAATATCCCGAGAAACTAATTCCCGTCATCATTCAACGAGCGCTTTGTGAACGTTCGATACCTGTCTATGGTAGAGGTGAGAATATACGGGACTGGTTATTTGTGGACGATCATGCAAAGGCGCTGGTCCTTATTATGAGTCAAGGTGAATCGGGGAGAACCTACAATGTTGGTGGCGATTCCGAGAGAACCAATATCGCAGTGGTTGAGGAGCTTTGCCGGATTCTTGACGAGACCTGTCCAAGAGAATCCAAGAAGCCCTATGCGGACCTGATAGAGTTTACCTCTGACCGGCCCGGTCATGATTTCCGTTACGCCATTGATGCGTCACGGATTCGTTCGGAGCTTGGCTGGCGCCCAGAACAGAGTTTTGAGAAAGGCCTTCGCCAGACAGTCAAATGGTATCTCGCGAACCCAGACTGGGTAACTGCTGTTAGCGGCTCGACCGCTCCCGGCGAACGGCGTGGACTAGGAGCATCTAAATGAGGGGACTGATCCTGGCAGGAGGTGCGGGTACACGGCTTTCTCCGGTAACAAAAGTGATGTCCAAGCAGCTTTTGCCGGTATATGACAAGCCCATGATTTATTATCCTTTAAGTGTCCTTATGTTAGCTGGGATTCGGGAAATCATGCTGATTTCGACACCCCAGGACACGCCTCGGTTTCAGGATCTTTTGGGAGATGGCTCCGGGTGGGGCCTAAACTTATCCTATGCGGTCCAACCGTCTCCTGACGGACTTGCCCAGGCTTTTATTCTTGGTGCGGAGTTTATTGGGAACAACCCCTCAGCTCTTGTTCTTGGAGACAACATATTTTACGGACATCAACTCTCTGATTCGCTTCAGCGAGCCTCTGCACTGAAGCGCGGCGCGAGGGTCTTCGCATATCCAGTACGCGACCCTGAACGATACGGAGTGGTCAGTTTTGACTCTGAAGGTCGAGCAGAAACACTGGAAGAAAAACCCGTAAACCCTCGTTCCCGTTATGCCGTTACCGGGCTTTACTTTTATGACGAGCGCGCACCTGAGTACGCACGAAGCCTCAAACCATCTGCAAGGGGTGAACTTGAGATTACTGATCTCAATCGACGATATCTTGAGGATGGGTCTTTGAATGTGGAATTGTTAGGTCGAGGCACGGCCTGGCTTGATACCGGAACTCACGAGTCACTACTCCAGGCGTCCGTTTTTATTGAAACACTCGAAGCCCGACAAGGCATGAAAATTTGCTGCCCCGAGGAAATAGCCTACCGTATGGGATATATTGGAATTGAAGAACTGGCAAGGCTGGCCGACGAACTTGGCAAAAGCAGTTATGGGGCATATCTGCGGGACCTAGCGCAGGAATAGTGATCTTAAGAAGATGACTATGTCTTGTATAAGATGACAAAAAGAACGTCGCAGTCGGGGAGCCAAGTTCACCGCTTAGATCCCGGCTACATATTCACAAGTCTGGCTGAGCATCGATTTGTGGTAGCCCAGCTTTCGCGTCGTGCAATCCTGGGTCGCTATCGGGGAACAATGCTGGGGCTTTTTTGGTCTCTTTTCACACCGTTGCTTTTGCTAGCCGTGTATACCTTTGTTTTTGGGACGGTGCTTCAGATCCGCTGGATCGATCAAGGAGGGGGAAACCTCGAATTTGCAGCGATCCTCTTCTCAGGAATGCTGATTCATGGAATTCTTGCAGAATGCCTTACTCAGGCATCATCCTTGATCTCGGCGAATCCACAGTACGTGAAGAAGGTTGTATTTCCCCTTGAGGCACTCGCTTGGGTAACGGTGATCGGTGCGTTTTTCCAGGGTCTGGTTAGCGCCTGTGTACTCGGGATCTACCTTCTATTTGTTAATGGTTTCGTGCCGTGGACTATCATTTTTTTACCTTTACCCCTTTTTTCGTTGGGGCTCGTATGTCTGGGCATCACATGGCTAGTGGCTGCAACCGCGGTGTTCTTAAAAGACATTGCTCAAGTTGCCGGGATTCTCACCACAATTCTCTTTTTCATGGCTCCCATTCTTTACCCGAAAACTGCACTTCCCGAACAATTCCAGATATTTCTTTATCTGAACCCAATCACTTTTGTCATTGAGCAGTTTCGAGACCTCGCTCTTTGGGGTCGACTTCCGAACTGGGCTGGACTCGGTATTTATACCGCTGCGGCGTTCGCTTTTGCCTGGGGTTCTTTGGCGTGGTTCCAAAAGACCCGTCGGGGTTTTGCTGATGTCCTCTGACTGCGCTATTAAAGTAAAGCAGCTAGGGAAGAACTATCGGATTTACGCTCGTCCGATTGATCGAGTTCGGGAAATGTTTTCGATACGGGGGCGCAAGTATCACTCAGAATTTGCCGCAATCGAGAATCTTAGTTTTTCGGTAGATAAAGGGGAGACGGTTGGGATCATCGGTCCTAACGGATCGGGAAAGTCAACCTTACTTGAGATCATTTGCGGCACATTGACCCCAACGAGTGGTGACGTTCTGGTTAAGGGACGGGTTGCTGCTTTGTTGGAGCTTGGCGCCGGTTTTAACCCGGCATTTTCTGGCAAAGAAAATGTCTATCTCAATGCTGCTTTGCTAGGGGTTTCTAGAGCTGAGATAGATGAACGATTCGATGAGATCCTAGAGTTCGCTAACATAGGCGAGTT
>JAAZZE010000117.1 GCA_014239255.1 Gammaproteobacteria bacterium
TTGACGGGAGCCATTACAGAGTAATGATGTGATCAGGCATGTTGCCGGCCAACTCCTCATATAGGTTTGGAAAACAACCAATCACCGCGCCATCGACCAGTTTGCCGTCGATCTCACGTTCATAACAGCACTGGTCACAGCCCATCAGAAGAATGTTCTGTTCCTGAGCCACTACGGCAAGACGTTCTCCCAACGGATCGTTTTTGACTAACACGTAGTTGTTGTCCTCGAAGAAAAACATACCGACTACCTCAGGGCCATGTGCATGTTCCTCAAGCTGGGGGAGAATCATTTTACCGAGCTTGTATGACACGGTATGTCCTTGACTGGAAAATATATAGGCGACTTTCAAAATTGACTCCTTAAAATTGTGAGTTATGTGGGCTTGCGACCGTAGGCGTATCACCTCACACCAGACAATCAGATGATCCCAGTTGTCTACTGCATATTTTTACTTTTGGTTTTATGCAAAGTTGCCAGGTTGTACGACAATAATTCTTCCTGATCCAGCAAGTCAATAATTAATACTTGAAAAGAGATGCCTAAGGTCATGATTGGTTCAGCGTTGGAACTGTCCAATCCAAGAATATTTATTCTAAGTGTGGGCTTCTCCTGCACACTCGTTTTAATCCAATCATTTTCCGCAACCAGACCGCTATAATCAAACACAACCAGGGAAAGGTCCTGGGCAATACCATCAATAGTCAACTTAAATTTCTCAAGCTTGATGTTAGTCAAAGAAGGTAAGTCAATCTGGACCGTAGACATATTTCGCGGAATATCCGCTTGGAAATAAATGGTGTTGTCGCGAGAGGGGAATGCATTAAGAGCGACGGAACCCTTCTTCTTCAGGCTTTTATTATTCTTCCACTGCATTAGTACTTGCCAGATTGCTCTTAGATTTTCCCAGGCAGGAACTAAACGAATCTCACTCAGGTGAAGTTTCAGTTCTTCAAAAGGCAAAAAGAGTGCATGTCGAAGCTTCCATTTCCAATGTAGGCGCCAGCCCTTTGTTGCTCTTTCGATCAGCTCGGCGCGGAAGCTTCGTGAGATCTCAACCGCTTTTGCCTTTTGCCCAGAGTCAAACAATGCCTGGGCATAAAATCGCCGTAACAGGTGGCTATCGGGGAGTCTCCTCCAATTTTCAGCGAGGCCTTCAAGCGCTTCCTCCTGCCGATCGGTGCTACGATACAAAGCCTCGTACCAAAAAGCTAGGGCATCGAAGTCCCGCCCGTCTAACAGGCGCCACTGACCTGCCCGTCGCAGTAGTTCGGCATATTTTTCTTGGCCCAGAAGCGCTGCACATAGGCCTGCGAACATTTGCCTTTTGAAGGGGTACGCTCGGTCACCCAGCTGAATCGCCCTCCAATCGGCTTCGTCTAACAGATTTGCCACCAGATTAATGCGGCCGGAATGGAGCTCAATCATCGCGTCCCTGGCTTGTGAGAAATATGATCTTCGATAGACGCTGACCCACTGATGCCCAAGATCATCGACGAGATTCTGTTCACTGATTGTAACGAACAGGAGAGCAAGGCCCAACAGCCCTCCGAGCATTGATAAGCTGTTTGCGAAAATTTTCGCGCGCGTGTGTGTCAATTTGGAGAATCTATCCACCGGCTGTTTCTGGTTCACCAAGACAGGTTAATAGCTCAACTTGATCTCATCAGTTAATTTAGAAGTCCGCCGATATTCTACCTGCTGATCTGATTGGACCGGAATTTCTTAACCCAGCGGCCGACTCAATAGTCGGACCCTTATCACACAGTCTTGATTAATTAGTTCGAATTCTCTTTTGTGATTTTGGTGACTGTTATAGCCATCAACGCCTTGTCAATTAATCTGCAAGCCCTCGACCAAATAGTGATAATGGCGTCTACTCTGTGTTTATTTAGTCGCAGTTTTCTTACCATCCTTTTGAACCAATACCCTTAAAGATCAATGACAAAAGATCGAAAATTTATTAAAACCACCTGCCCCAGAGACTGCTACGACGGTTGTGGCATCTTAGTAGACCAAAAGGATGGGAAAGTCGTTAAGGTTAAAGGGAACTCAGAGCACCCGTCCAACCGAGGAGCGCTCTGCCCTAAATGCGCCGTCGGCTATAACGGTGTGTGGCTTGATGAAACCGCCCGTCTGTTGCATCCGTTAAAGCGTACTGGGCCAAAAGGCTCCGGTGAGTTCAAACGAATTTCCTGGGATCTGGCGCTCAAAGAAATAGCGGAACAGTTAACTCACACGGCCCGCCTGTACGGTCCTGACAAAACTTTCCATACTCATTACACCGGGACCTGCTCGATAATTGCCGGGGCGTTTCCAACTCGCTTTTTTGATCACATTGGCGCAACTGAGGTTGACCCGGATACGGTTTGTAACGCTGCGGGGCATGCGGCTTTGAATTACGTTTTTGGCGATTCTGTGACAGGTTTCGACCCTCGGACAGCTAAAGACAGCACTTGTATAGTGGTCTGGGGAGCCAACCCTTCGCATTGCGGGCCTCATGTAAACCAGAACTGGCTGTATGAGCAAAGTGCGAAAGTCATCGTCATCGACCCCGTTAAAACCGAGACGGCGGTTGCAGCCGATTTGCACCTCCAACTACGACCCGGCACGGATGCTGCTCTTGCCTACTCTATTGCACATGTTATCCAGCGCGAGGGCTTTTTAGATACCGCGTATGTCGATAATCATGTGAAGGGATATACAGAGGCGCTGCCATTGATCGAAGCTTGTACGCCCCAATGGGGTGAACAAGCGACCGGGATTTCGGCAGGGTTGATCGAAGATGCGGCACGCTCCTATGCAAAAGGACCCTCGCTACTCTGGCTTGGGCAAGGACTCCAGCGCCAGCCGCATGGAGGTAACGTGTTTCGGGCCTGCGCGATGTTGCCAGCATTGACAGGCAATATCGGTAAGCCAGGAGCCGGCATTTATTATCTGAACGACACTCTTGCTATCGCTGGACGTGCCGGAGCATCGCCCATCTATTGCGAGCCGCAACCCGAAAGTCGGCCAAAAGCTGTTAGCCAAATGGATATGCCTCGCTTGTTGCAGGATTCTTCTGCGATCCGTTCTTTTTTAGTTTGGAACTGTAATCCGCTCGCCTCCAATCCGGATCAAACATCGACCCGCAGGGGCCTGGCCCGCGAAGACCTCTTCACCGTGGTGATCGACTGTTTTATGACAGACACAGCCGAGTATGCCGATATTGTGCTGCCTGCAGCGAGCTTTCTCGAGTTCGATGATCTTTGTGCATCGTATTTTTATCTCACCATTGCCGCTCAGGTAAAGTGCCAGGAACCTTTGGGCGAATCTTTACCCAACCAAGAAATCTTTCGGAAACTAGCGAGAGCGATGGATTTAGACGAACCGACTCTTTTTGAAGACGATCACTCAGTTCTGAACTCAACCCTTCAAGCGGCAGGAATTAAGGACACATGGCTGGATTTCGCCGAGCGTGGCTGGGCACACGTTGGGGCTGAGCCTTTAGTCCTGTGGTCTCAAGGAGAATTCCCTACCCCGAGCGGGAAAATTGAGCTTGCCAGCGATCATGCAGAAGAGGATGGTCATCCACGTGTACCCCAGCCACATAGCGACCCTGCGCCGGCGCCCGGCAAACTTCGGCTACTTTCGCCCGCAGATAAATGGCTGATGAATTCCAGCTTTTGCAATGACCTCAGAATCCAAAAACAACTCGGCCCGGCGCTGGTGATCATTCATCCTAAGACAGCCAACGGGCTAAACATCCACGATGGCGACCAAGTCCGCGTGTCTAATGAAATTGGAGAACTCCACCTCACTGCTAAACTCTCGGATGTGGTCAGTCCCGGTACGCTACTCAGTTACAAGAGTCGCTGGCTTAAAACAGAACCCACATCGGCCAACATAAACGTTTTGCAAGCGCCCACAAAGACGGATATGGGAGAAAGTTCCTCAGTGCACGGCACCGAGGTCACAATCTCAAGAATTTCCTGAGCGTCTGAACTGCTCAGGCAGCCTTTTTTACTCGCTGTTGTTTTGCGCGCTTAGGTCCTGTTGACCTCTTTCTCCAATGCCCCGGCTTACTTGGGTTCTCAGATTTAAAACTCCGGGTGAATTTGCGTTTCGAATTGGGCCGCGGCTTGTTGCCATGCTTGTTTTTGGGTTCGGAGGCAGTCGGCTCAAGGCCTTCAATCACCTCACGTTTGATCTTTTGACCAGTCAGTCTTTCGATCTGGCCCAACTTCTGCCAATCCGAAGATCCCACAAGGGAGATCGCACAGCCAGTAGCCCCTGCCCTGCCTGTTCGGCCAATTCGATGAATATAATCCTCAGCGACCATCGGCAAATCAAAATTAATTACGTGGCTGATATCTTTGATATCAAGCCCGCGTGCCGCAACGTCTGTGGCAACCAACATCTCTACCCGTCCTTTTTTTAAGTTCTCAACGGTCTGGCGACGTTTGTTCTGACTCATATCACCGTGCAGTGCCGCACTTTTGTGATCTTTTGATCGCAAAACCTTTGCGAGTTGATCGGCGCCCCGTTTAGTAGCAGTGAAAATCAGTGCCTTGGTTAATTGCCCATCGTTCAGGTGGTGCTCCAATAACTCTTGCTTGTGAGCCTTGCTGTCCGCATGATGAATGTGTTGTTGAATCGATTTATGGCTTTCCTTGTTCGCGGCTAAAGCAATGCGTTGTGGTTTTCTAAGTAACTGGTTAGCCACCTTTAGAACAGCGCCTTCAAGGGTTGCGGAAAATAGAAGCGTTTGACGGGTCGTAGGCATCTTCGCTGCTATATCCTTGACCGCATCAATAAAGCCCATATCCAGCATTCGATCCGCTTCATCGAGCACTAACATCTCGAGGCGTGAAAAATCCACTTTGCCTTGTTCCATGTGATCCATCAATCGTCCCGGAGTCGCGACCAGAAGATCCAAACGATTTCGAAGCATTCTGAGTTGAGGCGGGTAGGACATACCTCCAACTATTGAGCCGGTTGTGACTTTCGAAAACCGACTGAACTGACGGATATCCTGGTTGATCTGCATAGCGAGTTCACGGGTTGGCGTTAAAACCAACACCCGTGGGCCGATACCGGATTTCTTCGAGGGCGCAAGAAGATGCTGTAGCGCCGGTAGGACGAATGCGGCGGTTTTACCGGTGCCTGTCTGGGCCCTGTCT
>JAAZZE010000118.1 GCA_014239255.1 Gammaproteobacteria bacterium
ATTGAATAATGGCCAAACACCTAAATCTTAAAAGCCAGCTAACCGGCGACGGCATTGTTGTAGCACCAGGTATATTCGATGCCCTTGGCGCAGTGCTGGTAGAGCAGGCTGGGTTTCATTCCGCCTATCTTTCCGGGGCCTCCATCGCCTATACCCGATTTGGACAGCCAGACATCGGCCTGGTCAGCATGAGCGAAGTCGCAGATGTGTTATCAGCGATTACCGAGCGTTCCAGCCTTCCTATCATCGTCGATGCCGACACCGGATTTGGTAACGCCCTTAACGTTATGCGCACGGTACGTCTGTTCGAAAACATTGGGGCGGCGGCCATCCAGTTAGAAGATCAAACTTTGCCGAAACGGTGCGGACACCTGGCTGGCAAGACGCTGGTGCCTACTGGAGAAATGGTGGGCAAAATCAAGGCCGCACTGGATGCACGGTGTAGCACCGAAACACTGATCATCGCACGTACCGATAGTATTGCCACTGAAGGCTTTACCTCTGCGACTGAGCGTGCCGAGCACTATCTGGAAGCCGGCGCTGATGTGCTTTTTATCGAGGCCCCGCAAACACAAGAACAGATGCGTGCTATCTCCAAGCAGTTCAGCGACCGTATTCCTTTGTTGGCAAATATGGTTGAAGGCGGCAAAACGCCCCAGAAGACCGCTTCAGAGCTTGAGGCTTTAGGTTTTTCATTGGTTATATTTCCCGGCGGTATGGTGCGTGTGCTGGCCCACACTGCGCAGGCCTATCTGGCCAGCCTGAGTGAACATGGCTCGACACTGCCATTTCGGGATCAGATGCTGGATTTCGATCGCCTCAACGAACTGCTCAACACTAACGACATGCTAGCGCTGGGCGCTGGTTATGATTCCAAAGATTTTGAGGAAACAAATGATTGATCCGGTAACACTCGCGATCCTCAAGGGACGGCTCGAACACATCACCGACAAGATGAACGCAACACTGTTTCGCAACGCCTTCAATCCGATTATTGCCAAGGCCCATGGTGCTTCGTCTGGGACATTAAGGCGTAGGTCTTGATGCCATAATAGGTGTCTAAGTTAAACTTATTAGCTGTTAACACGACTACGCAATGAGCAGATTATCCCAATGACCCAAGCGTTCGACTCTGCCCGGGCCAAGCAAGCCATGATGGCGTATTGCACGAAAAAAGGCGCGTTGGCCTTTGGCGTGGCGGACGTCGATGCACTGGAGAAAATAGCCCCAAAGGGCCACGGCCCGCGAGACATGCTGCCCCGGGTCAAGTCTGTGATCTCTATAGGCGTGGGTGGCGGAACCAAGGGAGCATGGGCTGCGGACGCCAAAACTCTTGCCTACATTGGCGACACCGAGACCACGGCCTATCGCATTGCCTACGGGCTCGCCTTCATGATCGAGCGCGAATACGGCGCACGGGCAATTTTCTGCCCGCCGGATATGGATCCCGAGAAAGGTGCGCGCACCCCAATGCAAAGCCTCAAGCTTCACGCCGAGATTGCTGGCATTGGAGCCCGGTCCATGGCTGGGGATATCCTGCTGCATCCTGAATTCGGCATGATGTTCTATGCCTCGGTTTTCACTGAACTGGAGATACCGGCTGATGCACCCATGGAAAACAACCCATGTCCCCACCCGTCGTGCGTAAAGCTTTACAAAAAATCCGGGAAGACACCCTGTATGCAGTTTTGTCCTGTTGATTGCATCAGCGGGACAATCAGCGACGACGGAAAGGTTGCGGAGATGCATTATGACGCCCATGCCTGCGCAACGATGTCTCAGCAGTATGAAGCCATTCCCAATATGCTCCTCGACATGGTGGATGCAAAGGATCCGATCGAACGCGGTATGGCGGTACACAGCCCTGAAAACCAGCTGATCTGGTACAAACTTTCGATCGGTTCCGGGGAACTCCTGTCGCTGTGTTATGAGTGCATGCGTGTGTGTCCAATTACCCAAACTGCACTGATGGCCGACCCCGTCGCCCGGGGGCGTGGGATGCGTCAGAAAGTGGCAGAAGCCAAAGCCCAGGCATATGCTGAGCTGGATGTCGAGGCGGACCACGGCGACTGACTGGGGGCAGGAACATGGCTTATGGGGTAACACAACAGATGATCGATACCTATGGCGAGATCATATTCAAGCTGAGCCTCAACAAGCAGACACGCCTGGGCGATCCTGTGCGCGAACTCGACTTCGACAAAATTGCGCAGCAACGCGCCGGCAGCGGCCTGACAGATGAGGAAATCGCAGCGCGAATCGGTTTGTTGCCCGAGCAGGTCGGCGTAGTGCGGGTTTTCGTCGAGCGGAAATATCATCGGATCGATCAGCACCGAATGCTGTTTCACCTCGGGGGCGGCAAGCGCTGGAAGAAAGACCGATACCAGGATCCCAAGGAACGACTGAAGATCCGGGAGGAGAGCATGGCGTTGCGTGAGGCTTTGAGTTTCAACCCTGAAAGGGCGGCGATCTATTTAGAGGAGGGACTGTGGAACAGTGACACGCTAAGTGGCTGGCTGACGAGGCATGCCGCTGAAACACCGGATGCCTCGGCGATTATCACGTCGACCGAATGCATCAGTTACAAGCAGCTGAAAAACAAAGTCGATCGCCTAACCCGTGGCTTGATGGACCTCGGACTTGGCAAAGGCGACATTGTGGCAGTGCAGTTACCAAATATTCACGAGTTTGTGATCACCTACCTCGCAATCGCCTCTTTTGGTGGTGTAATGCAGACAATACATATGCCCTACGCCCAGTCGGATATCGAGTTTCTGCTGGAACATGCTAAGGCGCGGGCAGTTATCAGCCTGCCTGCATTCAAGGACATACCGACCGTACAGATCATGCTGGAGTGCAAGCAGAAGTATGCTGCGCTTGAGCACGTGATCGTTCTCGGTCCGGAAACGGTGCCCGGTACGATCAAGTTTTCCAGTCTCATGGCTGACGACACACCGGTAGTCGGGAATCCACCGGTCGGCGCCGATCCTTACCTATTACTTTACACCTCAGGCACGACATCGAATCCCAAAGGCGTGCCGCTGACTTACCAGAACATGATGAGTAACAGCCGACTGAGTGTCGACAAGTTCCAGGTCACTAACGATGACCGCATTCTGTCGGTAGCGCCCTTCAGTCATCTTTACGGACTGCACAGCTATCACATCACCTTGTGTGCCGGGGCAACAGCCGTTCTGCTACCCGCATTCGTGCCAGCAGAGATGGCACAGCTTGTTGAAACCACCCGATCTACCGCCATATTTCTGGGCCCTGCTCATGCGGTCGGCCTGCAGAATGCTGGAATTTTGGAGAAACATGATTTTTCCTCCGTGCGCTTCTCAGTGTTTTCAGGCGCCTACTGCCCACCGGACCTTCTTCGTACATATCATTCGAGTACAGGGAGCATTGTGTGTCAGTTGTGGGGTATGACCGAACTCGCTGCCGGTGCCTACAGTTACCCGGGCCAGGATATGGAAGTCGGCATCAATAGTGCCGGCCCCGCCGCTCCGGGCAATGAAATCAGGGTAGTTGACCCGGAGACTGGCGAGACTGTTTCCGCCGATACGGAAGGCGAGTTACAGGTGCGAGGGAGTTCTGTGTTTCCGGGCTACCTGGATAATCCCCAAGCTAATGCGGATGCTTTTACCGACGACGCCTGGTTCAGAACCGGTGATCTGGCTGTAATTGATCAAGACGGCAACCTCAAGATAACCGGCCGTATCAAGGATGTGATCAATCGTGGCGGCGTCAAATACAACCCCGCCGAGATCGAGGAAATTCTTCTGGCGGACCCCAAGTTTGAGATGGTCGCGATCGCACCGGTGCCGGATGCGTCACTGGGCGAGCGGGCCTGCTGTTTTGTCCAGATGAAGTCAGGCGAATCAACCGATCTTGACGATATCTGCTCTTTCCTAAAAAGAAAAAATATCTCTAAGCACAAATGGCCAGAACGCTTGATAATGGTCGATGAAATGCCACTGACGCCGACTCGAAAAGTGATTAAAAGCAGACTTGTTGAGCAGTTATAAAATTCACTCAGAGGATAACGTACCAGTTCCTACTTTTATAAACCTGTGGATGTTAACTTTTTATCCAAAGGCATATAACCGCATAGTGAACCGACTGAGCGTGTACTTGAGTTCGGTGATTTCATGCACATCCAGATCGGCGCGCACTATCGAAGATACTGCGTGACCATCGGGCGGCAACTGTGTCTGGGTGAACCGGTCCAACGCGTGCGGAATGTCTACCAGATGATTCGTGACGCCGCTATGGTTGAAATGCGCGCCGGTAATCGGCATTCCCCCATAGCAGTGCCCGACCAAAGTGACATTGCGAAGGTCATTTGACTCAATCACTGCACATACATTGTCAAACTGGGTGTCGAAATTTATAGGTTGAGGGGTCATTTGAGCACGTTCACCCAATCCGGCGAGTGTCGGTGTGTAAACACGATGGCCACTTCCGTCAAGCAATCCTTGAGCAGTTTCCAGCACCGCCCGCCATGACAGGCACCATGAATAAGTAGAAAGGTTTCGATAGTTGGATACCCGGCCTAATTAAGAAAGGTCGTAATCTTAAGAAAATACGAGGGCAATCATTTATGTTTCTGAATTACAATTATTCAGATTTTTCACTGACTAAATCTTCAATTCTCATTCTTGGTATGGCTAAGAACTATAACCAGTGCACGGCGCCCAAAGAAATCACCCGGCCATCAGTTTGAATATTTCCATGGGATTAGCGAGCGATGATTAGCAAACCCGAGGAGGTAACTCGTCTTGCGGTTAAAGATGCAGTTGGGTTTCCCGCAATAACCCTGCTTGCCAGCATGATCGGGTTTGGCTCGCTGGTCCACGAAAGCGGGCTACCATTTACTATGGCAATGGCTGCAACAGCAGGTATTTGGGGGCTTCCTGGACAACTGATGCTTGTAGAAATGCATGTCGCCGGCGCGTCAGTATTGTTTGTGATCCTTGCGGTTTCTTTGGCCAATGCACGCTTTTTGCCAATGGTTGTCTCGTTTATGCCGCTGATGCAAAGTCGCACTACGCGAATCGGCTGGATGTTTGTTCTGGTACAGATGTTGTCGATTA
>JAAZZE010000119.1 GCA_014239255.1 Gammaproteobacteria bacterium
TCGATCGCAGACACGCTTCAATACGCCATTCATTACGCCCGCGAGGGATACCCCGTGCCCGAGCGGATCGCGTCGGACTGGAAAAGATGCGAGGCCATGTTGGCCAAGGACCCGACCGCGAAACGGATTTTTATGCCCAATGGCAGAATACCTAAATCCGGAACTCTGCACCGCCAACCCGAACTGGCGGCGACTTTGGAAATAATCGCATCTCAAGGCCGCGATGGGTTTTACCATGGCGCTGTCGCCGAAGATATCGTCAACCATCTTAAAAGCGTCGGCGGCTGTCATAGTATGGATGATTTCGCCACAGCTGCCGGGCAATACGTTGACCCGATCAGGACATCCTATCGCGGCCATGAGGTTTATGAATGCCCGCCCAATGGCCAAGGCATCGCTGCCCTGATGATGTTGAATATTCTGGCCGAGATGGGCCTGGACAAGTTCGACCGGTTATCCCCGGAACGCCTGCACCTGTTTATCGAAGCCGGTCGTTTAGCCTATGCGGATCGTAATGCCCTGGTCAGTGATCCCGATCAGGTCAATGTCCCCGTGGAGAAGCTATTGTCTGCCGACTATGCCGCTCAGTTACGTGGCCGTATCGACCCCGCCAAGGCGACGGTCGACCCGGCCTCCACCGGATTGCCAGGTGGGGACACTGTCTACTTGACTGTTGTTGATAAAGACCGCAATGCTGTCAGCTTTATCAATTCTCTGTTCCAGTCCTTCGGCAGCGGGTTGGTGGCACCTAAGACCGGCGTTGTCCTGCAAAATCGGGGGCTCAGTTTCAACCTTGATCCGACCCATCCGAACTGCATCCAACCACTCAAGCGGCCGATGCACACAATCATCCCTGCCATGTTGGTCAAGGATGGCCGCGCGGTGATGCCGTTTGGGGTGATGGGCGGCCAATACCAATCCTTCGGCCACGCCTATTTCCTGACCAACCTTTTCGAATACGGTCTCGACCTGCAAGAAGCCATGGACTTGCCCCGATTATTTCCGAATGTGGGTGCCCCGGTGGACATCGAAAGTGGTGTGCCCGCCGATACAGTCAAGGCATTGCAGGATATGGGGCACAAAACCAGCGCCCCGTCTAAGCCCATTGGCGGCGCCCAGGCGATCCAGATCAATTGGGACGAAGGCGTGCTGACCGGTGCATCGGAACCCCGTAAGGATGGCTGCGCCATCGGCTACTAGAGGCTTTTATTAACGCAAATTTCTCGTCGCGGATGATGCCATCAACTTCTCCAGACTTACCCCACCACCAGCCGGCTGTGTCTGAGACGCTCACGATCTGTTTCACAATAGTATTGCGGTTACATAACTGGGCTGGTGATTGCTGCACGGATTTGTTCACCATGCTCAAGGTCGATGGGCACTGGAAGATTATGAACAAAGTTTTCCATTTACACTCTGGGCAGAAATAGCGAAGGTCGCACCGGCCAGGTTCGCCGCTTGCGTGGTTCGGTGACGGGTACTCATGGCCTCGGCGCCACCATACGAAATACCGAGACCAGATCGCTGGTGGCCACCGAGGCTCACATCGCACGCATTGGGGATTTCGAAGAAAACCTTACTGCCGTGTGGTTTCAGCTGTTCGACGAGGCGCTTGCCCTAAGTGATCCCTATCATCAAAGGATGATCGTTAGTAAAACCGAAGCTACTACCGCATAGCTGCGGTTTTCTCAATGTTGTTCGTGATAGGATGACTTGCATGTCAGTGGAGCGTATCGATACCGTCGCACTGCATTCGCTTCGCGAGCATGAGGACGCCGAGTTCGTGCGCCGCCGCCCGCGCTCGTGCGAGCTGCTAGAGCGCGGTCGCGCTTGCATGCCGGGCGGGGTGCCGATGTCCTGGATGACGGGTCTTTACGAGCATGCGACGATATTTCCAGTGACAGGTGATGGGGCTTATTTCGAGGATGTAGACGGCCATCGCTACCTGGATATGAACCAGGTCGACATTGCAGGCTTTCTGGGCTTTGCCCCGGCACCGGTTACCGAAGCGTTGAGCGCCCAGGCAGCCCGGGGCTCGTCCTTTTTGCTGCCATCCGAGGATAGCATTGCGGTAGCGGAGAATCTCGCGGAGCGCGTGGGCCTGCCCTTCTGGCAATTCACAGGCGCAGCGTCAAACTCAAATGCGGAGGCGATCCGCCTGGCACGGGTCAGCACGGGGTGCGGGCGTGTGCTCATGTTCGAGGGGAAGTACCACGGTGACGTCGAGGATGTCCTGGGACGAAACGATGGTGATCGCCCGAAGGCTGAAGCGCCGGGGCGTGTTAGCACCGCGGCCCGAGGTGAGGTAACCATTGCGTTCAACGACATCGCTGCGCTCGAGAGCGCGCTCGCGGGGGGCGACATCGCCTGCGTCCTCAGCGAACCTATGTTGACCAACTTCAATCTCATCTTTCCCGACCAGGGATTCTGGACGCAGGCCCAAGCGGCGATCCGCTCCGCCGGCGCTCTGCTGATCATCGACGAGGCCCACACCCACTCCTTTGCGTACGGTGGGCTGACGAAGGCGTGGCAACTCTCGCCCGACGTCGTCACGTTGGGAAAGGGGCTCGGCAGCGGCGTCCCCTTCGCCGCCTACGGAATGACCCAGGAGCAGGCCCGTGTGCTAGAGCACAATTCGAAGCCTCCGTCGCCGCTGGAGAGCAGCGGCCCTGCCATCGTGACCGGCGGCACCACCTATGCGAGTGCCCTGGTGCTCGCCGCTGCGCGTGCCACATTGGAGCAGTGCCTGACGCCCGAGGGGTACGCCCGTATGGATGCGCTTGGCAGAAGGCTCGCCGAAGGCCTCGAGACGATTTTCGCGGATCGCGGACTTGCCTGGAGGGCGCCGCAGATCGGTGGTCGCTCCGGCTGGGTTCTCGGTACGAAGCTGCCACGCAATACCGAGGAATCTGCCGCAGCGATGGACATTTTCTTCTCCAATACACGGCGAGTGTTCATGGCTAACCGGGGCATCTGGGAGGCGCTGGATACAGCGGGCCCGGCGTGCTCCTTGGCGCACAACGAGGCCGACGTGGATCGCTATCTGGAAGTCGCTGAGGCGTTCGTCGAGATCACCACAACCCCTGCATAGAACACCACCTTGCTGTTGCAACGTCGCAGGCAATGCATCTGCTATTAAGGCTGCAATGATTAAAAGGTCAGGGCTGGGTGTTCTGACTACCTTTCCAAGATCTTAAGTTATCCTGCCACAATCGATCTCGCAGGCAAACCGGATTTAAGACCAGAACACGGCTGGTCTCAGTCTTTAATCGAATCATCACCCAAATCCCCTGTTATCAATTTCGAATCTTGCTTTTTATATTAGCAATACGGGCCTTTGGATGAGGATGGGTTGAAAAATAATAAGCAAGGCGCCCTTTCTTTTCTTTACTGGCAAGCTTTTCCATAAACCCCATTGCACCGGTAACTTGACCGTATCGCCGATTTAGAAGGTCGAGTGCATACATATCTGCCATCACCTCCTGGTGTTGGGAAAATTTCACCTGAACCCCGGCTAGTGACCCACCAATCAGTTCAGTAAGCGAACTGTCCGGGCCCAGAAGCAGAACGAAAAGTGAATAGAACACTAGACCGCGTCCAAGACCCTTGAGGTGATCCCGGTTAGCAAAATGGCCAAGTTCATGGCCTAGCACAAAGGCAAGTTCCTCCTCGGATTCCACCTCATTCATTAACCCGGTAAAAACAATGATGTTGCCACCAGGCAGTGCCATCGCGTTGACCCGGTTATCGTCGACGAGGGTTGCCCTGTAGGACCCCACTTCTTCAGGCATTACATCTACTAATTCCCCAAGTATTCTTTCCAGTTCTTCGGATTCTTTATTTTTTTTAACATCAAAGATGTTATGTTCAAAAGGCCCGCTTAGAGCCTGTTCTATCTTATAGGGCAGTCGAGGGGCGATGAAGTCAACCAAAAAGCCAAGGGCTCCATAGCCAATAACCAGAAACACCAGCACCCCTGCGATTAGGATGAAAAATTCCTTCAGAGATGACGTTTGCGTGACATTGACATTGGTCTTAAGTTCTTTGGGCGAATATTTCAAATCATTTGCGATACGATACGGCTGTTCCGTAAGCCATCGCCTCAATACTGCCTATACTCTTGCGATTATTAGCGCTTCTACCAATGGTAGAGGTTTCTATACGTGTGTTTAAAACAATATCGGCATTCGGCGACTTCTCCTTCATTCTAAGAATCGCTTCCCGTCTGGCCCGATCTACAAGTGATTCATATGCTGTCACATTGCCGCCAAAAATGTTCCGCAAGCTGGCAAGAATTCGCTTAAAGTGGTCGATCGATATGACTACACTTCCCTGTACCATTCTTGCATCAATAATATCGACACCGCCTTCAATCATGTTTTTTACCGATACGGTAGGAATATGTAGCAATTGTGCCTCACGAGATATTATCGATCGATAATGCCTTTTTTCTGCGATCGATCCAACAACGTATCCCAAACCAATAAGAACTATTACGATAATAAGTTGTCCCATAATTGCCTCCCTACTCTACATTTACGGCTGTCCCGTAAACGTAAAGCTCAGATGCTCCTTGGGCTACAGATGATGTGGCAAAACGAATATTGACAACTGCGTTGGCGCCCAGTTGTTCAGCCTGTTTTACCATACGGCGAATTGCCTCATCTCGAGAATCCTGAAGTAACTCGGTATATCCTTTCAATTCACCACCGACAATATTTTTTAGTGACGCCATGAAGTCTCTACCAATATGTTTCGCACGCACGGTGCTGCCAGAAATGACACCAAAATGCTCAACGATTTTTTTTCCAGGAACGGTTTCGATGTTTGTCAGAATCATATGAAGTCAGCCTTTACGCTGCATAGGGTTTCGAGTACTGGCAGAATAAACTCTCATTTGACCCTGCGCAACGAGCAACTTTGACCAGAGGTACTCTCTGAGACTCGTGCCCCTATTTTTAGGCCCAACCACATCGGTCAAAGAGCAACCCCTAACAGGGTTCGTGTCATATCGCTTTGGGGGT
>JAAZZE010000011.1:0-24424 GCA_014239255.1 Gammaproteobacteria bacterium
ACCTACCAGTTGAGGAGGATGATGAACTGTGCGACCCAGCCCGGACCGCTGGCCTGCACTGGATACGACTGGTGACACCAACCACTAACGATATGCGCTTGGCCAAAGTATTGCAAAATGCCAGCGGTTTCGTCTACCACGTATCTATTGCTGGAATCACGGGTACTCGTTCAGCCAGTTCCGATTCTATCGACGATGCGATCAGCCGAATACGAACCCATACAACCCTTCCGCTCGCAGTAGGATTTGGAATTAAGGACCCCACACAAGTCCGCAATGTGACCGCCTCGGCTGATGCGGCGGTGGTCGGATCTGCTATCGTCTCAGAAATTGAGAACAATTTGGATGAGCAAGGTCGACCCCTACCGGCTTTTCTGGACAACGTCTGCTCGCTGGTCTCCAAACTAGCAAGTGGGGTCCGTCTGTAATAATCCTTTCCTTAAATTAATTGAGAACCCGCCCGAACACTTCCGGTCAGGTCGTCTCTATATCTGCTAGCAGTGCTTGCGCTCTGGTTATTTGTGCCGGATCACCTTCTTGGACTACCGCCTCTAGCAGTTCTCTTGCAGTCTTAAGATCGCCTATCTCCAAATAAGCGCTCGCAAGATCCAGTTGCGTGGCAGATTCCGCGTCGGCCAAAAGTTCCGAACTGGAGAGTGTGTCGTCGGGCACCTCTGGCGTTATGGCCGAAACGGGGTTGTCGCTAAGGCTTTCGTTCGTGGGTAAGGGGACCTCGATGCTGAACTCTATTTCGTCCTCGATGCCTTCCACCCCCGGGTCCTGTGGATTCGATGATATTTTTTCGGGTTCAGCTGTTGGCTTTGCAAGACTCGTATCAGTCTCAACCTCGAACTCCATCCCCTCATCAAACCGGTCCACCGCCTGGGCTGTAGTTGGCGGCGTGGGTGCGACTGGCACGATCGGGTCATGGTGACTCTCATTTAAGTCTACTGGAACATTGCCACTACTTTTGTCTTTCAAGGTCAGGTTCGATGGTTCGCCAGTGCCGCCGAGTGCAACTACATTAGCCCACTCTGGAGAATTTGACTCAAGAATCTCTGAAAGTTCTTGGGTTAGTCGATCGAATTGCTCCTTTTGTCCCAGGGTTTGGTAGACCTCGAGCAATTTAATCTTAAGCTCGCTGCGTTCAGGAGTCCGGCGTATTGCATCTCGCAGGGTCTGTTCCGCCTGCGCACCGCGGCCATAAGCAAGATAGATCTCAGCCTCAGCCAGTGGGTCCACTTCATCGCTTAGTACCGCGACGCCTCGTTGTGTCT
This sequence comes from Gammaproteobacteria bacterium, assembly GCA_014239255.1. Classification (GTDB taxonomy): domain Bacteria; phylum Pseudomonadota; class Gammaproteobacteria; order Arenicellales; family UBA868; genus UBA868. The sequence continues at coordinate 1,278 of JAAZZE010000011.1, forward strand.
CGATCTCAGTTACAAACCCTGCACCCATGCTTTCTTCACGCTGACCGTGCCCTTGTTGAGGTATTGGATCAGGCGCCTTCTCAGTCGCTTGTGAACGGAAGATCGAGCTCTTCTGAAGCCGATCCGGCTCCGACGTGTCGCCCTTTTCCTCAAAGTCGATCCTGCCCCCCCTACGGCGACGTATCAGAATCCAGACAAGTACCAAGACCAACACAGCCAGTAACACAGGTATGCTTGCTGAGTTGTTAATCGGGCCTGGGGCGTACGCTTTGAGCGTCCCAAAGATTTCCAACCCAACCTCAAGCCAACCAACCACTTTAGAGATCAGAAACTGCCCCCACTCGGTAGCCCAATCCAGTGTCTGTGCCGGATCTTCCCACGGCGGAGCCGCTGCCGGTTGAGAACTTTCGCTTGAAGCCACTACATCGACAGGGAGGTCGAGCGCAGGCGATGAATCGCCGGTGAGTGCCGGCCCGGTCTCCGTGGCGGCCGATTGGGGAGGCACCTCATCCTCGACCTTTGCGACAGAACTTGGATCGGGCTGGTCAGTGATCATCTCAACTTGTTTGGAGTCGATATCCGTCGCGCTACCGCTAGACGATGAATTTTGGGGTATACCCTGCCCTTCGATCTGCTGGCTCAGCATGACCTCGAGTTGCCGCTGCGCCAGGGCTAACTGTGTTTCCTGCAACTCGATCAGTTGCATGGTTTTATCCAACTGAAGCTGAAGCAATTCGACCTGCTGGTTCAGCTGGCTGTTTTCAAGTTCCTTGGAGCCGAGCGCTTCCTCTACGTTTGTCAGCCTCTCAGTCAGTCCAACTATCTGGTTATCTTGCGCGCTGGTCATTTCAATAGTCGCATCGGAAAATGTTAAAGGTGAGTCAGAATCAGCGTGATCAGAAGCCCTAGTAATCATCGGTCCTGACTGGACGATGCGCAAGACGTAGTCTGCACCAATCTCTTCATCGACTTTCGAGGATGACAAAGCTTCAGAGCCTTCTATAGAGGTCACCGCCACCCAGTTTCGCTGGGCGCTGTGGGTTGGCTCTGTCCGAGCCTGCCCTTTCAGCCAACCCATAAGGTGGCCCTGGTAAATCGAACTCGCGGTTGCAGCATCGTTCTTGGACATCAATCTTTGGGATGGCATATGCAGCGACGAATTCTCACGTAAACGATTCATATTGCCATCAATAAAGGCATCCGGATTGTCAACAACTAACGCCACTAACTTCTGGTGCAAGGTAGTCGAGGGTTCCGCTTTAAGACTGCGCGCAATTTCAATCAATGTCTGCCCCGAACGCACCGGCCCATACCGCTCTCCGGGGTACAAGGTGTCGGCAGCCATTGATTCCGGTGCCTCGTGTTCGAGCGATGCTGACAAATAGAAATAGTTTGGGGGATCCAGAATCGCGGTGTAGTCTCGCAGTAACTGGCCAGAGGCTGTATCAACCTGAAGTAGAAACCGAAGGAAAGGCACCTTGACCGGCTGTGATGATCTAATGAGGATTCGTGGTTGATCTGATCCAAAGTCAAATGAAAATTCAAAATCCTCAAGTATAGGATTCAAAATCAATCCTGAAGCCATATGGGTTTGGGCAGAGGCCAGGCCAACCGAAAGATCTTGGGGGGATCTGTCATCGGACAGTCCCTCCAGAGTAATCTCTGCCTTAAACGGCTCGTACAGGTATGACTCTACTGTGAGAGTTGAGAGTTCGACAGCATGCAAGGCGGCAGACACTACGAACAGAAGTACCATACCAAGGGGTCGGGCAAATATACGAGTGATCTCGTACCTATTTACCTCAATCGACAGTGCTGATTCGGAAATGTCGCCCATAGCCTCAATTATAGGCAGGGTTTAACCTGTCACTCATCAGTATTTATCGTTTAGGTATTCGAAATAGGTTAGGCCAGGTCTGCTTGTGCTAGCAAATGCTCAGCGATCTGAATACTGTTCAGCGCCGCTCCTTTGCGGATATTGTCTGACACTACCCACAGACAAAGGCCTTTGTCACAAGATATATCCTCCCGAATCCGACCAACAAACACCGGATCCGCGTCGGTAGCCTCAGTGACAGCGGTCGGATACCCGCCGTCGACTCGTTCATCGACAACCGTCACTCCTGGGGCAGCGCGTAAGAGTTTACGTGCTTGCTGGGCGCTTATTTTCTCCCGGGTCTCTACATGAATTGCTTCTGAATGGCCATAAAAGACCGGAACCCGCACCGTGGTTGGGTTTACACCTATGGATTCGTCCTCAAGGATCTTACGTGTCTCCCAAACCATTTTCATCTCCTCGCGGGTATAGCCATTTTCTTGAAAACTGTCGATGTGAGGGATCGCGTTGAATGCAATCTGCTTGGGCATAACCTTGGCCTCCACCGGCCTACCATTAAGCAGAGCCGCAGTCTGCCCGGCAAGCTCTTCCATAGCTTTATTTCCCGCTCCTGACACTGCCTGATAGGTGCAAACATTAATACGTGTAATCCCGACCGCATCGTAAATTGGCTTGAGCGCTACTACCATCTGTATGGTTGAGCAATTCGGGTTAGCGATAATGCCAGAATGTGACGACAACGCATGGGGGTTGATCTCCGGCACGACCAGCGGAATTGCCGGGTCATTACGAAAATGCGAGGTATTATCGATCACCACACATCCAGCGGCGACAGCGCGGGCTGTGTGTTCGGCAGATACGCTGGCACCCGCTGAAAAAAAAGCTATCTCGACATCTGAGAAATCGAATGACTCCAGTACCTTAACCAATACTGCCTTTTTCCGAAACATCACGGTTTTCCCAGCCGAACGCTCACTGGCCAAAGGGTAAAGGGTTCCCACTGGGAACTTTCGCTGCTCAAGTATGGCGACCATCGCCTGGCCAACCGCGCCGGTCGAGCCGACAATCGCAATGTTGGGTTGTTGCGAAAACATATCTGGGGTCATGTCAGCCCAAAAGAACGATCAAACGGCTGGCGAAGCTAATCTAGATCGTGAAACAACCACGGAACCTGTCGGGCTCGTCGCTGCTCGTAATCTTGGATATCACTCGCATACTGCAGCGTCAAGGCGATATCGTCGAGACCGTCGAGTAGGCAGTTCTTTTTAAATTCATCAATTTCAAAACGATAGACGCGTCCATCCCCGGTTATCAGGGACTGGCGCGCAAGGTCAACTTCCATCTCGACAGGTCCTTCGTCTTGATCGCTCGCAAACAGTCGATCAATATCAGCGCCTGGCAGAACTACTGGAAGTACCCCATTTTTGAAACAATTATTAAAGAATATATCCGCAAAACTAGTCGCAAGTACCGTGCAGATACCAAAGTCACGAAGCGCCCAAACTGCGTGTTCCCGAGATGATCCGCACCCGAAATTCTCTCGAGACATGAGGATACGCCCACCGCGGTAACGATCCAGGTTCAGTACAAAATCGTCGTTCAGTGGCCGCCCGCTACAGTCCTGCCCCGGCTCGCCTTGATCCAGATAGCGCCAAGTATCGAAGAGGTTGTCACCAAAACCGGATTTCTCAACCGATTTAAGGAATTGCTTCGGAATGATCGCATCAGTGTCAATATTGCTGCGGTCCATGGGAATAATCGTGCTTGAATACTTAACAAATTTTTGCATTACCGATCTCTCCTCAGAGTCTCGCTGGGTCGGCAAAGTGGCCCGCGATGGCGGCCGCAGCCGCCATCGCGGGCGATACGAGATGGGTGCGACCAAGATACCCTTGGCGACCTTCAAAATTCCGGTTAGAAGTAGCAGCGCAGCGTTCCCCAGGCTCCAGGCAATCGTCGTTCATGGCCAGACACATTGAGCAGCCAGGTTCGCGCCACTCGAATCCCGCTTGGATAAACAACTGGTCGAGGCCTTCCGCTTCTGCTTGCTTTTTCACCAGGCCTGAACCCGGCACCACGAGCGCCTGCTTAACAGTGTCGGCCACGACCCGCCCCTTGACTACTGCAGCGGCCGCCCGCAGGTCTTCAATTCTTCCATTGGTGCAGGCCCCTATAAATACCTTGTCCAGAACTACCGAGCTAATTGGGGTGCCAGGAATGAGGTCCATGTACGCCAAAGCCCGGGACCAATCCTGGGAGCGGACCTTGTCTGGGGCATTGGCTGGGTCAGGGATCACATCATCGATAGTGATCACCATTTCCGGCGACGTACCCCAGGTCACCTGCGGTCGCAAGTCCGATGCGTCGAGGTTGTACTCGAGGTCAAAAACGGCTCCCGGGTCCGATTGCAACTCCAGCCAGGCCTGGCTCGCCTGGTCGAATTCTGAACCCTGGGGTGAGTAGGAACGACCCCTCATATATTCAATCGTCACATCATCGACGCCAATCAACCCCACTCGTGCACCGGCTTCAATCGCCATATTGCACAAGGTCAGCCGCCCTTCCATAGAGGCATCGCGTACCGCACTACCTGCAAATTCAAGCGCGTAACCCGTACCTCCCGACGTGCCGATCATGCCGATCACCGCCAAAATCATATCTTTGGAAACTACGCCATCGGGTAAGCTGCCGTTTATATTGACCCGCAGGTTCTTCATCTTTCTGGCTACCAGGCATTGCGTGGCCAGGACATGCTCAACCTCCGAGGTACCGATACCAAATGCCAAGGCGCCCAAGGCGCCATGAGTTGCCGTATGTGAATCGCCACAAACGATGGTCATCCCTGGCTGGGTGATCCCCTGCTCCGGGCCTACCACATGAACGATACCCTGGCGTGGGTCCGACATGGAAAATTCAGTGATACCGAACTCCACACAGTTCTTATCCAGGGTCTCAACCTGAAGTCGGGATACCGGATCTGCTATGCCGGCACTACGATTCGTAGTGGGTACATTGTGATCCGCAACAGCGATATTGGTATCGCGTCGACGGGGGCGTCGCCCATTTTCCCGCAGTCCTGCGAATGCCTGAGGTGACGTCACCTCGTGCAGCAGCTGCCGATCAATATAGATTAGGGCTGTGCCGTCGTCTGACTGGCGAACCAGATGCGCATCCCAAAGTTTGTCGTAAAGAGTTGTTTCAGTCATTAGCTTATCCCGTAAGGGCGCCGGATTTTATCACAGGCCGACGAGGGTCCTCCTGATTTAGCTCCGTTGTATTTGCGGGCTGAGTTTGCGCTCACGACTGTGCCTGCCAGTTTGACAATGTTATGCTCGGCTGAACCGGGTTATCTTAATATACCGAGTCCACCTTAGTGACAAGTTTACGAACCTTTTTCAGTGAGCTCGAAGCACGTCTTGGGCGGGTCATGCTACCAGTCGAGCCGGATGCATCGACCCCTGAGCGTCTGATTTCCTCACATGCGGCCTACTTTGATTTGACTCGAAGTGCAGCAGTAGCCATCTACAACGAGAACAACTGCCGCTCACTTGAAGACTCGGTCTATCACTATCCCACGCTTGATGCCCTAGGTCGCTTAAAGCAGCAGCGTCACGAATCGGGCGAGCTGGACGTAACCGCCGCGGATCTACTGGAAAGTCTGGGGCACGTGGCCAATATCCTACTGATAAAGCAACATGAAGATTCCATCGAACTAGCTCCTGTCAACGAGCAACAAGCAGCCCTTTCCAGGCAACCGGGGTCGCGCCATCGAGGAGGCTAATCGCCAGGGGGAATCGACGGTCCAGGGGTTGGGCCGACCCCAATGCTGCGCTGGCGAAGCAAGTGATCTATCAACACCAGGGCCAGCATTGCTTCGGCGATAGGCACGGCGCGGATCCCTACACATGGATCGTGCCGGCCGGTGGTCACTACTTCTTCGGGCTCACCTGCTAAGTTCACGGTCCGGCCAGGAATCTGAATGCTGGAGGTGGGCTTGAGTGCGACGGATACTTTGAGTTGTTGCCCGCTGGATATGCCGCCAAGCACGCCCCCCGCATTATTACCCACAAATCCCAAAGGCGTTATCTCATCTCGATGCTGACTACCCCGCTGAGTAATGCAGTCGAATCCCGCACCGATCTCGACACCCTTTACTGCGTTGATTGATACCATTGCCCGTGCAATGTCTGCATCCAGTCGATCAAACACCGGTTCTCCCAATCCGGCAGGGACATTATCCGCAATGACATCGACCCGCGCGCCGATAGAATCGCCAGCTTTGCGCAGTGAATTAATCAGCGCCTCAATAGCTCCCACCTTTTTGGGATCAGGGAAAAAGAACGGATTGCTATCTACCACGTCCCACTGATACTCATCAGTACGGATAGTCCCAATCTGACTCAGACACCCCCGGATCCTGATCCCAGCATTTTCCAGAAGGTATTTTCGCGCAATAGCACCAGCTGCCACCCGCGTTGCTGTTTCACGGGCCGAGGCTCGGCCACTGCCACGGTAATCCCGCAGTCCGTATTTTTTTAGGTAGGTGTAATCTGCATGGCCAGGGCGAAACTGTGCCTTAATCTTGTCGTAATCCCGAGAACGCTGATCTTCGTTTCGTATCAATAGTGCGATAGGAGCACCTGTGGTCTTTCCCTCGAATACCCCCGAAAGAATTTCCACGGTATCGCTTTCCCGGCGCTGAGTTGTATAGCGCGATTGTCCCGGTCGACGACGATCGAGATCCCGTTGAATATCTGACTCGGCGAGCTCCAATTGAGGCGGACAACCATCCACAATACACCCCAGAGCTGGACCATGACTCTCGCCGAAACTCGTCACACAATAAAGTCTACCAAAGGAATTACCAGCCATCGTTTAACTCTTTATGTAAAGCGTGAAGTTCAGGCACGCGGCAGTGTGACCCCGCTTTGCCCCTGATACTTTCCCTTTCGATCTTTGTATGACACTTCACAAATTTCATCTGCCTCAAAGAAAATGACTTGAGCGACACCTTCATTTGCGTAAACACGGGCCGGCAACGGCGTTGTGTTAGAAAATTCCAGCGTCACATACCCTTCCCATTCCGGCTCGAAGGGTGTGACGTTGACAATGATACCGCACCGCGCATAAGTGGATTTGCCCAAGCATATTGTGAGCACGTTTCGCGGAATACGGAAATACTCTACCGTTCTTGCCAAAGCGAACGAATTTGGGGGAATAATGCAGCAATCCCCCACAAAATCTACAAAACTGCTTTCATCAAACGCCTTCGGATCCACAATTGCTGAATTGATATTGGTGAAGATTTTGAATTCGTTCGAGCATCGAATGTCATAGCCGTAACTTGATGTTCCATAAGAAACTACCCGTTGGCCGTCGACAGATGAAACCTGTCCACTCTCATAAGGCTCAATCATCCCCTGAGCCGCCATCTGTTGGATCCAGCGATCCGGCTTAATCGACACCCTGCCTCCGTATTAAGTATTTTGAATTACGATAGAAGGGAATACGTCGCTGTAACTCCGCCTCCGGGCTGCGAGCTGCCCAGCCACATGCCTGGCAACACTCCGGTAGTTCATTGTGATTGCCCCGTCCGGGTCCGCAACAACGGTCGGTCGGCCACTATCCGCATCCTCCCGAATACGGATATCAAGTGGGATTCTGCCCAGCGTTTCAACTCCATATTCCTTGGCCATCTGCACCCCACCACCTTCGCCAAAAATAGCTTCTTCATGACCGCACTGACTGCAGACATGGGTGCTCATATTCTCGATCACTCCTAGTACCGGAATTTCTACTTTTTCAAACATTTTGAGCGCTTTTCGCGCATCGAGCAAAGCAATATCCTGGGGCGTCGTTACAATCACTGCACCCGAAACAGGCACCTTCTGAGCTAGGGTCAACTGGGTATCACCCGTGCCTGGTGGCAGGTCGATCACAAGGTAATCTAGATCTTTCCAGCGAGTATCGTTAAGTAACTGCTCCAGTGCCTGGGTGACCATCGGACCACGCCAGATCATCGGCGTATCCTCTTCGATAAGGAACCCGATCGACATGGCTTGTAAATGGTAACTACTCATCGGTTCCAGACTCTTACCGTCCGCTGATTTTGGCCTTCCGCTGATTCCCAACATACGTGGCTGACTGGGGCCATAGATGTCTGCATCCAATACTCCAACATTGGCTCCTTCTGCAGAAAGCGCTAATGCCAGGTTCGACGAGACGGTAGACTTTCCGACACCCCCTTTACCGGATGCCACGGCAATGATATTGCGTACACCCTGAATAGGAGTCACACCTTTTTGGACTTCGTGAGCGACGATCTTGGTTTCAATACTGATATTAATCTCGCACGGTCCATCGACGGCCTGCGTGATCATCTTGCGAGCGATGGCATCGAGTTCTGCATGCCATCCGCGTGCCGGGTATCCCAGGGTCAGTTTGGCCTCCACCAAACTGCCGTCAAACGTTACCTCACCGACGCTCTTTCCCTTCCCTAAACTGGTGCCGGTATTAGGGTCACTAATGCCCTCGAGCGAATCGAATATGCTTTGTCTTGATGTTTCAGTCATGTTGATCAGTCCAACGGTTTAAAGAAAGCGCCGCTACTGCTCATGCTCACGGCCTTAAAAAGGCGATGATGCTACCACAGGCCGGTCTCTACAATGGCCCCCTTGGGATATACTTCGATAGCGCTCGCCTCCTGGGGCTCTTGTAACCCCCGAACCCGCTACCGATTCCGAAATATTGCCTTAATCCGATTACGGGATTTTCCGACAGATGACGCTTCAACCTCGAACTATTCTGGTAACCAGTGCCCTGCCCTACGCTAACGGCCCTATTCACCTGGGGCATATGGTGGAGTATATCCAAACTGATGTCTGGGCTCGTTTTCAACGCCTTTGCGGTCATCAGGCGTACTATGTCTGCGCGGAGGACACCCACGGCACTCCAATCATGCTAAAGGCCCGAAGCGAGGGCGTAGAGCCAGAGGTGTTGATTGAGAGAATTGGCGAGGAGCATCGGCAAGATTTCGCCGACTTCAGTATCGCGTTTGACAACTACTACACCACCCACTCAGATGAGAACCGTTATTTCTCTGAACATATCTTTGGCCAGTTACAGAACAACAGCCACATCGTCCAACGTACTATTACCCAGGCTTACGACCCAGTGGAGGAAATGTTTCTTCCCGACCGGTTCATAAGAGGCACTTGTCCACGCTGCAGCGCGCAAGACCAGAACGGCGATAACTGTGAGGTGTGTGGCGCCACTTACACGCCAACCGAACTAAAAGATTCAGTTTCTGTCATTTCCGGAGCCACACCCGTAACCAAGGATTCTGAGCATTACTTCGTTAAACTTGCCGATTTTGACTCAATGCTTCGTGGGTGGACGGGCTCAGGTCGACTGCAGCCCGAAGTCAAAAACAAGCTAAGCGAATGGTTTGAGGCTGGCCTGCAGGATTGGGATATCTCCCGCGATGCACCCTATTTCGGTTTTGAGATCCCCGGCGCGAGCGGAAAATATTTTTATGTATGGCTCGACGCGCCGATAGGCTATATGGCCAGTTTCCGTAATCTCTGTGATCGCTCAGACCTTGACTTTGATGCCTTCTGGAATGTGGATGCAACCACCGAGTTGTACCATTTTGTTGGCAAAGACATTCTTTACTTCCATACCTTGTTCTGGCCCGCGATGCTCCACGGCAGCGGCTTTCGCACCCCCACGGCGGTATTTACCCATGGGTTTTTAACCATAAACGGTCAGAAGATGTCCAAGTCACGAGGCACCTACATCACCGCCCGAGCCTATCTTGACCACTTGGACCCCGATTATCTGCGTTATTACTTTGCCGCCAAGTTGAATAATCGGGTTGAGGATATCGATTTTAACGTCGACGACTTTGTTACTCGGGTCAATTCAGATCTTGTAGGAAAAGTCGTCAATATCGCCAGCCGTTGTGCAGGGTTTATTGAAAAACGTTTCCAGGGAAACTTGTCTACCCGACTACCCGATCCGGCGCTGTTCAAGCTCTTTGTTGATGCCAATCAATCTATCATCGATGCCTACGAAGGCCGCGAATTCAGTCGTGCGATGCGTGAAATCATGACACTCGCTGATCGGGCCAACCAATACATCAACAACTGCCAACCTTGGGTTATCGCCCGCGAACCCGACCAGGATGACCAACTCCAAGGGATTTGCACCCAAGGACTGAATCTTTTCCGGATTCTGATGATCTGGCTTTCGCCAGTTGTGCCTGGACTTGCCGGGCGCACACAAGAGTTTCTGTGTTGCACTATTGCAGACGCGGGTAACCTCAATGACTTAGCCCAACCACTGACCGGACATAAGATTGGGCCGTTCCACCACCTGCTCAATCGAGTCGAAATAAAGGATGCCCAAAAAATGATGGAAAAACCTCTCATACTTGAGCAAAAGAGTTCCTCTGTCTCACCCGGACAGCACCTCGCCGCTGATCCGATCTCCGAGGAAATCACCATTGATGATTTCTCCAAGGTCGACCTACGGGTGGCCAGGGTCCAAGATGCCCAACGGGTAGAAGGAGCCGACCGTCTTTTGCAACTCACCCTCGATTTAGGCGGTGAAGTTCGGCAAGTGTTCGCAGGCATCAAGGCAGCCTATGACCCGGAAATACTGGTGGGCCGGAACGTCGTTGTGGTCGCTAATCTGGCACCGCGGAAAATGCGTTTCGGAGTATCGTCCGGCATGATTCTTGCCGGTTCAGGTAGCGATGACGCTGGCGGAATCTTTCTTCTTGCCCCTGATGATGGCGCAGAGCCAGGTATGCGCGTGCGTTGAGTCCTTAGTCAATATCTTACCCGTGAACACCCTCCCACTACCGAACCAAAGAGCGCTTTTTGACATCCCCAACCACATAGCGTATCTCAACTGCGCTTATATGTCGCCGTTATTGCTCACCTCCGTCGCCGCTGGCATCAAGGGTCTTCAAGGGAAGATTGCGCCATGGTCGATCACGCCGCCCGATTTTTTTTCAACCGTCGAGAAGTTGCGCGGGGTAGCTGCCTCATTATTTAATGCCACAGAAAACGACTTGGCGATCGTTCCGTCGGCAAGTTATGGACTTGCTGTTGCGGCAAAGAATCTGCTCGTTAAACCGGGCCAACACATTCTCGTGCTGGCGGAGCAGTATCCGTCTAACTTTTACGTCTGGAAGGAATTGGCCACTCAAAACGGTGCGCACCTGCATACAGTGTCCCGCCCGGCAGACCATGACTGGACTGCGGCTATTGTCAATGCGGTTAACGCTCAGACCGCCATTGCCGCCCTGCCACATTGCCATTGGACGGACGGCACATTGGTTGATCTTGCGGTCGTGCGCCGCGCGCTCGACCAAGTTGACGGTGCCCTGGTAGTTGACCTCACCCAGAGTCTGGGGGCATTGACTTTTGATGCTCAGGTAATTCGCCCGGACTTCGCTGTCGCCGCTGGTTATAAATGGCTGCTCGGTCCTTACTCGACCGGTCTTTTGTACATTGCACCACACCACCAACAAGGGTTACCTCTGGAGTTCGGGTCGTTTTCCCGTCGCGATGCCGTTAAATTCTCAGAACTCGTCAACTACCGTGATGAATTCGCGCCGGGGGCCCGGCGCTTTGATGTCGGGGAGACTGCGAATTTTGCGCTGATGCCGGCACTACTAAATAGTCTTCAACAGATTCTTTCCTGGGAGGTCCCACGAATCGAGGCGACGCTGTGTCAAACAACAAATGCAATTGCCGAGCGGGCAAAGGAACTCGGCTTGGAGGTGGTTGAGCCGCACCAACGGGCAGGGCATTTTCTAGGCTTGCGCTTTCCCCAAGGCCTACCCAGGAACATAGGTGAACGTCTCGCACACCATCAGGTCTATGCCAGCATCCGTGGCGACTCACTTCGTGTTACACCGTACCTTTACAATACTGATCGAGATATCGATCGCTTCCTGGACACACTGCAGAAAATTCTCCGATAATGTTTGTCGATCCCACGCCGGACATCTCAGTGGACTCTGTTGATGCCTGCCTACCCCAAACACAATGCATGCGCTGCGAGTTTGCTTCTTGCCTTGCGTATGCGCAGGCGATTGTTAGTCAGAACACTGCAATTAACCGTTGCTCACCAGGCGGCTCTCGGACTCTCGCTTTGCTTGAGACCCTTACCGGGCAGACGTGTTCGCAGTTGGATCCAGCTTTCGGTGTTTATCACCCGGCCAGACCGGTAGAAATTGATGAAACACTGTGCATCGGATGCACGCTGTGTATCAAGGCCTGTCCGGTGGATGCAATCTTGGGTAGTGCAAGAGTAATGCACACGGTTGTGACCGCTGAGTGCTCAGGCTGTGACTTGTGTATCCCGGTTTGCCCGGTTGACTGCATTAAAACAACTTCTTTCAAGGGCAACACCCGCGCAGGCGACAAAGGGGTCTGTGAGTCAAAGTCGAAACGATACCGAGCCCGATTTGTAGGTAAACAAAAACGACAATCGGTCGGTACTAATACTCCTCAGCCACAGCCCCTCCTGACCGAGTCCGCTACCCGCCAGTCAGAAATCGCTGCAAGTGTCGCCCGAATTCAAGATAAAAGGTTGCGAAGGAGTAAAAGGTGAATCCCTGTAATCGAGCTGAGATATTTCGACGGCTTGAAAAAGCCACACCCAATCCTAAAACAGAACTGTCATACCGAACACATTTCCAACTGCTGATAGCCGTAATTTTATCGGCACAGGCAACTGATGTCTCTGTAAATCGCGCCACTCGCGGGCTCTTTCGGGCGGCAGCCACGCCGCAAGCTCTGCTTGACCTAGGACTGACCGCGCTTAGGGCGCATATCCGGACAATCGGTCTTTATAACACCAAAGCCGCAAACATACTGAAAACCTGCCAAATTCTGATCGATAGTCATAAAGGCAGAGTGCCGCGTACCCGGGCGGCGCTTGAAGCCCTTCCAGGTGTGGGCCGCAAGACTGCTAATGTTATTTTGAATACGGCTTTTGGCGAGCCGACTATCGCGGTAGACACTCACATCTACCGGGTTGCTAACCGTACCCGGATTGCACCTGGAGTCAACGTGCTGCAGGTTGAAAAACGCTTGCTTAAAACCACCCCAGCGGCCTATCAAAAAAGTGCTCATCATTTGCTTATTCTTCACGGTCGCTATACCTGCAAAGCCCGCACTCCGGAATGTCCAAGCTGTGTTATTTGGGATCTTTGCGAATATCAAGCAAAAACCGTCACTGAGTAGAACTGTTTTATCTATTTGTGGTGGTGGCCGTGTTGCCGACGAACTTCGAACAAAGCGACACCTGCTGCCACTGCTACATTAAGACTCGACAAAGCATGCGCCGACGGGATGCGCAATACCGCGTCGCAAAACTTCCTGGTCACCGGACGCAAACCGGACGCCTCGGAACCCACGACCAAAGCAAGAGGTCGAACAAGATCAAAATCATAAAGGTCCTGATCTCCATCCTCGGCCGTACCAACCACCCAAAGACCCGCAGATTTCAGGTACTCGAAGGCTCGCGACCAGCTGCTGACCTCAAAGATCCGCAGCTGGTGAAGTCCACCTGAAGCCACTCGCAACGCCGCCGGCGTAAGGCCTGCACCAACCCGTTGCGGAAAGATAACAGCCTCAACTCCAGCTGCTGCGGCGGTTCGCAAACAAGCGCCCACATTGCGAGGATCCTGTATACCGTCAAGGATCAACACCAGCGGGCAACCGCTTTGGGATTCTAACCAGAGCTTCAACGCTGGAAGTTTTCCAGCAGGCGTCCGACTCAGCAACCCGATCAATCCCTGATGGCGTATGCCGCCACTCAGATTATCAAGCTCTGCGCGGGTTGCACGGTGCAAGGTCACCCCTTTTGATCTGGCTAATCCCAATAGGCGTGACAGCCGCGGATCACGACGGCTGGCGTCATGCAGCAACTCACCGAGACTCCGCGGATCACCTAAGGCTGCCTCAACCGAATGAAAGCCACAGAGTACGTTGATCTGGTTACCCGGTACGCTTTTTTTTTCTTTCAATATCACTCCCTAGCGTTTTTTGGTTTTTCGCCTTTTCCGTTGTCCTTTGGCTTCGCCGCCGATGGGTTCAAACGGAACAAAATCAATTTTACCTTCATCAGGCCGGGCCCCGGTGACACGCACAGTCATAACATCCCCAAGAGAAATTCGGTAGCCACTGTGTTCTGCCACGAGCAACATAAGGCTGGGGTCGAAATGGAAATAATCATTACCTAATTCCGAAATATGCACCAAGCCGTCCACCTGAAGCAGATCCAGAGTAACGAACACGCCAAATGCGGTGACCCCCGAGACTTTGCCGGTGAAAGTCTCACCGATATGCCGGCTCATGAACTCGGCCTTTAACCAGCCAGTGACCTCTCTAGAGGCTTCCTCAGCCCGACGGTCCGTTACCGAACAATGGTCGGCAACCTGGGCAAGCTCTCCGAAGCTATCTTGAGGCTGAGAACTCAAACCGAGCCCCAGGATTCTTTTCAACAATCGATGTACGACCAGGTCGGCATAACGTCGGATGGGGGAGGTGAAATGGGTGTAACAGTCAAACCCCAAGGCAAAGTGAGGCTGTACGCAAGAGGCATAACGAGCCTGCTTCATCGTTCGTAACATGAGCATCTGCAAAGCAGCGACTGGCGCGCCTTTTTCTCGTGCTGCTGCTAATGCGGTGGAAAATTCAAGGGCCGGCGGCACGCCTCTGCCAGGAAGTTTAACTCCAAAAAAGCCCAGCACGCGACGCAGATCGGCAACCGCATCTCGATCCGGGATCTCGTGAATTCTGTATATTGCCTCGGGCAAGCCCGAATCCAATGCACGAGCCGCACATACGTTGGCAGCGAGCATGCACTCCTCGATAAGGCTTGTGGCGGCGGATCTTTGAGTGCTTTCAATGGAAGCAATCGTGCCGTTGGGGTCGTATGAAATCAAGGCCTGCGGAAACTCAAATTCCACCCCACCACGGTCTCGCCGGTGCCCACCCAGTGCTGTCGCTACCTTTTCCAACATCTTGAGATTTTCTTGAACAACGGTACTGAGTCTAGGGCGATCGCCATTTGGATCACAAAGGAAGGCCGAAGCATCTTCATAGGTGAGGCGAGCAGCCGATCGAATTCGCCCTTCAAAGAATTTGTAATCGGCGATCTCTCCAGACGAACTTACTCGAATCTGACAGACGAAAACCCAACGCGTCTGGCCAGGGCGCAATGAACAAAGATCATTGGAAAGTAACTCAGGAAGCATTGGGATTACTCGATCCGGAAAATATGCCGAGTTACCGCGTTCACGAGCAACCTGATCAACAACACTGTCCGATGTGACAAATCTGGAAACATCTGCAATTGCGACATCCAGCAAAAAGTCATCGCCGTCACTCACACAATGAACCGCATCATCAAAGTCCCGGGCATCAGCACCATCGATAGTGACAAATGGCTTATTGGTCAGGTCGTTGCAAATCAGATCTTTTTCGCATCCTGGCTCCCGAGAAATCTGCTCTAGCTCGTCTGCTATCGTGGAAGGCCATTCACAAGGCAATTGACGGCGCCGAATCGCCGATTCGGTTGCGAGCGCCGCAGGCTTATCCTGGGCCAGGATTTCCGTCACCCGAGCTTGAACGTAAGTGGAGTCACCCGGGTGGACAATAATTTCCCCAACCACAACCTGCCCATGGGTCGCGCCCGATTCATCGCCCGGTGCGACATGGATCGTATGTGCGATTCTCTTATCTTGCGGGTGAATCACATTGACAGCCGAATCCGCCTTGAACCACCCCAACACAGTCCTGTTTACTGAATTTAAGACCTCAACGATCGCAGCCTCCTTTCGTCCCTGTCTGTCTATCCGGCGTACTCGACCCAGTACCCGATCATCGGGCATTGCCCTTCGCATCTGCCTCGGCGAGAGGTATAGGTCCTCGCTACCATCATCAGGCAGAAGAAATCCAAACCCATTGGAATGAACCTCCACCCTTCCCAGCACCAGATCCATGTCTTTCGCTGCGCCGATCCGTTCGCCACGCAAGCGTACCAAGAGACCCGCCTTGCACAATGCAGAAAGCGCCTGGTGGGACTCATTTGCTAGATCATTGGAACTCCCGAGCGAGTGTCCGAGCTCTGACATACTCATCGGCCGGCCCTTGCTTAGAATCACTTCAAGGATTTGCCGACGTAACGCGCCAATATTTTTTTTGTCTGTCATGTTTTTTCTCTTTGTTAAGCCTTACAGATCTTTGGCCCGACACAACACTTTAAACCTGACGTATTGTGATACCCCAAATACCCGAAAGTTTATTGACAACTTATAAGCCAGTAGGCAATGAGATATTCAAGATCGGTGTTTCCACGGCCCAAAGATGCGATTCTGGTGATCCAAACGTTAGCTTAAGATGCTGACAAGGCACTAGATGACACAGTGCCTGTTGATCTATCTCCTGGCACGTAATCTGTCGCGTATTTGATGTAGAATTAACACCTATGCGGGATCTCTTTTTTATCACCAAGTAATTTTTTAAATGATGGATCAAGCAATAGACAAATCAAATCGGAGCTACTTTATCCGACTGTAACTATAGTAGTCTCTTGACAATGCCGAGGTGGCGGAATTGGTAGACGCGCTAGCTTCAGGTGCTAGTGGGGGTAACCCCGTGGAGGTTCAAGTCCTCTCCTCGGTACCAATTGGGTATCCTAAACACTACATGTAAAACGTTTCTGGGATCCCTTCAAAAAATACAACCTGAAATACCTGCCAGTTAATCGTCTCGTCCTCCACAGCAACTGGCCAGCTAGCTCGAGCTCTAGTCTCCTTGGTTCGCGGCCTATTAGCGCCTGATCGGTATCCTGGAATTGGAGGCTCAGGTCTGTGGAAAAGGATGACGCAAAATTATCGTGTCGTCCCGATCTGGACCGGTTGAAACAATATCTACCGGTACGCCCAGTAACTCCTCCAGTCGGCTTAAGTAGGCACGGGCGAGGAGCGGCAACTCGTCAATTACCCGAATTGATGCAGTGCTTTCCGTCCAACCCGGGACTATCTCATAAATCGGTTCACAATCCGCAAGGGTAGCTGCCCCCGATGGAGGTCTGTCTAGCACCTCCCCATTAATACGATACCCAGTGCATATCGCTAACTCTGACAGACCGTCAAGGACGTCCAATTTGGTAACACACAACGAACTGACACTGTTCAACCAGCAGGCGCGGCGTGCAGATACTGCATCAAACCAACCACAGCGCCGCGGCCGACCTGTCGTTGCGCCAAACTCGTGACCCTTTTTTGCCAGATGGGCTCCAACCGAGTCAAATAATTCGGTTGGGAACGGCCCGCTGCCAACCCTGGTTACATAAGCCTTAATGACGCCAACTACTGTTGACAGTTCGAGTGGGCCTATACCGCTTCCTGAGGCTGCCGCACCTGCGGTCGTATTAGAGGATGTAACGAAAGGATAGGTTCCGTGATCAATGTCCAACAATGTCCCCTGAGCTCCCTCAAAAAGAATATTTGCACCTGATTTACACAGGTCTTCAAGTTCTTTCGATACATCTCCTACTAGCGGGCCCAAAGCCTCACTCCACGAGCGACAGGCCGCAACGCTAAGCGCCACGTCTACCGCCTTGGCAGAAAAACGCTTGGTCAATAGGAAATTATGATAATCGACAAGCTCTTCAACGCGACCCGCGCAACTGTCTGGATCGAGCAGCTCACCGAATCGAATTGCACGCCGCGCGGCTTTATCTTCGTATGCCGGCCCGATGCCCCGTCCGGTAGTGCCAATCGCCTTACTACCCTTCTTTTTCTCGCGGGCCTGATCTAACGCGACGTGACTGGGAAGGATTACCGGGCAGCCCGGGCTGATCATCAACCGGGCCCGTGCGTCTATGCCTGCACCTTTAAGAGTGTCCAATTCAGTGATTAGTGCATCGGGCGAAACCACCACACCATTGCCAATCAGGCAACGAACCTGAGGCCTCAAAATACCAGATGGAACCAGGTGGAGTACGGTCTTGTGGCCTTCAATAACCAGGGTATGCCCAGCATTATGACCGCCCTGAAATCGCACTACCGCCGCGCAACGTTCGGTCAAAAGATCAACGACCTTTCCTTTGCCTTCGTCTCCCCATTGAATTCCAAGTACAACGACACTGCTTACCATTTAACTACGTCCTGTTTGGTGTCGGCGGCGGGTCTGCGACTTTTTGTGATCTCGACCGAGATCAATGCACCAGGTACAATAAAATCAAACCGCCAACCATCGACGCTACGCCGCCCATACGAAGCTGGCGATCAGTAATTTCACCAAGCGCATTAGCCAGCCGGCGATACCGGCCTGGACTTGCAAACGGTATCAAACCTTCAATAACCAAGACCAGGGCCAACGCGACAAAAAGATCCTGCCAATGCACCTGACTTGGTTATTCTTCGGTCTTCGGCGAGGATTGTTTAAAGTAACGGAAAAATTCCGAATCGGGCTCTATCACCAGCAAATTATCAGGACTCGAAAAAGTGGTTCGATAGGCATTTAGGCTCCGATACAGGCGGTAAAACTCACGATCGCGGTTAAAGGCGTCAGCATAAATACCGGTCGCTTCAGCATCCCCTCGACCTTTAACCTCCTGAGCCTCCTGCTGGGCCTTTGCCAGTATAATTGCCCGTTGTCTATCAGCATCTGCCGTAATCCGCTCGGCCGCCTCTGCACCGCGGGCCCGTAAGTCCTTGGCCACTCGGGAACGCTCGGCTTCCATACGCTGGTAGACCCGCTCACTGATGTCCGGATCTAAATCTACACGCTTTAGGCGAACATCCAGCACTTCGATACCCAAAGAAGCAATTTCTTCGTCGGTCGTTTTGCGAACGACGTCCATGATCTCAACACGATCGCCGGAAATAACCTGCTGTACAGAGCGGTTACCAAACTCGCGGCGCAATGCATCATTGACTCTCTGAGCCAGACGGTTTCGTGCGTTGCTGGCTAAACCACCCAGTCGAGTGTAGTAGTTTGCTGCATCGGTAATACGCCATTTAACAAAAGAATCTACGACGAGATTCTTTTTTGCCTGAGTCAGATACAACTCCGGGTCCGAGTCCATAGTTTGGACCCGAGCGTCAAAATATCGGACGCTGTTGATAAGGGGGGTCTTAAAGTGAAACCCTGGCTCATCGTTCGAACGGACAATTTCGCCAAACTGGAAAACAATCGCCTTTTCCCGTTCGTCGACATAATACACGGCCGAGGATCCGACTGCTGCCACAATAACCAGCAGAACGATCCACATCATTTGTTTGCCCATCATTGTGTCAGACTCCTCAGGCGACTGGATCGCTCTTGCCGGCTGCTATCGTTTCCTGTCGTTGCCCCCGACCCAAATGTACTCGCAAGAGATGACATATTGGAATTCTCGTTAGATCTTCCCTCTCCTCTTTGCCGAATCAGTTGATCAAGCGGTAAGTACATCACGTTGTTTCCCCCGTCTCGCTGGTCAATAACCAGTTTGGTCGAGTTAGCATAAACCTGTTCCAGGGCGTCCAGGTATAGGCGATCACGCGTGACCTCTGGTGCTTTGGAATATTCGTCGAGCACCTGAAGAAACCGTGAGGCTTCGCCTCGGGCCGCAGCGACTACAGTTGCGCGGTAGGCAGCGGCTTCTTGAATAAGGCGGGCTGCTCCACCACGGGCTCGCGGGATAATGTCGTTCTGGTAAGCCTGCGCTTCATTCTTCAGGCGTTCTTCATCCTCGCGGGCTTTTACGGCATCGTCAAAAGCCGCTTTCACCTCCGCGGGGGGTTGGGCGTTCTGCATCTCAACCGCCTTGATATTTACACCAGTGTCATAGCGATCAAGTATTCGCTGTAGGAGAATTTTTGTCTCCTGCGCGATCTCTGCCCGACCGCCAGTAATCGCGAAGTCCATACTGTTGCGCCCGACGATCTCGCGCACCGCACTTTCGGTTGCCCCGCGAACAACCAGATCCGGCGATTCAGCCACGTTAAACAGCAGATCGCGAGGGTCTTTAATGTCGTACTGGACAGCAAAGTGAATATCAATGATGTTTTCATCAGCAGTTAGCATCAGTGCTTCCCGGGGCACACCAGCAAGTTGATTGGAGCGCGAATTGGTCCGATAACCCACCTCTACGGTACGAATCTGTTGGACATTGACTATCTCGACACTTTCAATTGGATATGGCAAGTGCCATCGCAAACCGGCTTCCTTAATTGTTTTGTAGGCACCCAGTTGTAATTCAACCCCTTGTTCACCCTGCTCCACCACATAAAATCCGGTGGCCAGCCATAACCCTGCAAGAATCACCAGGATCGGAGCGATGCTTTTAGCGCTCAGAGACGGTCCTTTGCCCCCTCCGGATCGACGGCCAGATCCTCGACCGCCGAATAGGTTGCTTAATTTCTTCTGCAGGTCGCGGATGACCTCGTCCAGGTCCGGCGGGCCTTTCTGGCCATTACCCTGACCCCAGGGATCGCGATTATCTGATCCCGGCTGATTCCAAGGCATTTGATATGCACCTCATAAAGTAGTAGTAAGTTTTCTAAGATTCGGCTGAAAAGCTGATAGAGCCTTAGCCAGTGGTCGATTTTACCACGGGCTTCGCGTTGACAGTATTCATCACACCAATGCCGAACGCGCCTTGTTTAAAATCATTGGCTGGTGCGTCAACCCAGTATCGTCGCTCAAACCCAGGCTCGCCTTCGATCTGTCCTATTGTTGCGAGGTCAGCGCTGATCTGCATCCGCCAAGTGCCGTTTGAATCAACAGTCTCAGCAATCACTTCCGCTAACGCATAGGCTCGAGCTCTGAGTCGGCCCTGGCTTGCCGGTATTCGGATTGTCCGGAAGATACGATTCCGCCCAAGAATACCGGACATACTTTGCAGTAATTGGGCCATCCCCGCACCATTGCTGGCACATACCCGCACACCATTGGGACCAGAACCATTGCTACTGATAAAGCCCGAAACTCGACCACTGACGTCAATCTTATTTCTTACCGTCAACCGCGGAATATCGGCCGCTCCGATACCTTCAAGGACTCTTTCAACCTCCGCCTCTTGGTCTCGAACATCCGGATTGGAGTCATCGGACACGTGTAGCAATAAGTTAGCCGTAGCTACCTCCTCAAGGGTAGACATAAAAGCTTCCACCAGCGGGTGTGGGAGGCCAGCAATAAATCCAACAGTATCCGAAAGAATAACTGACCCAAAATCGGGTACATCGAGCCGCCTCATAGTGGGATCCAGTGTTGCGAACAATTGGTCAGCGGTATACGCGTGCTCCCCAACGAGGGTATTGAAAAGAGACGACTTGCCGGCATTGGTATACCCGACGATCGCTACTGTCGGAATGCCTTCCTTACGTCGGCGCTGCCGCCGCAGATCGCGTTGCGAGGCAACCCGAGCGATTCGCCTTTGCAGATGACGAATACGCATACCTAACAATCGTCGATCTGATTCAAGTTGCGTCTCTCCAGGCCCTCGAAGGCCAATGCCGCCACGTTGGCGCTCAAGGTGAGTCCAGCCACGAACCAGACGGGTAGATAAATGTTGCAATTGCGCCAACTCAACCTGTAACTTGCCTTCGGAAGTCCGTGCACGAATCGCAAATATATCCAGAATTAATCGCGTTCGATCGACAACCCTGCAACCGATGGTGCGCTCAAGGTTACGTTCCTGAATGGGTGTAATCGCTTGGTTAACAATAACCAGATCCGCCCCTGAACTTGCAACCAATTCTGCAATCTCATGGGCTTTACCGCGGCCAACAAAAGTTCCCGAATCAGCAGTACGCCGGGTCGCCCCAACACGCCCGCTCACCTCAGCTCCTGCTGAAAGCGCCAGGCCTTCTAACTCGTCGAAATCGGCTGCTAGTACACGTCCCGCAAAACTCTGGTGAACGAGAATCGCTCTTTCAGGCAGAGGACGAGATGAGCCGTTGTCAATCAGGGAGGTCAACCCTGCGTTAGCACTCCGTGAGGCATTGCAATCAAATACCAGAACATCCTTTCAATCACAGGCGCGACCAGCATTACCAGTGGCAACTCTGATTAGTCCGGACCAGGTTCGATATTGCCGCGATTGTCCCCTTCATCATCGTCACCCGCTTCTTCATTAAATGGGATACGAACGGCTCGAGACGGCACAATCGTCGAAATCGCGTGCTTGTAGATCAACTGGCTTACACTATTTCGGAGCAATACAACAAAGGGATCGAATGACTCGATCTGTCCTTGTAATTTAATGCCATTGACCAGATAAATTGAGACAGGAATCCGCTCCTTGCGTAAAGTATTGAGAAACGGATCCTGAAGGGCTGTACCCCTTTGCTGGTTCATAAAAGCCTCCTGTCCAACCGCCAAGATAGCCACCATTTGCAACAAATCACTCGTAGGAATGAAGAAAGCTTGACACCCAGCCGGTTCGACTCTTTGGGTATTGGGCTTAGAAGTTTGCGGCAGCCGTTCGGGTGATCGAATATTTTTATTTTATATTTCAGTGTTTTACTGGACTATTGTAATATTTTTGCTTAATGTGATGGACAACTCCACGATCTCAATGTAAGGCCCTTAGACGGGTTTTTCAAGTTTTGTTCCACCCGCGGTCACCCCTTTTGCTTCCAGATAGTGACACAGGGTCGTCACCAAAGTCGGGCTAGTGCCATCAAACCAGGTCGCGCCCGGTTCGTTTCTTAACCAGGTTAACTGCCGTTTGGCTAAGCGCCTGGTCGCCGCACTAGCACGCTCAACCATAGTTGAATAATCGACCTGTCCCTCGAGGTACTCCCAGACCTGTCGATAACCCACACTGCGAAGCGCTGGCGTATTTCCACCTTGCGGCCACTGTTCCCTGAGGTTTTCCACTTCCTCAACCAGTCCATCATCCAACATTCGCTTAAGCCGTTTGGATATGCGTTGGTGAAGTAATTGCCGGTCCGGAATGAATATACTGAGACGAGTGACCTCAACACCTTTTTGAATCAGCCCGTTGCTGGTTGCCTCCACTGGAACGGCAAGGCCAGTCAGGAAATTGATTTCAAGAGCGCGTGAGATTCGTTGCGCGTCATGTCGGTCGATCCTCTCGGCCGCTCGAGGATCCACTTGTTCAAGCTTTCCGTGTAAAAAAGACCAACCGCGTTGTCTAGCCTGCTTAACCAGTCGCGCCCGCAACGCCGGATTGGCGGGGGGCAAATTCGATAGACCGTGCAGGAGCGCTGAAAAATAAAACATGGTTCCGCCAACAAGAAGTGGAATGCGCCCTTTCTCGAAAG
>JAAZZE010000011.1:24434-50728 GCA_014239255.1 Gammaproteobacteria bacterium
GAAAGTGCTCTCAATTAACTTCCCGGCTTCGAGGCAAAAATCTGCAGCCGAAAATGTCTGCCTAAGGCTTCGTATATCGACAAGCCCATGGGGAATCTCCTTGAGAATTTTGCTATCTGGCTTTGCGGTTCCGATATCGAGGCCCTGATACACTTGACTGGAGTCAACACTAATTAGATCAACCGGTAGCTGGGCCGCAAGCTCTATGGCGAGATCGGTTTTGCCGGAGGCTGTGCTTCCGGCAAGAAAGATAATGCCGCAATCGGAGTAGTCAGTTGAAATCACACGAAAGTTCTCGAAACGTCGGGATTTTCATGAGCTCGGAATCCGCAGCTTCTGCCCAATTCGCAAAACATCCGACGGCAGATTATTAAGCGCACGTATTTTTTCAACTGTGGATCCTACCCGCACAGCAATTAAAGACAGGGAATCACCCTGACGCACTTCATACAAACTCCTTTTTTGATTAACTGGCGGACAACGTGGATCCTGATCACAGTACAAATCCAGGCCCCTGAAGATCACCCCGGCGATGCGCTCTTGATGCAAGGCCGTTGTCAGCGCCTTTTCTTCATTCGCGTTAGTGATGAAACCTGTTTCCACAAGTACTGCCGGAATATCCACCGATTTCAACACTGCAAAACCTGCTTCTTCAACCTTTTTGCTATGAACTTGCCCCGCTTTTTTCAGTTCCCCAAGAATCCGCGCCGCCAAGATCTTGCTTTCTTTAATCTTCCAGTCGATACCCATATCCAGGAGTGCTTTTTGTAAACCCGGGTCCTGCTCGCCAATATCGACACCACCAGCGAGGTCCGCCGCGTTTTCTCGTTTGGCAAGCCACTTGCCCATCTCGCTGCTGGCGCCTCGTTGGGACAATACATAAATCGAACTGCCTCGTGCACTTCGCCGCCTGGCAGCATCCGCATGAATTGATATAAAGGCATCGGCCTTAAGACTCATCGCCAAGCGGACTCGGCCTCGAAGCGTGACGTAATAATCTCCATTTCGGGTAAGTTGGGCCCGCATCCGCCCATCGTGATTAATTATTCTTTTTAGGCGTCGAGCGATCCCTAACGCTACCGTCTTTTCAAGCGTTCCCTTTTTTCCGATGGCGCCAGGATCCTCGCCACCGTGGCCCGGGTCAATAATCACCAGATAATCATCTTCGCGCGTCGTTAACTCAGGCATTGGTTTTACGACACTTTGATCTGCTTCAAAAAGATCCACAACCAATCGATATGGATAAGGCGAGTTCGGCTCCAATACAAAGACCTGATACTTGACCGGCCTTTTCAGATCTAGAACCACCCTTAAAACGCCGGATTCAGGCTGGCCCGTGCGCACACCAGTTACCGGACTGGTATCTCCTTTAGGTTCAGGCAATCCACCATCCAAGATAGTGTTGTCGATATCAATGACGAAGCGATCAGGACTCATCAACACAAACGCTTGAAAGGTCGTAACCGCCGAGATATCAAACACCATGCGTGTTTTATCCGGGCCGTGCCAAAACCGCCCTCCAGTAACCTTGGTTTCCCCATGTCCTACGGCAGCAACGCCCAAGGCTACCATTAGAAGTACACTTTGTTTGATATTCAAGGACTGACGAAAGCGTCCAAAGCGCCTATCGCGTGTGGCGCCTCTACAAGTACTACCCGGCCAAATTTCGGGCAGCTGATCTGGACTCGCCAGTGTGGACGGGGCAATTTCCGAAATCCTCGTTCAGGCCATTCAATCAGCAATATGCTCTGGCCATCTTGCCAGTCCCGGATCCCCATACTCTCAACTTCCTCTGGATCCTCCAGCCGATAAAGGTCAAGGTGATATACCTTGCATAGGGGCACCTGGTACTCTTCAACCAACGTGTACGTCGGGCTAACAATCCAATCGGGGCAATCCAGTCCTTCGAGTACACCACGCGCAAATGTGGTCTTGCCGCTGCCTAGATCTCCTTCCAGATAGACGATGTCCCCCGGCGTGAGTCCGCGCCCAAGGCAGTTACCCAATGCAAGCATCTGCTCCTCGTCAGAAACTGTGGCGCGATACTTCATCAGCTTTATCTGGACAATTCCGTAATAGCCGCAGGTACGGCATCAAGTCGCTGGCTACCAGCCCAATGGCCCCGCCCACTGGGGCGGCAAGATCGGCGGCTGCCGAATGGATCCATGTCCCCGCACCGGCGGCTTGCAAAGGAGATAGCCCCTGTGCCCGCAAACTCCCAATGACCCCACTCAAAAGATCCCCCATTCCGGGGCTCGCCATTCCCGGATTTCCCCGATCGCAAAGAAGTAAAGGCTCCTCGTCCGAGCATACCAATGTGCCAGAGCCTTTGAGTACGCAGACCGCATTCAACGCTTTTGAGATCGCGCGAGCCGCCCGAGGGCGGTCCGCATTCACATCGCCTGTTGGTTGTCCCAAGAGCCTTGCCGCCTCGGCCGGATGTGGGGTCACAATGGACCCCGAAACGGGTTGCCGATCCCAAGACAGCAGGTTAAGCGCGTCCGCATCGAGCAGACTTGGGTCGGCTTTATCGAGTACCAATGCTAACAGCGCACTACCCCACGAATCTCGCCCCAAACCGGGGCCCACAACTATCGCATCCATCTGATCGAGTAGACCTGTCAAATCAGCTGGGCCAGATACAGATTGAACCATCAATTCCGGGGATCCCGCCCCAATCGCAGGCGCGCTGGTGGGATGACAAGCAATAGTGACCCGACCTGCCCCACAGCGCAGCGCCGCCGCGCCTGCCAGCCAGGCAGCCCCCGCCATCCCAGATCCACCACCAACCACCAACAGGTGTCCAGCCTGGCCTTTATGAAAGCTCGCCTCTCTAAAAGGCAGAACCGTTCGAACCCACCGCGAACTAAGGCGAGACGCGAATTGGGTTTCCACCTGGACGCTTTCTCCTACACCCAGGTCATCGAATAGGACCTCACCGATACAGTCCGGCCCGCGCCCGGTAAATAGCCCAATCTTAAGGCCGACAAAAGTAGCAGTAACATCCGCCTTGACCAATGATCCGGCCGCTGCCCCATTATCAGCCAAGAGTCCAGAAGGAATATCAACAGAAAGGCAAGGCGCATCTACAGAATTTATCTCCGCGATTATCTCGGTGAAAGGTGCGCGCGGCGCACTGGTGAGCCCTATTCCAAATAATGCATCAACCACAACATCAGTATCCCGTAGAGCGCCAGCATGGTAAGGAATAAGCTTTGCGCCGGCTTTGCGAGCCTGACTCAGCGCGGCCTGGGCGCCCATGCTACGTGCCTCTCCTTGTTGAATCAGTTGAGTCTGGAGTCCGGCTTTTGCTGCTAAAGCAGCGATCACATACCCATCTCCTCCGTTGTTACCAGGGCCACAAACAATGCTGACCCGGCGAGCCTTTGGCCACCTTCTACGCAAAATTCGGTAGGTGTGAAGGCCTGCACGCTGCATTAGGGTCGCCGCGGCAGTTCCTGCGCTGAACACTCGTTGCTCTATACGGCGGACCTGATCGGTCGTATAGAGTTGTGCGGGCAATGAGGTCATCGGGATATCATAGCCTGATGGACACGCTATCGGTTGAACACCTGAACGACCTGAAGAAACAGATTCATCATTGGGCGAAGGAACTCGATTTCGATGGGTTCGGGGTGTGCGACAGCAAATTGGAAGAGGCGGCGCCCGCTCTGGCTAGTTGGCTGGCCCGTGGTTGGCACGGCGAAATGAGCTTTATGGCCAGAAATACTGACAAGCGCAGCCAGCCGGGGTTGCTGGTACCCGGGATCCATCGTGTAATCAGCGTAAGGCTCAACTATTTCCCAAGCCAGCAAACTCCCCCCATCGAGGTTCTTCAAGATCCCACTTTGGGATATATCGCCCGCTACGCCCTGGGTCGCGACTATCATCGTCTGATTCGGCGAAAACTACAGCAACTGGCGGACCGCATCACGGAACTTGTCGGGCCATTTCGTTATCGTGCTTTTGCTGACAGCGCACCTGTAATGGAAAAGCCCCTGGCACAGGCAGCTGGTATCGGTTGGATCGGGAAACATACAAATTTACTGAACCAACATCAAGGCTCCTGGTTTTTTCTTGGAGAACTGTATACCAATCTGCCGTTGCCAGTCGACGGGCCAGCGAGCAACCACTGTGGCTCGTGTACCCAATGCATCGATGCCTGTCCTACTGGAGCACTGGACCATCCCTACCAAATTGATGCACGGCTATGCATTGCTTACCTAACGATCGAGCACAAGAGCGCTATACCAGAACCATTACGGCCATTAATCGGCAATCGGATCTTTGGTTGCGACGACTGTCAAATTGTCTGCCCGTACAATCGGGAAGCGCCCGGTGGTGCAGTGGATTTCTCTGCCCGCCACAATCTGGACGCGAGCGGGTTACTTGATCTATTTCAATGGAGCGAATTCGACTTTGAATATTACACCGAAGGCAGTCCTATACGGCGACTGGGCTATGAGCGCTGGTTGCGAAACCTCGCCGTAGCACTTGGAAATGCTCCAGCCGATCGGCGCACACTCGAAGCCCTACAAAGACGACGAAGCGGAGCATCCGAACTGGTAGACGAGCATCTGGTATGGGCGATCAATCAACATGAGGTTCGCCTAACCGTCAGACCTGAGGTGGTTGGGTAAGAAAAAAATGCTCGCGGTAAAACTTTAACTCTTCTATTGAATCCAGTATGTCGTCGAGTGCGCGATGGCCTCCTTTTTTGACAAAAGTATTCGCAATATCAGGGCGCCAACGAACAATCAATTCCTTGATGCTACTTACGTCGAGATTCCGGTAGTGTAGAAAGGCCTCGAGGCGAGGCATATATCGATAGAGAAACCGGCGATCCTGGCAGATGGTGTTTCCGCATAATGGCGCTCGCCTTTCCAATACATACTCCGAAAGGAACCCAAGTGTCATCGCCTCAGCATGCTGCGCATTGATCTTGGAATCGTGCACGCGATCGGTCAGCCCGGTTCCAGAATGGGTTCGCTGATTCCATTCGTCCATTCCCGCCAGAATCTCGGCAGGCTGGTGAATAGCAAGTACCGGTCCCTGCCCCAATAAGTTGAGATCCGCATCCGTAACAACCGTCGCGATCTCAATAATCCGATCTGAATCCGGATCAAGCCCGGTCATCTCAAGGTCAATCCAGACCAGATTGGCAGGGTCAATAGCCATAAAAGTCGGCTTTGGTGATACCTGCTACCTGTTTATCAGTTAGAACACCCGCCATCAATCAGGCAGCATCCTCTACTGCTTTCATACTGAGTCGGATCCGACCTTGTTTGTCGACCTCCAGAACTTTCACTTTAACTACGTCGCCTTCGGCGAGTTTATCGCTGACATTGGCTACGCGTTCATCGGAGATCTGTGAGATATGAACTAATCCATCCTTACCCGGAAGAATATTGACGAATGCACCAAAATCCATCAGCCGTACGACCTTACCCTCGTAGATTGTGCCAGCCTCAACATCAGCGGTGATCTGCTCAATGCGTCTGCGGGCCTCTTCTGCAGCTGAAAGATCCGCAGTCGCAATCTTAATCGTACCGTCATCTTCTATATCAATAGCTGCGCCGGTTGCTTCGGAAATGGCGCGAATCGTTACCCCACCCTTACCAATGACGTCACGGATCTTGTCGGTGGGTACTTTCATGGTGGTGATTCGCGGCGCATACTTGGACATCTCTTCACGAGGCGCGCTAATTGCTTTATCCATCTCGCCAAGGATGTGCAAACGTCCACGCTGCGCCTGGGACAACGCCTGCTCCATGATTTCTTGGGTAATTCCCTCAATTTTGATGTCCATCTGCAAGGCGGTTACCCCTTGCCTTGTACCAGCGACCTTGAAATCCATATCTCCCAGATGATCCTCGTCACCCAGAATATCAGTCAAGACTGCGAAACGTTCGCCCTGTTTAATTAAACCCATAGCGACACCCGCTACCGGCGCCTTCAACTTTACACCCGCATCCATCAAGGACAGACTGGCGCCACAAACCGTTGCCATCGAACTCGAACCGTTAGATTCAGTAATATCCGACACGATTCGGATCACATAGGGAAAATCCTCAGCGTCAGGTAACACCGCGAGCATTGCCCGCTTGGCCAAGCGGCCGTGACCGATCTCCCGACGTTTGGGGGTTCCGACTCGGCCGGTCTCACCCACACAATAGGGCGGGAAATTGTAGTGCAGCATAAAGGTATCGCGGCGCTCACCCTCCAGAGCGTCGATGATCTGAGAATCCCGATCTGTACCAAGCGTGCTGGTGACAATCGCCTGAGTCTCACCCCGAGTAAACAACGCTGACCCATGTGTGCGAGGAAGAAACCCTGTTTCGATTGTTATCGGCCGGACCGTTTCACGGTCTCGGCCGTCTATCCGCGGTTGATCATCTAAAATCCGATCGCGAACCGTTGCCTTCTCGAGACCTTTAATAGCGTCTTTAACTGCTTCTGCCTGGGCGTCGTCGGATTCGCCATCAAGTAATGCCTTTGAAACTTTAGCTCGCGCCAAAGCCATAGCTTCCTGGCGATCGACTTTGTCCGCTATCTGATACGCCCGCTCAACATCTTCCTTTGCGAGCTTACCAACCTGGTCGCTCAGGCTTTGATCCTTTATTGGCGCCTGCCAGTCCCAGCGCTCGGCACCCGCTTCGGCAGCAAGCTGATTAATCGCCACAATAGCAGCCTGGGCTCCCTCATGACCAAACACTACAGCACCCAGCATCTGTGCCTCGGTTAATTGGTCGGCTTCTGACTCAACCATCAACACAGCGCTTTCGGTCCCGGCCACGACTAAATTCAGCTTGGATTCTGCCAACTGGGTAACACTCGGATTCAACACATAACTGTTATCTACGAATCCCACTCTAGAGGCCGCAATCGGTCCATTAAACGGCGCTCCAGAGAGAGTCATCGCAGCCGATGCACCCACCATTGCGACAATGTCAGGATCGATCTCCGGATCCACTGACATTACAGTGGCCACTACCTGGATCTCGTTATTGAATCCCGCAGGAAACAAAGGCCGCATCGGCCGGTCGATCAATCGACAGGTCAGAATGGCCTTTTCGGCGGGTCTACCCTCTCTCTTAAAAAAACCGCCGGGGATTCGACCGGCGGCATAGGTTCTTTCTTCGTAGTCTACCGTGAGAGGTAGAAAATCTCGGCCACTCGATTCACGGGAAGCAACCACCGTAACCAGTACTACGGTTTCCCCCATACTCGCAAGCACAGCTCCTGTGGCTTGTCGTGCTACGCGCCCTGTTTCCAGTCGCATTTCGTGTTCGCCGTATTGGAACGTCTGGACGATTTGTTTCAATTAAAATACTCCTTGATAAGATATCCAACTGCGTCGCGTCAGCGGCGCAGCCCAAGCCTGCCGATCAGGGAACGATAGCGTTCAACGTCACGCCCCTTAAGATAATCAAGCAATTTGCGCCTCCGATTCACCATGCGCAGAAGTCCCTGACGCGAATGATGATCGTGAATATGCGTTTTGAAATGACCGGTGAGGTCAATGATCCGGGCGGTGAGCAGCGCCACCTGGACTTCCGGCGAACCAGTGTCCTCCGGGGTCATGGCGAAGTCGCTCACAACCTGCGCCTTGGTCTGCGCGGCTAGTGACATATTGAAACCTCTTGCATACTAAAGATCCTGGTTTAGTTTTAACTGAATGCGACGGATGTCTTTGATCTCGCCTCCGCCGAGAAGGCGACCGTTAGGTCGCTGCTTCTTAACCAACGTCGTGCGACTGCACGCCAAAGTGTTAATTCGGTGAACCCGAGAGTAGTCGGCACCTCCCGGTAGGCTGGCAAGCGGCCGTATTCTACCTTCAAGGTGCTATTTCCTCAACAAATTCAGCCGGTTTTAACGCTGCTCACAGATAATCTGTCTGGCGTAACCGTATCATGACCTGAAACACTGCCGATTCCCAAAAACCCCGCATCGCTTGAATAAAGGCGCACGCTGCCCTCTCGGGGGAGATTTCGGGCGCGAACCGCCTGCCCGCGACAAAGGTAAAACGCTGCATCAACGGATAATTCGATGGCTGGAAGGTGGGTAAGGCTTTGATCCACCGCACATAATTTGCGCCGACGCGCCTCCGGGTCGCTAAGGGTTCCGAGCTCTTCTAGGGTGATCGCGTTTTCCACACGAAGGCCTGCAACCCCTAATCGCCGTAAAGCCACGACATGCCCCCCAACACTGAGGGCCCGGCCTAAATCATTGGCCAATGAGCGTACGTAGAACCCAGAGGTAGAAACCAGTTCCAACTCTACATCCTGGCCATCAAAGCTGAGCACCTCAAGGGATTTAACAACAACTTCACGACCCTCCCGTGCTATCTCCTTGCCTTGGCGTGCGAGCTTATACAAAGGCTGACCATTAACCTTAATGGCCGAATACATGGGCGGAATCTGCGTATAGCAACCGCGGAAAGAATCCAGCGCACTTAAGAGTTGTTGCTTGGTGACCATGACTTTGGTCTGCGAGACAATCTTTCCCTCACAATCGCCGGTATCGGTTGATTCGCCTAACCGGATCCGGGTTTTATAGTGTTTGTCAGATCCCAGAAAATAGCCTGACCAGCGCGTGGTCTTACCGAAGCATAAGGGAAGCAATCCCGTAGCAATGGGATCAAGGCTGCCGGTATGCCCAGCTTTTCGCGCATGCAAGAGTTTACGGGCGTCCTGCAAAGCCCCATTAGAGGTAATGCCTGCAGGTTTATCTAACAGCAATATTCCATCAACTGCTTCACCTCGTAGTTCTTGGCGTCTACGGCCCATCGTTCTCTCCATCGGAGGTCTCTAAGCCATCAATTAACCGCGAGAGTCGTGCTCCACGTTCAATACTGGCATCATATTCGAAAATAATTTCCGGTATACGACGCAACTTAACCCGCTGGCCAAGCTGCCATCGCAATGCCCTCGCGTGTTCATTTAAGTATGGCGCAACCCCTGCTTCTGTGACTTTTGGAGAAAGTGCAGTGACAAACACACGGGCAATGCGCAGGTCTTTGCTGACTGACACTGCAGAAAGAGAAAGGATTCCGAGCGCCGAACCGGGCAGTTCACGCGCAATAATCGAGGCGAGTTCCCGACGGATTAATTCGCCGACGCGACGTGTCCGGTCTACGCCCTGCATCAATTGCTCCTACGCGACCGTTAGAGGGTTGGTGCCTGCTCGATCGTCTCGTAGATCTCGATCTGGTCACCTGGCTTGATGTCGTTGTAATTTTTCACCCCGATGCCGCATTCAAACCCAGATTTGACCTCGCTGACATCGTCTTTAAAACGCTTCAACGAGTCAATTGCTCCGTCAAATATCACTACGTTGTCGCGCAAAACCCTGACTGGCAAATTACGACGAACCTCTCCATCAATCACCCGACAGCCCGCAACCGCACCAAGTTTGGCCACCCGAAATACATCACGCACCTCGGCAAGTCCAACCGCCTGTTCTCGGATAATCGGAGAAAGTAGTCCCGTCAATGCAGTTCTTACTTCATCTATAACGTCGTAAATAACGTTATGGTAGTGCACGTCGATCTCTTCAGATTCAATCAGTTTTCTGGCAGTCGCATCTGCGCGAACATTAAAGGCAAAGATGATCGCATCCGAAGCCGAGGCGAGGTTAACGTCGGATTCATTAATGCCGCCGACCATGCCGTGCACGACCACAACTTTCACTTCATCGTTACTAAGTTTCTCCAACGAATCAGTCAATGCTTCAACTGAACCTTGTACGTCGGCCTTAATAATTAAATTCAAGGGTTTGACCTGACCATCGCCCATCTGGTTGAACACGCTCTCCAGTTTGGTTTTTTGCTGTTTCGCCAGCTTCACTTCCTTGAACTTGCCCTGGCGGTAACTGCTAATTTCACGAGCCTTACGCTCATCCGTGACAACCGCGAATTCGTCTCCGGAGTCGGGCACGCCACCAAGGCCTTGAATTTCTACTGGCATCGACGGTCCAGCATTTTTGATCGTCTGTCCGGAATCGCTAGTCATCGCACGCACCCGCCCAAACTCTCGCCCGGCAAGGATTATGTCTCCTTTGGCTAACATTCCACGTTGAACCAGGATAGTCGCTACCACTCCCTTGCCTCGATCGAGCCGAGCTTCGACCACAGCACCTACCGCAGGACCTTGATCCGGAGCGCGAAGGTCCAAAAGCTCAGACTGAAGCAAGACTGATTCGAGCAACGTATCAATCCCATCGCCGGTCAACGCTGAAACCTCAGTGACCAGAGTGTCACCACCCCATGCCTCGGAAATAACATCATGCGTTGAAAGCTCCTGTTTTACCCGATCGGGATCAGCATCTTCCTTGTCCATTTTATTGATCGCTACAATCAACGGAACCTTGGCATTGCGGGCGTGATTGATCGCTTCGATAGTCTGAGGTTTGACTCCATCGTCCGCCGCAACCACCAGGATCACCAAGTCAGTTACCTTTGCGCCTCGGGATCGCATCGCGCTAAATGCTTCGTGACCTGGCGTATCCAGGAAAGTAATCGTTCCCCGAGGAGTAGCAACCCGATAAGCGCCAATATGCTGCGTGATACCCCCGGCTTCCCCTGCGGTGACTTTGGTTTTGCGAAGATAATCCAACAAAGACGTCTTGCCGTGATCGACATGCCCCATCACCGTAACCACCGGGGCTCTTGGAACAGTAGGCAGATCACTGGCACTCTCATCTATAACCAGCATCGCCTCGGGATCATCGCGCTCGGCCGTGCTGGCTTTGTGACCCATTTCTTCGACCACCAGCATCGCAGTATCTTGATCTAGTACTTGGTTGATGGTCACCATACTGCCCATTTCCATAATGACTCGGATAACCTCAGCTGCCTTTACCGACATAGACTGGGCCAGATCGGCAACTGAAACAGTTTCCGGAATCGCGATCTCGCGGCTAACGGGCTCTACTGGCTTTTCGAAAGCGTGCTGCCCCGCTGTTGCAGAGGTTAATTTTCTCGGCTTGATCGCCTGACGGGGTTTTCGTCGTCCCCGTTTCCCCAAAGCCATATGTAGTTCGCCGCCTACCGCGGGTTTACCCTTACCTTTGCGTTTCTTGGGTTTGTCTTCGCGTCGTCCTGTAGGCTTGTCCTCTGCAGGCGGCGCCACCGGGGCTAGACCAGGATCTTGGGGCGCTACCGGGGATTCTTGCGCAACCGCCTCAGCAGCCGCGTTCTTCGCCGCATCCTCGGCTTTTTTCTTCTCCTCCTCGGCGGCAACGATTCGAGCCTGCGCTTCCGCTTCGGCTTGCTCCTGTTCGCGCTGCCGAGCCTCGTCTTCTTCACGGGCGGCCTGTTGTGCCTCTTCTTGCTGGCGCTGCAATTCTCCGCGTCGAACGTAGGTTCGCCTCTGTTTGACCTCAACATGAACGGTGCGCGACGGTCCAGTTCGGGAATTCTGCTTGACCGCGCTTGTTGTCCGGCGACTGAGCGTTACTTTTTGTTGTACACCTTCAGCAGATACTCGAGTTTTTCCCCCGCGAAGATAGCTCAAAAGAGTGTCGCGCTCAGCGTCATCAAGGGTACCGTCTGCATCCTTTCCCTGGATACCCGCATTGTCGAGCTGCTGAAGCAGTTTGTCGCCGCTGATCCCAATTTGTTCAGCAAGTTTCTTGATGGCTACGGAAGGCATAAAGTTATCCAGCTCCGGTTCTTTTACGGTGCGTTCTGCGCTTCGACAAACCACGGGGCTCGCGCAGTCATGATTAATTCACCGGCTCGCACTTCGTCGATTCCGGTCAACTCGACCAATTCATCGGTGGCACACTCTGCGAGTTCTTCCATGGATCGGACTCCATTCGAGGCAAACAGCATTGCTGTCTCCTCATCCATACCCTCCATGTTTTGCAGGTCCGACTCCGGCCGAGTGCGTTCTAACTCCGCAATCTCCCGAATATCCAGAAAATCCCGAGCGCGTTCGCGCAATTGCTCGACGAGCTCCTCATCGAATCCTTCAACGTCCAGCAGTTCCTGTACTGGCACATAAGCAACTTCCTCAGGAGTCACAAATCCTTCTTCAACCAGGACCCCGGCCACTTCCGCATCTATATTCAGTTGAGTCATCAAACGCTCGCATGATTGCTGGGCTTCCTGCTCCGCCTTCTCAGCCGCAGCTTCATCAGTCATGATGTTGAGTTCCCAACCCGTCAGATCTGATGCCAAACGAACGTTTTGCCCACCACGCCCTATCGCAAGCGACAGTTGTGATTCTTCGACCACGACATCCATTGCCTTAGATTCTTCATCAACCAGAATCGAGTCCACATCAGCCGGTTGTAACGCTTTGATCACAAACTCAGCGGGATTTTCAGACCAGGTAATGATGTCGATTCTTTCTAGATTAATCTCGTTGGATACACTTTGTACGCGGGCCCCCCGGATTCCCACGCATGCCCCTACAGGGTCAATCCGCTTATCTTGAGAGCGAACAGCAATTTTGGCCCGCGATCCTGGGTCCCGGGCCGCGCCAAGGATCTCTATTACCCCCTGTCCTACTTCAGGCACCTCTAACTGGAAAAGTTTGATTACGAGTTCTGGAGCGCGCCGGTCGACAATGAGCTGGGGGCCACGAGGCTCCGAGCGAACTTCTGAGAGAATCGACTTGATCCGGTCCCCGCTGCGCAGAATCTCTCGGTCAATCCAGTTCGACCGTGGTAAGGAGGCTTCAACTCCCTCAAGATCGACGATCGCCTCACGATTGCCTACCCGTTTGACCACGCCCTGGACCATCTCCCCTACGCGATCTTTGAATTCCTCGTAGACCCGCGCTCTTTCTGCTTCCCGCACTTTTTGGCTTATAACCTGTTTCGCCGCTTGAGCTTCGATTCGACCAAAGGTCGCAACCACCTCGAGTGGTTCCTCAACAACCCCACCGACCTCATGAGACTCATCGGGATAACTAATCTCAGCTGCCGGTAAAGTCATCTGCCGTGCGGGGCTTTCAACGGCTGCATCATCTTCCATGATTTCCCATTGACGAAAGGCTTCGTAGTCTCCCGTTTCTCGATCAATCTTGACGCGCACCTCTATATCTTCGCGATTGCGCTTTCGAGTTGCCGTGGCAAGTGCCGCTTCAATTGCCTCAAATACAATTTCGTGACCAATGTCCTTCTCTTTGGACAAAACATCGGCCATCATTAAAACGTCATCTTTGGTCATTTTCCGCTCTCCATAGCGAATCCCTCGCGCAGATCAATAGCCTGTTCGCCGGGGGGCCGGTGCCACCAGGTTAGCCTTTTCCATATCGTTAAACGGCAGTTCATAGGGTTCTCCATCCACCTCGACCACGACCGAGTCAGGCCCAACCTCCGAAAGGGTCCCAGTGAATCTTCGCCGACCCATTTGCAGGTTGCGCATAGTGACTTTGATCTGATCGCCCTGGAACCGGGCGAAATGCTCATGAGTCACCAACGGTCTATCGAGACCCGGTGAAGACACTTCAAGTGTGTACTCGCCTTTAATTGGGTCCTCGACATCAAGAATAGCGCTGACCTGCCTGCTGACTTGTTCGCAGTCATCCAGCAGGATGCCCCCCGGAGCATCGATGTAGACCCGCAACACCTGGCCCGCTGTGCTTGATCCTGTCAGTTCAATCATGATGACCTCATACCCCATTCCCTCAAGAGCGGGTTCAAGTAAAGTCCTGATCCTGAGTGTATCCGCCACAAAGACCATGCCTCTTTGTTCCCCAACTTCACTTACCTTTAGTCAAAAACCCCAAAAACAAACCCCGCTGTTGCGGGGCCATCGATCAATCTCCACATTTGGTAGCGGGGGTAGGATTCGAACCTACGACCTTCGGGTTATGAGCCCGACGAGCTGCCAGACTGCTCCACCCCGCAACAGCAACCGGTTATTATATTCGTATCGGTAATCACATTCAAGAAATCATAGCATTCGTCGAATTATCTAAGATAAGTCGCGATAGGCTGCCGCTGACATTCGTTTTGGCCCTGCGCTGATCTAATTAGAATACCCGCTTTATGCCTTTTTTAAATATATGAAAAACATAGACCCAAGCGAAATTGCCAAGTTTGAAGCCCTGGCTTCGCGATGGTGGGACCCGTCGAGCGAGTTCGCACCGCTACATCAAATAAATCCTTTACGTCTTGACTATATTGCCGGGCGAGCTGTCCTTGATGGGTGCCGGGCACTAGACGTCGGATGTGGAGGAGGACTCCTTACCGAGGGGCTGTGGTCTCGCGGCGCACGGGTTGTCGGCATTGATGCCGGCGCTGCACCAATTGGCGTCGCCCGCCTTCATGCACGCCAGTCCGAGGCGGAAATTGACTATCGGATCACCACGGCAGAAGATCTCGTACAACAAAAAGAAGCGTCCTTTGATTTGATCTGTTGTCTTGAGATGCTAGAGCACGTTCCCGATCCTGCACGAACGGTTAACGCCTGCGTCCAATTGCTTGCTCCAGGAGGAGATATCTTTTTCTCCACTATCAATCGCAATGCCAAAGCTTTTCTTTTGGCCATTGTTGGCGCCGAATATCTACTCTCTCTTTTGCCCCGGGGAACCCACCATTATGAAAAGTTGATTCGACCTTCTGAACTGGACCAATGGGCTCGTGAGGCCTCGTTACGTTTTGAAGCAATCACCGGAATGCACTACAACCCGCTGTCGCAAAAATACCGGCTTGGAGCCGGAGTGGATGTCAACTATATTGTTCACTATTCCAAGCCTCTTGCATCGTGACCGAAATTTCCATGCCTTCTGATGACCTATCTGGTGGTGCGGACTGCGTGCTTTTTGACCTGGATGGCACTCTTGCTGATACCGCGCCGGACCTGGTAGACGCCCTAAATGCAGTACTTATTGCAGCGGGACGGCCAACGGTAACCCTGGAGCACGGCCGATGGTGGGTTGCCGGTGGCAGTGTGCGTCTGATCCAAAAAGGCTTTAACTTATCCCTTGAGCAGGCCTCCATCAGCCCCCTACGACAGCAACTCCTTGATTATTACGAGGAACATCTATGCGAGAAGACACAACTTTTCCTGGGTATCGACAAGGTCCTGAACGAGCTCGATCGACAAATGATGCCCTGGGGAGTCGTAACCAATAAACCGGCTCGTTTCACGAAGCCCTTGGTTAAAGCGCTTGGCCTGCACGACCGTGCGATCTCGGTCGTCAGCGGTGATACCGTTTCCCGATCCAAACCTGACCCTTTACCGCTGCTTCATGCCTGTGATGAGTCTGGCGTAGCCGCCAACCGAACCATATATGTGGGGGATGACCTGCGCGATATCCTTGCTGGAAAGGCATCAGGCATGGCAACAGCAGCGGTGACTTGGGGATATGGCGACCCCTCACAAATCCCGAACTGGGAAGCCGACTGGGTGATCTGTCAACCGTGGGACATGCTCGAGAAACTGCGCCTGAATCAAGGCGCGCCTAACAACTGATCTACATGGACCACCGTGCCGGATGGTCGTGACATTGTTCACAGACCAGGAACGATCGTAGAGTTAATACTTGGGCGGTCGTTGTGATCAGAACCGTACTGTACAAGGAAGTACACCGAAGAATAAGATGAGCATCTATCTTTGGAAGGATCGTCATAACGGCTGATACCCCGGCCCCGCCGGGGTATCTTATCTCCTCATGACGATGGAGAATCCAGCGCTTCTTCAAGCTGCGGAATCGCTTCAAATAAATCTGCGACCCAGCCGTAATCCGCCACCTGAAAGATCGGTGCTTCCTCATCTTTGTTGATCGCGACTATGACTTTTGAGTCTTTCATTCCCGCAAGGTGTTGAATAGCGCCCGAAATACCCACAGCGACATAAAGATCCGGTGCAACGACTTTTCCGGTCTGTCCAACCTGATAGTCATTAGGTACGTACCCGGCATCAACGGCGGCTCGCGATGCGCCAACGGCAGCCCCTAACTTGTCGGCCAAACTTTCCAGCATCCCAAAGTTCTCTGAACTTTGCATCCCTCTGCCGCCGGACACGATGATATCGGCCGTTGTCAGTTCGGGTCGCTCCGAGCGAGTCAACTCTTCTCCAATAAATTTCGACAGTCCAGTCTCCTGGCTTCCCGCTACCAACTCAATCGGCGCAGAACTGGCTTGCCCTGCCGCGTCGAACGCGGTAGTACGAACCGTAATCAGCTTTATCGCATCCAGGGAACGCACAGTCGCTAAAGCATTGCCTGCGTAAATTGGCCTTACAAAAGTATCGGGGCTCTCTATTGCGCTAATGTCAGAGATCTGCTGAACATCCAGTAGAGCCGCAACCCGAGGAAGGAGATTTTTCCCATATGTCGTAGCAGGCGCCAGTACATGGGAATAGTCCCGGGCAATGCTCTCAACTAATGGCGCCAGATTTTCCGCCAGACCATCGGTCAGTACCGGGTCATCAGTCATCAGGACCCGTGACACCCCATCGACCGTAGCGGCTTCATCTGCCGCACCCTGGCAGTTCCCACCTGCGACCAGAAGGTCTATCTCGCCCCCCAGGACAACAGCTGCACCCACCGTATTCAGAGTCGCAGGACGCAGGCTCGTATTATCATGTTCGGCAATAACCAGAATGCTCATCAAATCACCTTTGCTTCGTTGCGAAGTTTATCCACCAATTCTGCGGCGCTCGTCACGCGGGCTCCGGCCGCACGAGCCGGCGGGTCAATCACCTTGATGGTTTCAAGGCGTGGGCTCACATCAACCCCAAGGGCTTCAGGGGTGAACGTATCCAGAGGCTTCTTTTTTGCTTTCATAATATTGGGTAATGAAGCGTAACGTGGCTCATTAAGGCGAAGGTCGACTGTAACGATTGCCGGCTGGACCAGTTCAATATTCTCCAGGCCGCCATCCACTTCCCGTGTGACACGGACTACCGCATCTTCAACTTGAATGCGGGAAACAAAGGTTCCAATCGACCACCCCAACAAACCTGACAACATTTGACCGGTCTGATTGTTATCGCCATCGATAGCCTGCTTTCCAAGCAATACCAGGCCGGGAGCTTCCTTGTCGACAATCGCCTTAAGCACTTTGGCCACGGCCAGCGGCTCAGGTGCCGGGTCTGCCTCAACCAGGATCGCGCGGTCGGCTCCCATGGCCAGGGCGGTGCGCAAAGTTTCCTGGCTCTGGGTTGGCCCCGCAGTAACCACAATAACCTCTTCAGCGTGTCCCGCCTCACGGAGCCGAATAGCTTCTTCGACTGCGATCTCGCAAAAGGGATTCATGGCCATCTTGACGTTGTTCAATTCCACGCCAGTTTCGTCCGCCTTGACGCGTACTTTGATATTGGCATCGATAACACGTTTGATCGGTACGAGTACTTTCATAGTTATTGCTTCTCTTAAATTTCCGAGTTGTTCATTTGCCCTGATCCAGGATTTTCAGGTTATGAGCGCACCTGGCAGGAAAATCTATCAGCAAACAGCACGCGCGGTATTCTATTTTCGGATGCACTCGCCGTCCAGGGGTTTGCAAGGTGCTTAAATACCCAGCGCGACAAAGGTTTGGCCACACCGGGAATGGTCCAACGCCTCAGTTGTAGCCCAAGCTGGGCGAATGTGGCGTGAGGGGCTATGTCCTGGTCGTTGCCTAATCAACCCCGGTGCCACACTGCGCTGATAATCAGAACTTCTGCCACAGCCATCCATCTAAATGACCGAAAGAAAACGTACCCATTCCCGCGGCAGCGCCCGAGCCAAGCGCAGGGCCCAAAGAGAGCAAAATGTCCGCCCCGTTAAACCTTACATTAATCGACGGGTACCGGTATTTGAACTTGCCAGCGAAGAGTTGCTGAATCTGATAGAGGCAAACGCAGAGACAGTGCTGGAGACCATCGGTATCGAATTTCGCGATGATACCGATGCCCTTGCGCGTTTTAGAGATGCAGGAGCGTCTATCGAGGGCCAGCGGGTTCGTTTTCCTAAGGGGATGTGCCGGCAACTGATCCAATCCAGTGCGCCCAGGCAATATACGCAGCATGCCCGCAATCCAGAACGCAGCGTTCGTATTGGAGGTGATCACTGCGTGCTGGTTCCGGCATACGGCCCACCCTTTGTACACGATCTGGACCGCGGCCGGCGCTACGCTACGCTTGCCGATTTCCAGAACTTTACTCGCCTGACCTACCTCAGTCCCTCGTTACACCACTCCGGCGGCACGCTTTGCGAGCCAGTCGATATCCCTGTTAATAAGCGTCACCTGGACATGATCTACAGTCATTTGCGGTTATCAGACAAACCTTTTATGGGCTCGGTCACTGAACCTTCACGGGCCCAGGATACCGTCGACATGGCCAAGATTGTATTCGGTGCCGACTTCGTTGATCAGAACTGCGTCATCACCAGTCTGATTAATGCCAACTCGCCTCTAACCTTCGATGCTACGATGCTCGGGGCCGCGCGGGTCTATGCCCAAAATAACCAGGCTACAGTGATCTCACCATTTATCCTTGCGGGCGCGATGTCGCCAGTAACAGTGGTTGGAACCTGTACCCAGATTCTGGCGGAGGCGATGGCCGGCATCTGCTTTACGCAACTGGTTCGGCCTGGCGCGCCCGTGATCTTTGGCACTTTTTCCAGTGCGGTTTCGATGCAATCCGGGGCGCCTACCTTTGGTACCCCCGAGCCCTCGATGGTGATTTTTGTCTGCGCAGCCCTTGCCCGCCGGCTCGGTGTACCGTTCCGCAGCGGTGGGGGACTATGTGCATCGAAAATACCCGATGCGCAAGCTGCCTACGAATCGGCCAATACCCTCCAAAGCGCTATGCTGGCCGGAGTACATTTCATGCTGCACACGGCTGGCTGGCTTGAAGGGGGGCTGGCGATGGGTTATGAGAAGTTTATACTTGATGCCGACCAGGCCGCCATGATTGAGGTTTTCCTTTCGGGCGTAGACGATTCGGTTAACGGGCAGGCGATGGATGCGCTGGCCGAGGTGGGGCCAGGAAGCCATTTTCTCGGCTGCGCTCATACCCAGGCCAATTTTGAGACGGCTTTTTATCGATCAACGACTGCAGATAACAATAGTTATGAGCAATGGCAGGCTGAAGGGAGTCTGGACGCGGCCAAAAGAGCGAATCAGACCTGGAAAAAAATGCTCAACGATTACGAGTTGCCACCTATTGATAAAGGCATAGACGAGGCATTGTGTGAATTTATTGCCCAGAAAAAAGCTGCAGTTCCCGATTCAAACTTCTGACAACTGATCGCCTCGGAGCTGAGTCTCCCAATGCAATGGTTCAGACGACTTCCCCAGGATCCGCAAACCGCACAATGACCCTGCGATTCTGCCTGCCTTTTTTTTCAATTTTCTGAATTATTACCGGCCCTATCTCGCCTGAACGCGCCACATGTGTACCACCACAGGGTTGAAGATCGACCCCTTCAAACTCGACCAGTCGGATCCTTCCAACCCCGCGCGGAGGACCAACCGACATCGTCTTAACCAAATCGGGCTGCTGATCGAGTTCTTCATCTGTAATCCAGCTGAGGCGCATCTGTCGGTCTTGGCAGATCATTGCGTTTAGCTGATCGGTCAGTTTCAACTTATCCAGCGGCTCGGGCAGATCAAAATCTAGACGTCCCCTGCCATCGGAAATAGATCCCCCAGTCACTGGCGCGTCAACCAAGGCACACAGCATGTGCATGCAACTGTGCATGCGCATCATACGGTGACGTCTTTCCCAGTCTATTCTCGCAGTAACCACCTCGCCCGTCTCAGGGGGTAGTTCGCCATCGCCCAGAATATGTAGCTGCGTACCAGCATCACGATCCATGCACGTATCAATGACTCGGACCTGCCGATCATTCTCACAAACTAATATCCCGGTATCCCCGGGCTGCCCCCCTCCCTCGCAATAAAAAACACTCTGATCGAGCTCAACGCCTGAGTTATAGACCCTTTGGACCGAGGCTGTACATTCCACCCGATAGGCATCCTCGCGGAAAAGTTCTAGAGTCATAACTTACTCGCTACATTCGGACGCGGCTTGAGTCCGGGTCATACAGTGGACGCAAACTCGCAGTCGCCGCGACCCGCTCTCCCGCCACCTCAATCTCCCAGGAGCCCCCATCAATAAACCCTTGATTGATGTGTTCACCCACCTCTATGTAACCCAGACCGACACAGCCGCCCAGTGAATGTCCGTACATGCCGGATGTTGTGCTGCCGACGCGTTTGCCATCGCGCCAGATAGGTTCTTCGTGATAAAGCATCGGTTCCGGATCCTGTAACAAGAATTGTATCAGGCGCTTTTTTGGTGGCTGCTCTGAAGCACGTAACAGTGCATCTCGTCCCCGAAAACTATTGGGTTTATCGAAATCGACGGCGAAACGTAGGCCCGCCTCAAGCGGATTATCGTCGGGTGAGATATCGTGACCCCAATGACGGTAAGCTTTCTCGATCCGAAGACTGTTTAAGGCGTGCAATCCGGCCGGACGAAGATCATAGGAATGCCCAGCGTCAGTCAGGACATCAAAGACGCCAAGCGCGAAATCACTCGGGATATATAACTCCCATCCAAGTTCGCCAACGTAGGAAATGCGAGTCGCCCTCACCAGCGCATACCCAATTTCAATCTCCTGGGAGGTGCCAAACAAAAACGCATCATTAGACAGGTCGGCTGGAGTCAATGACTGTAATAACTCCCTTGACCGAGGTCCCATCAGGCTGATAACCGCATAGCCCGCAGTCATATCGCTGACCCAAGCACGTTCATCGGGGCGAATACTGCCGCGCAGCCAGTGAAAATCCCGCATCTGGGATGCGGCGGCCGTGACTACCAGAAACTCGGTTTCTGACAACCGAG
The DNA here is from genome assembly GCA_014239255.1 of Gammaproteobacteria bacterium. Taxonomy (GTDB): domain Bacteria; phylum Pseudomonadota; class Gammaproteobacteria; order Arenicellales; family UBA868; genus UBA868. The sequence continues at coordinate 45,235 of JAAZZE010000011.1, forward strand.
TAACTGTCAGGTCAGCTTCTATGCCTCCCTGATCATTCAACCACTGCGTATAAATTACTCGTCCTGGTTCGACGTCCATACGGTTAGCCGAGACCCTGTCGAGTACCACGGCCGCATCAGCGCCCTGCAACAAGAACTTACCGAACGAGGTCATATCAAAAAAGCCGACGTTCTCGCGAACCGCCAGATGCTCGGCCGCAGAATACTCGAACCAGTTCTGCCGACCATAAGTGTATTTATAGTCGGGCGACACGCCGACTGGCGCGAACCAATTGGCCCGCTCCCAACCGGCCGTCTCACCAAAACAGGCGCCACGCTCCTCCAGTCGCAGATGCAATGGTGAAGTACGCACCCCCCGGGCACTTTCAGGCTGACGAAACGGCCAATGCATTGCGTATAGCAGGCCCAGTGCTTCCACCGTTCGATCATGCAGGTACTTCTGGTTGATCTGAAAAGGCATCATTCGCCGGATATCGACATCCCACAGATCCATTGGTGGCTGATCATTGACAATCCATTCGGCCAACACTTTTCCCGCACCCCCAGCAGATTGAATACCGATCGAGTTAAACCCGGCTGCCACAAAGAAATTAGGAACCTGGGGATCTGGTCCAAGAAGATACCTGTCATCCGGAGTAAAACTCTCCGGTCCATTGAAAAATATCTTTATTCCCACATCGCCTAACACAGGGATTCGCTCGATCGCGCAGCCCAGGTGTTCCTCAATATGCCCCACGTCCTCAGGCAAAGTGTCGAATTCGAAACTATCGGAAATGCCATCCATGCCCCAGGGTTTGGCTACCGGCTCAAACATCCCGACCAGAAGCTTGCCGGCATCTTCTTTATAGTAGTTGCAGACCGATGGCTCTCGGACGACCGGCAGGTTGCGAGGAAGATCGGGAATCGGTTCGGTCACAACATAAAAATGCTCCGCCGCGTGAAGCGGTACGGAAACTCCACACATCTGCCCGACTTCCCGGCCCCACATACCTGCACAATTCACGACTGTTTCACAAGCGATACGGCCATTGTCTGTGTTCACAGCTGTGATCCGATCGGATTTTTTTTCAAGCGCATTAACGCGGGTTTGTTCGAAGATTCGAACGCCTTTATTCCGTGCACCACGGGCCAACGCCTGGGTCGTATCGGTCGGGTTGGTCTGTCCGTCTCGAGGCAAATACACTGCTCCGACCACATCATCAATGGACATGATGGGGTAGAGTTCTTGAGCCTCAGCTGGAGAGATCACCTCGACTTCCAGGCCAAAACAGCTGGCCATTGAGGCGCCACGCTTTAGCTCCTCGAAACGTTCGGCATCCGTTGCCAGGCTTAACGAGCCGGTCTGGCGAAACCCAGTCGCCTGACCCGTAACTTGCTCCAGGTTTTCATACAGCTCGGTCGTGTATTGGGCTAGACGCGTCAGATTGTGGGTGGCACGCAACTGCCCTACCAACCCTGCCGCGTGCCAAGTCGTACCACTGGTAAGCGATTTACGCTCAAGCAGTACCACATCGGTCCAGCCCAGTTCCGCAAGATGATAGGCCACGCTACATCCGATAATGCCTCCACCAATTATCACGACCTGCGCCTGCTCAGGTAGTTCGCGACTCATAGGTACTCCTTATTTTTGTCAACCCAGACTGACGTTTACGGGCAGCAGGCCCGAGACACCCTGCCTTAATGCCCACCGATCCTTTTGTTGTCCGAGTCTAACAAAGCCAAGTCCTTTTGGTCGGACCCGGCCTAAAAGTGCTCAAATTCCTGGCTTAGCTCTGAATGGGATGGCCTGACCCAGGCATAGGCGCAAGATTCGGGTTGCGGTAATTTATCGGCATGCCTACTCTTAGCTTAAGAGTTAAACCTAGTACCCAAACCATGTCTGATTATGAACGCGCCGCTCGGGCACTCACTTATCTGGAAAATCATTTCGAGGATCAACCCAGTCTGGCCCAGACCGCTGCTGCGGTTGGCTTAAGCCCCTACCACTTCCAGCGCCTGTTTAGACGATGGGTCGGTATCAGCCCTAAGCGATTCGTGCAGAATCTGACACTTAATAACGCCCAGAGAGAGCTTCGCCAAGGTCGGAGCCTGCTTGATACGGCGCTCGCAGTCGGTCTTTCCGGCCCAGGTCGGCTGCACGATCTTTTTGTCACGTTACAAGGGATGACCCCAGCGCAATACCAAAATCACGGTCGACATATGGGTATATCTTATGGTGTCCATCCAACCCCTTTTGGGGTCTGCCTGATTGGGGTAACCGAACGTGGTATCTGCTGGCTGTCCTTTGGGGAATCCAAGGACGACGTGGACACCGCACAAATGGAGCAAACCTGGACAGCATCTATCTTTCGTCGGTCACAGGTGCTGACCGGCGGATATGTGAAGAAAATTTTCCCAGGTGCAGGCGCTTTGCCAAATAACCCATTGCCTGTACTTGTGCACGGCAGCCAGTTCCAGCTTCGTGTCTGGCGGGCCCTGCTTGGCATTCCGCTTGGCGCGACGACCAGCTACGGCGATCTCGCCAAAACTGTCAACGCCCCACACGCCAGTCGTGCCATCGGCACCGCGGTAGGGCGAAACCCTGTCTCATTTTTGATCCCTTGTCACAGGGTGATCAGGGCAAACGGTCAAACAGGCCAGTACCGCTGGGGTTCTCCTCGAAAACAAGCAATGCTGCGTTGGGAAAAACTGCACTTGCAAGCCACGTCCGAAAAACCCAGCAGCTAGAGAAGACTTCAGAAAATAAGATTTAGCATCAACATCATGACGACCAGAAAGAGAATCGTCATGATTCCGCCCGCCCGCATGAAATCAATAACCCGATATCCACCCGGACCCATGATCAACGCATTCACCTGATGAGTCGGGATAAGGAACGAGTTAGAAGTCGCCAGCGCCACAGTTAAAGCAAACATCGCGGGATCGGCGCCTGCGCCGATAGCAATGTTAACGGCCAACGGAACCAAAAGCACGGTAGCGCCCACATTAGACATCAGCAAGGTGAAGATCGTTGCCAGCACAGCAATACTGAATTGCAGCACCCAACCTGGTACATCACCCATGAGAATAAGCGTTTGCTGGGCTATCCACGCTGCAGTGCCGGTATTTTCCACTGCGAGCCCTAATGGGATCAAACTTGCGAGTAGAAAAACACTCTGCCATCCAATAGACTGATAAGCCTCATCTATCCGGATCACACCGCTGATAATCATCCCCACTGCCCCCGCCATTAGCGCAACCGAAAGTCTTAAATCGCTGAACAGGATCAGGCTAAGTGCCAACAGGAAAAATCCAGCTGCATAAGGCAGTTTGTGCGGTCGGGTATCGTCACGTGGAAAATCGGTGACTACCGCGAAATCGTTGTTTTCAGCAATGGGCGCGATATCCCGCCACCGACAATGCAGGACGAGAGTGTCGCCCGCCTGCAGGACAAACTCCGGCAAGTCACTGTCGATCACCTCGTCTATTCGAAAAATGGCCAGCACCGTTGCGCCATAGCGCTGACGCACCCCTATCTCACGCAAGGTCTTACCTATAAGATTCGAGTCAGGCGGAATGACAACCTCCACGATTCCGGCTGCGGTTGGACTCAATATTTCAGAGAATACATCCATTTCCTTTCGCAGCTCGAGAGCATTCTCAGCACAAAATTCCTGAACTGACCCCAGTGGCCCCATGATCGCAAGATCGGTCCCAACCCACAGTTCGGTATCCCCTGAGGGTGCAACGGTGAATTCATCACCAGTTCGCACCGCAACAATCCAGCCTCCGCGCCCAGCGCTGTCAATCTCAGAAACCATTGTTCCAGCTAATGGGCTATCTCGTGTGACTCGAGCTTCGTAAACTTCTCCGGCTATCCCATACACCTCGGAAAAGTAATGTAGAGTACTCCCTGATTCCTGAGGCTTATCCTTAACCACCGGCAGCACCAGGCGACCTAGAAAGACAAAATACAAAATTCCGCACATCAGCATTACGATTCCGACCGGGGCAACGGAAAATAATGAAAAGGCCTGCATTGGCTCCACTGACGTGGGCAGGTTTCGGTTGGAGGTTTCGATCAGGTCATTGAGGAGAATCAGCGGGCTGGAGCCAACCATGGTGATGGTGCCGCCTAGAATCGCACAGAATCCCATAGGCATCAGCAGGCGAGAGATCGGTAAATTACCCCTTCTCGCTATACGGGTAACCACCGGCAAAAATAGAGCTGCGGCCCCAATGTTCTGCATAAAACTGGATATGATCCCGACTGTCGCCGAAATAATGGTGATAATTCGGCTCTCGGTGCGCCCACCATACTTGAGAATCTTCCCAGCCACCTGACTCATAATGCCGGTCTTGTCCAGCCCGGCACCAATAATCATCACGGCAATAATTGAAATAACTGCGTTACTTGAGAAGCCGTCGAAAAGATGAGTAATGGGTACAAGCCCATCGTGCCCCGGGACCATAGTCGTAAGGCCCAACAAGACCATGATCGCAATTGCAGCGACATCAACCCGAACAATCTCAAAGGCAAAGAGGAAAATCGTGAGACCCAATATCCCCATCACCGCTATCATCTCTGCGGTGAGTACAATAGTCTCAGTCAAAAAGCCTCCTGGAACATGATCTGCGCAGCAGCTACTCTCTTGACAGGATACTGCCGTAACGACTGGTTTCACTATATCACAGGGCGTCCAATTCTCTTGGCTGGGATCATTCAAATTTGTTATCTAACGATCTTCATGTCCTTATATACCTCCACCCAGAAAATCCAGTCGGCTGATCGGATCGAAGGCTTAGACACACTGGCAAGTTCGTTATGAAAAGACCCGTTCGGAGCCCATTCCACCCCAAATATGTGGGCAGCTGGTTCGCGCTGGGACTGCTTCGCCTTCTCAGCAAAGTGCCTTTGCCATTGCTGTACCATGTCGGCACGCTACTGGGCGATCTGCTACGGGTGGTAATTCCTTCGAGGCGACGTATCGCTGAGCGCAACCTTGCACTTTGTTTTCCCGAAAAGCCCACAGATGAAATAACTGCAATGACCCGGGAGAACCTTCGCAATACGGCGCGAATGCTTCTTTATACGGGTTATGTCTGGTGGGCCTCACCTCAGCAATTGATGCAAAATGTCCGCATCCGCAACCCAGAGGTATTAGATGAGATTTTTGCAACCGGTCAGGGTGTCATTATCCTTGCGCCCCATTTTCTTGCTCTTGAACTAGGCGGTGTATACCTATCGTTGCGATATCGTGGAGTCAGCGTCTACCAGCGTACCCGTAATCCTGTCTTCGATCGTTATATGCTCCGAGCACGAGAGCGCTTCGGTGCCCGTCTATTTGAGCGTAAAAACGATCTCAAACGTATGGTCCGCGCAGTCCGCGCCGGTGAAGCCTGCTATTACCTTCCGGACCAGGATCCCGGGGCCCGTCGAGCTGTTTTTGCACCGTTTTTTGGGATACCCACAGCTACCTGGCCCGTGCTCGGACGCCTAGCCAGGATGAGCCGC
>JAAZZE010000120.1 GCA_014239255.1 Gammaproteobacteria bacterium
GCAGATGATAACGCCTTGGCCGGCGATGCCAAAGCAGCCACTACGATTAATGAGTCAGACAAAGCACCTAATCACAATCGGATATGAATAAAACATCGAACAGTTCAGATTTATCGGTCAGTTATTTCTCGGCATCGGACCCATTGGATGAACAGATTCTGGCGCTGAAAAATGATGGTGCAATTGTGGTTCGTGATCTCGCCGCCACTACGCTGGTTGATCAGGTGGCAAGCGAGCTGCAGCCGTTTTTTGATGCAACGGGCCAAAACTTTGAGGACGACTTTAATGGCTACTCAACGCGACGCCTGGCCAGCACCCTGGCGTATTCATCTACAGCGGCTGATCTGATCGAACAAACGCATGTACTCGCACTGCTCGACCAAATATTGCTACCCCATTGCAGCAACTACCGCATCGGCAGCAGTACCGGTATTGAGATACACGCCGGCGAAAAAGCACAGGTCCTGCATCAGGATGATGTTATCTACCCGATACGCATTCCCGGTATCGACTTGCAAGTCAGTGTGATGTGGGCACTGACCGAGTTCACGGTTGAAAACGGCGCCACCCACGTGGTGCCGGGCAGCCACCGGGCTGAATGTGAAGGCAGCTATGTAGATGCCCCGAGCATGCAGGCAACGATGAATCGCGGCAGCGCCCTTTTTTACCTCGGGCCTACCTGGCACGGTGGCGGCGCCAACCGCTCAACGGCGCCGCGGATGGGGCTGGTCACCACCTACGCGCTGGGCTGGTTACGCCAGGAAGTGAACCACTACCTGACGGTGCCGCGCGAGAAAGCGCAAGGTTATTCGCGCACCGTGCAGAACCTGATGGGCTATCGCTGCCATGGGCCTTACCTGGGGCGCTTCGCTGACGATCCCGATGGCTACTGGCACAACAAACACTGAAGGAGTCTTGCGCCGCGATGCCCTGTACTGACGGTGCCGAGTTTGCCCTGGGGGATGCACTGGTTAGTGAGCGTGCAGCGCGCTGGCAGGTGCAGCGCGAGCGCTTTGCCGGCTCGGCGTTTTACCAGCGCCATCACCCACGCGCGCCGCTGACCTTGCCGACCTCTTTAGCAGGCATTGCCCAGATGCCCTTTACCGACAAGGAGCAGTTGCGTGCCGACCAGGCGGCGTACCCGCCCTTTGGCAGCTACCTCGCCCACCCCAGGAATCGTGTGACCCGACTGCACCGCACCTCGGGCACTTCGGGCCAGGCCATGAATCTTGCGCTGTCGCCCCATGATGCAAAGCTGCAGGCCAAGGTGGCCGGACGCGCGCAGTCGGCGGCGGGCCTGGGACCTGGCGACATCGTCGTCCACTGCCTTAACTACCAGCTGTGGATGGGCGGGTTAACCGATCACCTGGGGTTGGAAGCAACCGGCGCACTGGTGGTGCCGTTTGGCACTGGCCACACGACGCTTTTGATCCGCACGATCCGCGAGTTGGGCATCAACGCCATCTCGTGCACGCCATCCTACCCGGCCCGCCTGGCGCAGGTACTGGCGGAACAATCCCCGGCGATAGCGCCTCAAGATCTGGGCTTACGTAAAGCTTTTATGGGTGGTGAGCCAGGCCTGGATGATCCGGTTTTTCGCCAACGGTTGGCAGACATCTGGGGAATGCAGGCGATGAACTCCAATTACGGTGTGAGTGATTTCCTGTGTAATTTTGCCGGCCAGTGCACGCTGCAGAACGACCTGCATTTCATGGCCATGGATGTCGCGCACCCGGAGCTGGTGGTGCCCGGGCAAACGACTGTGGTCCCCTGGGAGACCGGCAGCGAGGGCGAGCTGGTGCTGACCCACCTCGACCGTGAATGTCAGCCGCTGTTGCGCTTTCGCACCGGCGACCTGATACGCCTTGGCGCCACTGATCGCTGTGCCTGCGGCCGTGGCGCCCCGCGCTTTCAGATTATCGGGCGCACCGACGACATGATCGTGGTGCGTGGGGTCAACGCCTTTCCATCAGTGGTCGCTGCAGCTATCAACCGCTGTGAAGAGCTTAATGGTGAATACCGCATTCGCCTGCCTCACCCGCCGCCTTACGACCGACTGCCGCTTGAGGTAGAGCTGGCCGACAATAACCCGATGAGCGACGAACTGAGTGCACAACTCAGCCGGCGCCTCAGTGATACTTTGCGTCTGGGGGTCTTGCTTACGCTGCTACCGGGCGGAGCGCTCGGTCGTAACGAGGGCAAAACCCGTCGCGTGATCCGGGAGTACAACTGATGACCGAAACTGTTTTGTACGAAGTGACCGATACCGTCGCGAGCGTCACCTTAAACCGCCCCAAGCGGCTTAATGCCATCAACCCGGCATTGCTGGAGGATCTGACGGCCGCGCTGGTGCGCGCCAATGCCGACCCAGCCGTGCATGCCATCATCCTGCGTGGTGCCGGGCGGGCTTTTTGCGCTGGCGATGATCTTAAAGAGTTTGACAGCCAGGTGGGCACTGAGACTGAGACTCGTGCCTACATCGAGCGCATCCAGGATGTGACGCGCGCCCTGTGCCTTAACCGCAAGATGGTCATCGGCGCAATCCACGGCTGGGCAGTGGGCGGCGGACTCGAATGGGTGATCAACTGTGACTTTGTCGTCATGTCGCGCGATACGCGGTATTTTTTTCCCGAGATCTCGCTGGGTATCTTTGTCACTGGCGCTGTAACCCGCCTGCTGACACAGCAGATCGGATTGCAAAAAGCCCGGCGACTGATCCTGCTCGGCGAACAATACTCAGCCAACGACGCATCCGAACTGGGATTCGACTGGCAGGTGGTTGATCCGGGCGCGGTCGATGATGAAGCCCACACACTGGCGCAGCGGATTGCAGCTTTGCCGCCGGGTCCGGTAGGTGATCTTAAGCAGGCATTGCGCGAGGCGGCCGACACTGATCTTGAGGGCGCGATGGCGATCGAAACCCAAGCCACACTCAAAGGCTTTCTTGACCCGGATTCGGCGCAGCGGGCGCGTGATCGACTCGGCTGAATCAGCTGCGTACCCGGTTGCCGCTGCGCAGCCGAAGCACCAGCATCAAAAGTGCCAAAGAGGCATAACTGACGGGCCACGCCCAATCGCTTCGGATCATCAGCAGGTAATGCACCGTTACCAGGGCCAGTGCCAGGTAGACCGCGCTGTGCAGGCGCTTCCAGTGACGGCCCAATCGGCGCATCGCACCACGCGTTGAAGTCAACGCCAGTGCAAACAAGGTCAGCCAGGCCGCAAAACCCAGCAACACATACGGCCGCTTTACAATCTCTTCGGCGAGTCGGGGAAAATCCCAACCCAGCAAAAAAGAAAGAAAGAACAAAAAATGCGCGCTGGCATAGCTAAAAACCCACAGGCCGACAGCGCGTCGGTAACGTAGCAACACCGGCCAATGTGTCCAGCGTGCTACGCGTGGCAAAAGTAACACCAGTAACAGCAGGTTGAACGTCCAGATTCCAGTTTCCCAGATCAGGGATTTTTGTGGATCGACCCCCAGCGCCCGCCCCTGCCAGGCCAGCGCCAGAACAACCGCCGGGGTTGCCAAGAGCAGGTGTGCGGCAAGACGAATCAACGGTACTGCTGCTGTGCCCCTGGGTACAACTGCGCTACCTGTTCAGCGTACCCGTTGTACGGCCTTGAGGGGATACGCTCGATCTCGCCGTCATCCCAGATGCGCCGCTCAGTTGCCTGGCTCCAACGCGGATGAGAAATATCCGGGTAGACGTTGCTGAACCAACCATACTCTCCAGGATTTTCCACATTCCAGGTTGCCATTGGACGCTCTTCAGTGAAGGTAATGCGAACAATGAACTTGGGCGACTTAAAGCCGTACTTCCACGGAACCGTGATTCGAAACGGCATACCGTTCTGTGGCAGTTCGCGATCCCCATAAACACCAAAAGTGGCAAAGGTCAGCGGATGCATAGCCTCTTTAATAGTCAGCGCTTCCACGTAGGGCCAATCCAAGGTGCTAAAGGCAGACGCCTGGCCTGGCATCTCTTCGGGACGCAAGACACTGGTAAAGGCAACGTAGCGCGCTGACGCTAACGGCTCAACCGCACGGATGATGTCGCTCAACGGTCGGCCGTTGTAAGGAATTACCATCGACCAGGCTTCAACGCAGCGAAAATCGTAAACCCGCTCCTCAAGATGGCTGAAAGGCATGCCCATCAGCTCGTCGATATCGAAGGTGCCGGGCTTGGCACACAGCCCGTCGAAGCTGACCGCCCAGGGTGTCATCTGGAACGCGCCGGACTCACGGTAAGGATCAGCCTTGTTCCAGCCAAACTCGTAAGCGTTGTTGTAGTGAGTCGCCGCGTGCTTGCTGGTTAACCGGTTGTCCGCATTGTGAAGAACAACGGCATCGGCCTCCGCCACGGCGGGTACCGGTGCCTTATCAGCAGTCGCTTCGGGCCGGGGCCAGTGTCTGCCATAGCGTAGTGCCCCAAACCCTCCCAGGGTACAAAGTCCCAGCGCACCCGCGATAAAACGCCGGCGACGGTAAGCAGTTTGGTCAGTAATACGGGTCAATTTTGATTCCACGCAAAAACGATCCCATCATTATCGCCTGTCGCTTCGATCATAAGGGTTACAGATTGTTCATCAGGGCAAGGTCCATATTAAGCACAAGGCCTTGGAAAACAGGTGTTCTGGCAGAAAAATAATGATTGCTTTATGATTTTTGCTGGGTTAGTGTTCGGCGCAAGTGGCCGAAATATTTGGCCCTTTGACCGAATGGCTGCAGGCGAATGCCTGTAGATCTGCTGAAAGCTCTCAAAAAACGCAATCCAGTTTCTTCACTTCGCCTCCCGTATCCATTCATTTTATCCGCCCTTAGCAATGGGTTCTATCCCAGCGTCCCGGGCATTTTCCTGACCTACAAGAGACTTTTTTGATTTATGAATATCTATGTTGGAAATCTATCGTATAGCGTGACCGAGGAAGACCTTAACGCAATGTTTGCCGAGTTTGGCGATGTCAGCAGTGCAAAACTCATCATGGACAGAGACACTG
>JAAZZE010000121.1 GCA_014239255.1 Gammaproteobacteria bacterium
AGGTGGCAGTATTCCTCCGATGTGCTTAGCTCAGAAAATGTCATCTCATTTTCCAGGCGACTGCGAATCTCGTGGGTCATACTGCTACGTGCAAGGATGTCGGTATAGACAATCCGACCACCAGGTTTTAGAAGACGGACGCATTCAGTGATTAATGCCTTTTTGTTGGGAATGTGGCAGAAAGCTTCCTGCGAGACGATAACGTCAAATGCCCCATCAGCTAGTCCTGTTTGCGAAGCATCAGCATGGTGGAATAAGACGCGGTCTTGCAGTTTGGTTCTTTCGGTCAGACGAACAGCGCCGGCCAGGCGATCCGTATTCATATCAACCCCAGTAACACGGCAGCCATAATGATACGCAAGATAACGGGCCGGGCCACCCAACCCACAGCACAGATCCAGCAGGTGCATTGATTCGTTTATATGCGCATGGCGAGCAATCGCATCGGTAGCCATCAAGCCACCGAAATGGTCCTGGTCGTGTTGTTGCAGTAGTTCAACAGTGAGGCTCGATGGGTCGATTCCTTTTTGTGCCAGTTTGTCCAGCACCTGCGATTCGCTGATGGGGTGTGTATCGTAAAAAACGTTGACGAGTTTACTGTGGGTGGTGTTTGTCATCGGTTTGTTATTCCAAGGGTGTAGTCCGGCTAATCAGACGCATAAACGGTAGGTTGTGCTAAGAGAGGATATATACCAGTTCCAGTTGAATCTGTTCGTCTCCTTTCGACCAGGCTATGTGGTCTCCGATTACCGAACCACTCAGCTGTTTTCCAATCGGTGTTGCCCAGCTGATCCTGCCCTGATCTATATCTGTTTCGTCCTCGCCAACCAGGGTGAATCTGTAGGCCTGACCTGTTTCATCCTCAAGTACAGCAGTGACACCAAATTGGACCTTTTCGGGTGATGCTGGTGGCGGGACAGGTTGTGCTCTGCGTACTCGTTCCACAAGGTAACGCAAATCGCGTTGTGCCCGGGCAATCTGAGACTTTTTCTCCAGCGTATCTGTTTTCGACAGGACCTCTATACTATTTTCCAGCACCCGGATTTTATTTTTCAGGTGTAAAAGGCCCTCAGGCGTGATGTAGTTTGGTAAATCACTGTGTTGTCGTTCGTACAGTGGTTCGACGACCTCATCACCGTCAGCTTCTCGGACAAAGGCTCTGTTCATAGGTGGTCTGTGCGCATTGGTTCGATACTCTTGGCCGCCCCAAATACTCCTTTTATGCGGGGCTGGTAGGGTTTTGATAGCGTTACCATACCTGTGAATGAGTGTGTAGGAAAGTGTGTCTGGCTATAGTTGTCTATAGGTGTTGAGCTGGCCAGGGGTTCCGGTCATCATAGCCACTACGAGGTGGGCGACCAGTTGCCGTCTGGAAGCTGGACCCGCCCCACCACTTACCGGTCTGCCAGTTGGGTAAAAGTGGCCTAAGCACAGCCCAGGTACTTAATTAAGGTAAAGCGGTAGGAAGTTATGGAGAAAACGTGATGATTACTAAAGGCATTAAAGCATTGTGCGCCGAAGCTGAGAAAGAAGTGGAAACCTGGTCTCTTGATCAAGTGCATTCTCATATGGAAGACGATGATGTCGTCCTCGTCGATATCCGTGATATTCGTGAACTATGGCGTGACGGGGCCATACCTGGTGCTGTTCATGCGCCGCGCGGCATGCTGGAATTCTGGGTCGATCCAGCTAGTCCGTATGCGCGTGATGTGTTCCAGTCCGGTAAGCGATTTGTCTTTTTTTGCGCTGGCGCAATGCGGTCGGCATTGGCTGCCCAGTCGGTTCAAGCCATGGGTTTGAGCCCAGTCTGCCACATGGCAGGGGGCTACGCACAGTGGAAGAAACAGGGTCTTCCGACCGAAATCAAGGAAAAGAAATAACGATCCTAAAGCGAGGAGGGTGATGAACAACGAAGAGCGCGGTTTTCTCTGGTCGAGGCAAAGTGGTCGAGATGCTTGTTTTTAGTACAAGTATCCAGCGTGCGCTTATATCTTATGACAACGACAAAGGTATATGACCCCTTAGCAACGGCGAGGCGCGCTTGTCTGAAAAGGACAATTTACCCAGCACATACATAAAACGCATAGAGGTTTTCGACGTAAGTCGCTGGCCATCCAGGATAGGTGTTTGTTAGACCCCTGGAGCGACGGACAGCCCCTTTACCCGGTGATGAGAAATTAATTGTGCTACTAACCCCGAGGCTTTGGCGGTCTCGATAAACGATCGAAGATAAGCCGCGCTAGCCTTACGGTCGGCAGGGGTTCCAACGGCTTGTTGTACCGCAGTAAATTGGCCTTCGAGTAGCCGCGCCTGTCCAAGGGTTTCGGCATCAGATAACAAACGTGGTTTGAGCCCTGCCAGAGCGTCGAGACCTTCTCGAACGAAAAGCTCATATGACGCATCGAGCCCCTCAGCCCGGACGAGTTTGGCGTGCTTCAGGTGACGCGTGAGATACAAGTCGTAGGCGCTCCGGGCAGAAACGGCAATCTGAATCCCCGGTCGATCGATATCTTCAAGTTGTTTTAAAGGTGAGTCCTGGAGGACAAGGTAGGTGGCTTCGATCTCGACATACGCCGCGGTAAAGTCGATGTGCTCGGCGCGAGCAGGTTCTGCGCCAATCAGCCCGATGTCCCAGGCACCGTCACTGACCGCATCGGCCAACTCCCCCGGCGTGGCGAAAGGCACGTACTCGATGCCGACCCCCAGATCATCGGCGATGGCAGCCGCCAAATCGGGTGCCACCCCATCGGGGTCTCCATTGGTCTTTTTGCTTGTCACCAGAAGAAAGTTAGCGAGGTTGATGGCGGCACGCAAAGTGCCGGTGGGCGCAAGTTCCATAGCAACTGGGTTGGACATGAGATTTACTTTCAATAACAGGGCATCAGACGGCCATTGTAGGCGCTTGCCGGCGTCGCGTCTTCCGTTAGGTTGAGAACCATCAGTTAGTGATGCAAGAGGCTTCAATCCCACTTAACAATGAATACACTCGCGCGATGCCTATCTTGAAAAGATATTGCCCGCAGACCTGGGCGCGTTTATGCATTGATTGGCCTTAGGCTCGGGCCCGACCCTCTTAGACCGCGGACAGTAGTGCTTAAGTAAAAAGAGACGACCCGACTCTATCCAGGAGCCCAGAGGGCTATCCGCTGTTTACTCGCCAGGGGGAGTTTAATGACTCTACTAACGATGTGCTGGATCGAATTACCAATCGTTTTGGTACTGAGGCCATTGGCCGGAGCATCGGCGATCGATGAAGCGGGGGAGCTTGACGCAGCAGGACAAACAAGGGGAGGGTAAGTATTAGTCTGTCGAATCAGTGACCATTGGTAAGTTTCGATCGATAGCCCATTCACTCAACGATGCGTCGTACAGACTGACATGGGGGTGGCCAAAGAGAACGAGGAACATGGCAGTTGTGCTGGCAGCAATACCACCGCCACAATAAGTGATCACATGATCTGCCTCGTAGGCGCCGACCGCATGGAGGCGAGAGCGAATCTCCTCGGTGGGGAGGAATTCCATTGTCGTAGCGTCCACCAACTCATTGGTTGGGACATTAAACGAGTGCGGGATGCGACCGGGTCGACCGTAATGACCGAACTCTCCGTTATCAAGTCCGGCGTGTTGAACGGCGCGTAGCGCATTGATGGTGCAGATGTTGTCGTCATCGATAGCCGATAACACGGTCGCTTTGTCCACAAGCAGTCCGTTACGTGGTTGGGTTGTCAGCGAAGCCGGTGGGTGGATAGTTGTCTCGTGCGAAACAGTGCGCCCATCTGCTTGCCAACGGGTGAGGCCCCCGTCCAACACGTGCGCTCGGTCAAAGCCTATAGTCCTAAGTAACCACCAGATGCGGGTAGCCCATTGCGGTGTGGTTTGGCTGTACAGCACCACGGTGGTTTCATCTCCAATACCCAACTCGCTAAATCTTTTTGCAAGTTCATTCGCCTGAAGGCAGGTGAAACGATAAGGGCTAGCGGCGTCGGATAAGTCCTGTTGCAAATCTATAAAAGCGGCGCCGGGGAGATGTGCTTTATCGTAGTCATTTTTACCGGACTGAACGACATATGGCGCCTTGGACTCCGGACTTGATTGGTGAATAAGATGTGTGGTGCAGTCGAAGATTCGAAGATCCGGATCGGCTAGGTGCTGCGCAAGCCAATCGGTCGTGATTATGACCTCGTTAAATGTGTGTGTGTTGTCAGTCATTGAGATATCAGGAGATTAGTTTTGACGGTTCATATTAGCAGGATAAGACGACCATAATATCTTTTGTATGCCAGGGTTGAAAGGCAAATTTGGACATCGTGTGGTTGCTGCTTGCTATGGGTGCTTGAAAAAAGATACTAGTAAATAGAACATAGAAAGTGGCCCCTAAGACCAGGTTCCTACTGGAGCATCAAAAATTTTTGTATTAGGCGTTATTCCCGGGCCAGGTTCCATTGGTGCCTCTACTCCACCATGCTAAATTGCGTTAAAAAAGCCATTCTGCGTTGTATCAACTGCTGTCAGAGGATCATCCTCGACAGTTATATTTATGCCCGTTGTGACCAGATTCGGACAAGGGGCAAAGATAACAACATAGTTCCTCATCGGGCTTGTAGCAAAAGACAGTCTCCGATTTTAAGAACCACCCCACCATCCGTAAATAACATAACCAAACCCAAAACACTAGCCCAACCCCCTACATTACGGTAAATTAAATTGATCCAGGTTAAATAATAATAA
>JAAZZE010000122.1 GCA_014239255.1 Gammaproteobacteria bacterium
GCCCGTTTTGTGGGGCTCTCGGGAATCCCACCTCTGGCCTATGCATTTTGGACACTGATGATCGGTGCGGCTCTACTGACCCTGGTAAATCTTATTCGCCGCAGACGGGTTCCTCTGTCTCCGAGGCATTTTGGGTACTACCTGGTTGCAGGGGCTCTTAGCTCCGGGTTACCGACCGCAAATATGTTTTGGTGTCTTCATTACATCAGTGTAGGCGTTATGTCGTTGGCGCTGACCATGGTGCCTTTGATCACCTATCTTTTGGCAGTGGTCTTTGGTTTGGAAAAGCCCCATATCAAACGGGCATCTGGGATCGGCTTAGGTCTATTAGGGGCGCTGCTTGTCATTCTGCCAGATAACGGGCTGCCGGCAGACCAACCGATCGGCTGGTTTATGATGGCTTTTTTCACCCCGGCCGCCTATGCTGCCGGGACCGTATATACGGCTAAATATAAGCCCGCCGATGTGGAATCACTGGTTGGCGCCAACGGTATGATGTTTGCCTCTGCTTTGTTGTTGCTATGCCTAATGCTAATTTCAGGGCAATGGTATGCGTTGTGGGAAGATGCCACGCTGGTCAACGGCCTGATAACCCTCCACGGGGTTGTATCGGCAATCGCATTTACCTTGTTCTTTACCCTGGTACGTATTTCTGGGCCGGTCTATTTCAGCCAGGTAGCCTATCTGGTCACCGTTTTCGGAATCGCCATTGCACTGGTGGTATTTGGTGAGCGTTACAGTGTCTGGCATTGGGTTGCACTGGGGGTCACCATTTATGGTGTGTGGCTTGTGAATAGCGCGCAGCGCCAAGCTGGTCATGCCGTCTCCGAGGCCTGACTGTTTTGCCTCGTTCTCAAAATTTACGAGGTCAAAAAAAACCTGACGCTACGGGTGCAGCGCCAGGTTTTTTAGTTTAACAACCCGTACTTGTGATCAGGCAAACCACCAGCGTTCAGCTGCTTTACAGCCATCTAACTCCCAGTTACCGCCAATCACATCAGGGTGACGGACCTTGTCGTTGGTGGCGAAGATATCCTGCAGGAATAGCGGCAGCACCGTACCACCGTCATTGTGCACGATCTGTTGCATCTCTACATAGATGGCACGACGCTTGGTGGCATCAGTTTCGACCCGCCCCTGCAGCAGCAGTTCATCAAACTGGGCGTTTTTCCAGTAAGTGTCATTCCAAGCTGCTTCTCCCCAGTAGACAGTGGAGAACATCATGTTCTCGGTGGGACGACCCGACCAGTAGCAGGCCGAAAACGGTTTTTTCATCCACACATTTGACCAGTAGCCGTCATCAGGTTCACGCACTACCTCGACATTGATGCCCGCAGGCCGCGCGGTCTCGGCCATCATCTGGCCGGCGTCGATCGATCCGCCAAATCCTGTCTCAGCGGCGTGGAATTTGACATCCAGACTATCAAAGCCCGCCTTTTTCAGATGATACTTGGCCTTGTCGGGATCGTAGCCACGTTGTGGCAGTTCATCCGTGGTGGCGCGATAAACGTTAGCCGGACCAATCGGGTTATCGTTGCCTAACTCGCCATATCCACGTGCGACCACCTTGAGCCACTGCTCCCGGTCAACGATGTACTTCATGGCTGTCCGGACGTCGTTATTATCAAACGGCGCGATATTAGTCAGCATGGGCAGAGTGACCTGCTTGTTGCCTTTGGTGACATCTACCACGATGCCTGACTGGCGCTTGAGCAGGTCAGCGGTCTTGGGGGCGACGTTGTTCATTGCATCGAGCTCACCAGTGCGCAGGGCATTTTCCCGAGCGGCCGAGTCAGCGATCTGGAGCGTCTCCACTTCATCAAAGAAACGGCGGTTAGGCTTCCAGTAGTTGGGGTTAGCTTTAGTCAAGGTACGTACACCCGGCTCATGTTCAACCAGCGTAAAACCGCCTGTGCCCGTACCGGATTGCCAATCGACCGTGCCATCTCCGTTGGACGGGCAGATCAGCAGATGATAGTCGGTGAGGATAAAGGGAAAGTCAGCATCTCCGCCTGATAGCTCTACCACGACTCCGTATTTACCGTCCGCTTTGACTGAAGTTACTGCACCCAACTGACCTTTAGCGGCAGACTTGGAATCTTCACCCAGGTGGTGGTTCAGCGAATCAACGACGTCCTCAGAAGTCAGCGATTTGCCGTTATGGAATTCGACACCCTGGCGAACCTTAAAGTTCCATGTTTTGGCACCATTGCTACCTTCCCAGCTTTCGGCAAGCTCTGGCACGAGTTCGCCTGAGGGTGCGACCTCGGTCAGGTTGTTACGCAACTGACCAAACTGCACGTTCAACATGTAGTGGTCCAGGATCTGGCCTGGATCCAGCACATCACTAGTGGCGCCGCCGGTCACACCCTGGCGAAAGCGTCCACCTTGCTTTGGTGCAGCCAGAGCGCTCTGCATATAAAGTCCCGGCGCCATGGCACCCAAGCCCATCGCCGAAATGCGGGAGAGAAATTCCCGTCGGCTCATCTTGCCTTTGGCCACCCGGGCCTGTAGTTGATCGATTTCAGATCTTTGTCTGTCGTACATTTATCTCATCTCCTAAGGTGTGTTTAGCATGTTTTCCGTTGAGACCATGATTCAGTCACGATGTTCTACGTTGACCGTTTTCGCAACGATATTCGTAGTTAATGTCGACTGGGAGCCAAAGTCAATAATAAACATTGAATTAGCGTCTTATTTATACGAAATGATTGGTTGTTTTATTTTCCGGGCAAAATCCCACGCCAGGTTAACTGCCTGGGCTTGACCCAGAAGACAGCCATCACAGAAGATCACGAGGGATGATTCTCTCCCATTCACGAGCGTGGACGACTGCGTTGCCTTCAAAAGCGCTAATCTTGGCCCAAATATAAAAATTAGCGACATCACACGACATGGTGGTTTCGGTTTCGGTCCGAATAGACCAGTCATCGCGCGACATCCAGCAGTAATACAGGGTTTTGGACGAAACACTTAACGGGTCATCCGGGATAATCGACCAACAGTCCTCGTGGCGGTGGCGTATCCGCAGTCCGTGATCTGGCATTTCTTCCTCACCAGTATCATCAATGACTTGCAGTTGGGTAGCGTTGTTTTCGCAGCCGTGTGTTACCCATCGGCGGTATTCGGCCGGACGATGCTGGATGTACTCGGGTAGTGGATTAGGGTTATCGGGTTCAGGCATGTCATAGCTGTCGTTGCCGTACCGTACTGGCAAATCAAGACGGGTGTGCTGGCCGGTTTCGATGCAGGCCGTGATCCGATAAGGCCCCGGCATCACCATAGGCCAGTATGCCGTCGATATGGCAAGACCGATGCGGTGTCCACAAGGGAAGCGGTAACCACACTGGTCGAGGCTTAGCGCAATATCCATGAGCTTGCCCGGTTCTACCGGGTTGGGGTTCGCATCACTGGTGCGGTGGGTTAGGTTGATCACCCCCCAGCTGACTCGAAAAGAAGTCCCATCTGGATGTATATCCAGCAGGCGAACCGCAAGATGGCCCACGGGTTGGTCGATCGAAACACGTAAGGCCATTGTGGGTTGTCCAAGGATTTGGACAGATTGGTCAAGTACCGCAGTTTGGAAAACGAGCGAGCCGGCATTATCACCGGTCTGATCACCGGCAAGTTCCTCATCGGGCTTAAGGGGAAAAAATTCTCCAGCGGCAGTTCCGGTATCCAGCGGTGAGCAGATGGTCAGGTTGGTGGTCGTGCCCGGACGGTCGGTGAGATCTGAGGTGTTGGAGGGGAAAAAGCTAACCGTCGATATATCTTCGCAGGGCCAGGACTCTTCGGCGACCCAGCGTCCTGGCTCATGTTTTCGGGGAAGAGACGGATGCACGCCATCGGAGATATAGGCGCGGTAGGCCGGCAGCGCATCGGCTCCGTTGTCACGCCCTTTTAACCAATGATCCCACCAGCGTAGTGCTTCGGCATGAAAGTCCATTCGCGGATGGGGGTAGGCGAAGTGTGGGTACTGGTGTATCCAGGGACCATTGATTGCCTTGGTTGGACCCGCAAAATTTTGAGCGGCAGCTGGGGGTGCGTTGAGATAGCCGTCAGCCCAACCGCTGATCACCAGCGCAGGAGTCGTTACGGCGGCGTAGTTCTCGCACACCGAGCCGTGGCGCCAGTAGTCGTCCCGACGCTGATGGGATAACCATATCTCAAGTGGAAAAGGCTGAGTTTCAAGACGATGCAGCCACATATCACGCCAGCATTCTCCTACCAGAGCGGGGTCGGGCGGCCTCGATGCATAACACAGCATGACAGCAGACCACCAGGCATTGGAATAAAGCAGGCAGCCGTTCTTGTAGTGGATGTCATCGTTATAGCGGTCGACGGTTGTGCCAATAGCGACGACAGCTTTGAGTGCCGGCGGATTCATGGCGGCAATCTGCAGGGAGTTAAACCCGCCCCAGGAGATGCCCATCATGCCGATGTTGCCGTCGCACCAGTCCTGCTTTGCAATCCAGGCAATCACTTCGATGCCATCGGCCAGTTCTCTTGGCGAATATTCATCATCAAAATCGCCGTCAGATTCACCGGTGCCCGATATATCCACTCTGACTCCAGCATAACCATTGCTGGCAAATATGGGGTAGGTGGATTCATCGCGCAAAGCGGTACCATCGCGCTTTCGATAGGGCAGGTACTCAAGGATGGC
>JAAZZE010000123.1 GCA_014239255.1 Gammaproteobacteria bacterium
AACCACCGGATTACTGTCGCAGGGCTGGATACCTCGGTATCCTTCAATTCGATGTGTCTGGGCGGTAAGGCGATCAGCTATGAAACCGATGATTTACGTGATGATGTGGTCGCATCTATTTTGACGGCACAAAAAGAAGACCCGAAAATTGGTGCAGTACTGCTTGTGCGCGATGGCGGTTGGCATCACTACGCTGTTATCTCGGATCCAGTTCTTCTTGCTCCCCCAGAGGAGTAATTCCATCCTTTGAAAGTGCGGGGCCGAAAAGGCCCCGCGCTCTTCGTTATCTACCTAGGTTGTCATGTTAGCTGTTGATTTACTGATTCAGGGAATCGTCCAAGGCGCTATCTACGCGCTGATTGCTCTAGGGTTGACGCTGATATACGGGCTGCTTCGAATATTGCATGTAGCACATGCTGCGTTGTTTACTCTGGGTGGTTACGTTGGTGTCATTGTTACCAATCAGACTGGCAGTCTGACGTTAGCCTTGTGTGCTGCAATGGTTTTGGTTGGTCTTCTGGGGATGCTGATCTATCGAGTGGCTTACCGACCACTGCTGGATAAGCCACCGCTCGTGGCCCTCATTGCTTCTATTGGTCTGTTTATCGCTTTTGAGGAACTCTTCAGGATTGTTTTTGGCAGTTATGGACTCTCTTTTCATAATCCGCCATTGCGAACACAGGTCGAACTCGGTGGTGGCTTGTTACTAAGTTATTCGCGGATTCTGATTATCGTGATGGCCGTTAGCTTTCTTTCTGTGTTGGCATGGCTTTCCAGTCGTACACGGACAGGGGTTGCCTGGAGGGCCACTGTAACTGATCCCCAAATGGCAGCATCTTTTGGCATCAATGTCGAAAATGTTCGGTACCTTAATTTCTTCATAGGATCAGCATTAGCCGGTGCTGCTGGCGTAATGGTTGTGTTACTCACAAACCTGGCTGAGCCAACTATGGGTGCTGTGGCATCGTATAAAGCACTCGCTATCATTGTTCTTGGAGGGCTTGGCAGCGTACGGGGAACCCTAATTGCCGCGCTTGCAATTGGAATCGTTGAATCTTTTGGCACTGTTTATATAGGCCATATTCTTGATCGCGATGCTATTGCATTTGCGTTTCTCATAATTGCGCTAATGCTGCGGCCGCAAGGGCTGCTAAGAGCAGGTTAGCGCCATGGCCTACGAGATCATCTTAGCAACTACGATGGCCATTACAGTTTTGTTTGCGCTGTCTTTGAACATAATTACCGGGTTTTGCGGCCAGGTTAGCCTTGGCCATGCTGCGTTTTATGGTCTTGGCGCTTACACCGGTGCAATGCTCACCAAAGCAGGATGGCCGTTGATAGCAGCCTTACCACCCGCAGCGGTTGTTGCCGGCTCGGTAGGGTTTGTTGTCGGGTTGGCCTCACTTCGAGTACGCCATGACTTTTTAGCGATTACAACCATGGGAGTGGCGTTCTTGTTTGTTGGCTTGGTTCGAAAACAGGAATGGCTTGGTGGCGAGATTGGAATCTCAGGTATTCCCGCAGCGCAGTTCGGGCGACCTGGTCTTCTTGTTTTATCAATTATCTGCGCCGCCTTGTTCGCCGCACTTGCTGTTTACATAAAACGGTCGTGGATGGGATTTGCGTTCGATTCCATCGCAAACGACGAAGATACTGCCCGAGTCCTTGGTATTGATGTGCCGCGTTTCAAATTATGGGCCTTTGTGATCGGTACCTCGGGTGCGGGTATTGCCGGAGCCCTTTATGCGCACCATGTGCGATACATCGGCCCGGACAGCTTTGGCTTTGTTGAGTCGGTTACGGTTCTTGCTATGGTAATTATCGGCGGGGTCGGATCAGTTTGGGCTGTAGCACTCGCTGCTGCTGTGCTATCTGTTTTGCCACTTTGGTTTCAGTTTGTTAGCGACTACAAGTTGTTAATTTATGGGTTATTGGTCTTTGGTGTGATGCGGTTTTCACCCGACGGCATAGCCGGGGCTGTAAAACGCCTTCTTAATAGGCGGTCTTGACTCGTGTCAGCACTTTTATCCGTTTCTGAAGTAACCGTCAAATTTGGCGGGGTTGTTGCTGTCGAAGATGTGTCGCTCGATATCGGACTTGGCGAGCTTGTTGGTGTGATTGGCCCCAATGGAGCGGGTAAAACGACACTTATGCGCGTTATCACTGGATTAGTTAAGCCGTTTAACGGGACAGTTGCTCTCGATGGGCAAGACATTACTAACTGGGCTACAGACAAACGAATCAGAAGTGGCCTGGCTCTTGGACAACAAATTGTTAAACCGCTAACGGCCTTTACCTTGCTGGAGAACGTAGCCCTGGCGGCTGGGTGCCAGCGTATGGCTTCACCTCTTCAAGCCTTGATTCAAACCAAAAGAGATAAAGAGCTTGCACGAGCCCACGAGTTTTTGGATATGGTTGGTATCAAAAGCGCGTCAGACGCTTATCCATCTGAAGTGCCGCTTGGTTATTTAAAGTGCCTGGAATTGGCTCGTGCATTGGCATTAGAGCCGCGTCTTATCCTGTTGGATGAGCCTCTTGCAGGCTTAAATCAGGCGGAAGCCACAGAGATGGCCGATCTGATTTTGTCTTTAGTTAATGAGACTAGAAGCATACTTCTGATTGAGCATAATTTGCGGGAAGTGATTCGTATCTGTCCCAAACTGTATGTTCAGGACCAGGGACGATACCTGGATTTTGGGCCCACCTCCAAAGTCATGGCGAACCCCAAGGTTCGTACGGCCTACCTTGGCGAGGCGAAGGCCTGATGCTTTCTGTTCAGAATCTTCAATGCAGTTACGGCGATATTCTTGCGCTGCATGATTTGTCTTTTGAGGCGCGCGCGGGAGAAATATTCGCCTTAATCGGTGCAAACGGTGCTGGAAAAACAACCACCATCATGGCGCTTGCGGGCCATCTTTTGCCACGTTCCGGTTCCATACATCTTGGAGGAGATGACGTAACATCGATTGGGCCCAGAGGCAGATTGGCGCGCGGTGTTGCATTGGTTCCTGAGGGGCGAAGAGTATTTGCTGATCTATCCGTGGAGGATAATCTGACGGTAGGCGGGCATTTGCAGAGTCTCGCCGAACTAAAGGCGAATCGTGACAATGTGTATACAACGTTCCCTCGTCTTGCCGAACGCCGGTCACAACTGGCAGGTTCTCTGTCTGGTGGTGAACAGCAAATGCTGGCGATTGGTCGGGCAGTGATGGCTTGCCCAACTGTTTTATTGGTTGATGAGCTGTCTCTTGGCCTCATGCCGAAAATGGTGGATGAATGTTATCGAGTTATTGATACGCTGAAAGATCAAGGGCTCCTGATTATGCTGGTAGAGCAAAGCACGCAGCGAGCGCTTGATGTGGCCGATCAGGTAGTTGTTATGGAGTCTGGACGTAGCAGTTGGCAGGGCAGTGGTCTTGAGGCACGTCAAAATCCATCAATCGTTGGCGCCTATCTGGGAACAATTGAAGGGCCAGAAGGCTGACATAGAAGATTTCCGAATCTATGATCTCAGACACACCTTTGCCAGTTGGCTAGTGATGGAAGGTGTACCGTTATATGAGGCGAGCAAACTGCTTCGTCATGCCAGCATTAAGATGACAGAGCGATATGCCCATCTGGCATCGGATCACCTGCATCAGGTAGTGGCTGACCGCGGATTTTCAGCACACTTAAGGGGGGTGTCCACCCCCTTTTAATGTTTAACTTAATACATCTATCCTCTTCACACAGTGAAGGGGTAAACTTTACTTTGTAAGTTTTTATAAAGAGCATCTTGATACCTTTATAGGTAGCGTTGTGGCTCAGATAACTCCTGAAAATTACTATACATTTATAAGGCTGCACATTGTGTACTGTGAGTTTCAAAGATAAAACAGCAAAGCGCCGACATGGTCATTAGGACTAAAAGGAGTGATGTCAAACAGGCAACGGCTAAAGCTTCGGACATGCGGCTGGGCCACGGCCCCACATCTGCCAAAAGCAAATTCGGATCCCTCGACGAAGAGGCCGAGCGAATGTTACAACGGGCCAGGTCACTACCACCTGTATCGCGGGAGGTGGCGGTGGCAAAATTGTCTATCTTTGTGCCGGCATTGTTTTGGTTAAATTGAGGTGTGGTGTCGATGAATCCGCCAAAGTCGTTTACCAATATACCCGTAGTTGATCTCGCTCGATGGCAAGGCTCCAAAACCGAACGACGGGCATTGGCGGAAGAGATATGCACAATCTGTCATAAGGTCGGATTCCTGCAGGTGGTCAATCACGATATTTCGCCATCGTTCATGAACGACTTGTTTGACATGTTGGAGCGACTGTTTGCATTGCCTCAAGATGCCAAACTGATGATGGACAAGCGTAAATCGCGACATTTCAGAGGGTGGGAGGCAACAGGTACCGAATACACCAACAATCGACCGGATATACGAGAACAAGTGGATATCTGGAGTGAAACAAAAGCGCGACCGGTGGATATTCTGCCGGCGTATCTCCGTTTGCTCGGCCCAAATCAATGGTTAACGGATGACGTGTTGCCAGATTATCGGAAAACGAGTCTCGCCTGGATAAGCCAGGCCGGGCAATTGGCGACTACGCTTTTAGGCATTATGTCCACTGGGCTCGACTTAGG
>JAAZZE010000124.1 GCA_014239255.1 Gammaproteobacteria bacterium
CGGTGCAGGTCATTGGCGATCACCGCGTAGGCAGTATCATCCAGGGGCTGAAAACTTCTGATACCCGTCACGGCGCGGGTATTTTCATCAAGACCTGTCACTGCGCTCGCCAAAGCCTCGCGCATGAGGCCAAGCTCGGCTTGGGTTTTGCTGCCCGCAGTAATCAGCGGCAACCCCGGGCGGCTCGGCGTCTGGGCGATGATATCAACCGACATAGCAGCAGCATCGTGACGCCTTGCCAGCTGCCAGTTGATACAGTCAATAGCCGCAGTATCGGCGCTGCCATTGGCTACTGCACGGATCGATTCGCGGTGGCTGCCCGTGACCAGGATCTCGCTGAAAAAACTATCGCCAGGGGTAAGCGGTGCCACTGCGCATTTAAAGGCCAGGCAGCCGGAGTAGGAATCGGCGCCGTTGATAGCGGCACGCTTGTTCCGCAGTGAAGCAAGGTTTTTGTCGATGCCGGTGCGGGCAATAATTACGCTGTGATACGCGCCTGCTGGCGCGATACCTTCGTATTCAAAACTGCCCAGCACTTTTACTTGTTTGCGCAGGGTCTGAACCAGCGGCAGCCCGCAGGTTTGGCTCAGCAGCAACTGCTTTGAAAGCCAGATTTGGTCGCGAGGGAGCGAACGATCCAGCGTGGTGGGCGCGCAGATATCGCGTTGGTTGAAAGCATCGCGAATGGCGCCCCACAAGGTATCGGTGGCCGTTGCAATCTCCGGCCAGTCATACATTGGTAGTTGGGCCAAGGCCAGAGGAGCGGCGCTACTTTTTTTGTTTATCTGCATTAATTATTGACAGGTTACCTGCAGTATCGCAGTGCTGAAAGTCGCCAACCGTCGCTTGCCTGACCATGTGGTTATGGTATGGCTGCGCTGGTGCGTTGAGAGCATCAGTGCTTCTTGGGACGCAGCGCATATTGAAGAAAAATTGAGTGGCAACCTTTGGAAAATAGCCTGCGCTTTCTTCAAGAAAAGCATCGCGTCGCCCGCGGCCCAACTGGTCACGGTTGCTGAGCACCTGCTAACAGAGGATTCATTTCATAGCAGGGACAAAAGCTGTTTACTCGACGACAATCTGGAAGCGAAATGGCGAATCCTCGCCACCAGCGACAATCTTATTTTCGCCAGCCTTCAGTATCTGATGATCCTCTAAGAATTCATGACCGATCGTCACATCATTGATCTTTGTGCCCAGAGAACTCTCAAGGTCCCAAACTATGACGCCATCAGGGGTATTTAAAACCGTAAAGTGATTCACGGATAGGCGAGAGGGGATTGAGTCTGGCAGCAGCAGCGCAGCGTTTTGATCAATTGAAACTTCGTCGGTTCGACCAATCGAGAACTGCATCTGTTTGATCCTAATGCCCTCTAGAGGTATATATGGAGCGAGATCGATATGATCTCCAAAAACTGTTACTTTGATTGAGCCGGGCCTATCTGCGATGAAGTTTGGGTCGGTTGCGGGTAGTGACTCCACCAGTCGCTGGTTTGTTTCCCGAAGTCGATGACATAGTCGGGTAATGATTCTATAGGCTACTACCGCCTCATTACTGACGTGTTCAATGAACTCAGAGCGTTGGAATTCCAGAACAACAACGTCAGTTACGGCACGGGCACTGGCACTTCGAGGGCCCTGATCAATCAGGCCCATTTCTCCAAGATAATCCCCGGCCGTGACATAGCCCAGTCTTATAACCTGGCCAGAGCGCTCCGTATATATTTCGACCTCTCCAGAAAGTATCTGAAACGCGGTATCGCTTGTTTCACCTTCAAGTAGGATAGTTTCTCCGGCGGAAAAATTGATGTCCTGCATGAAGTTTCTCGTGACTCTTAAGAATAGAACTTTATTTTGTATTACCCAGCCTTAATCGGCGGTACCCTCGGGTCACGCCGACACTATCTTACGTCAGTTCGTGGAGCCAAGCACGAACTGGATTGAATTTGAGCTCAACCGATTTAGCAAGGAGAAAGGGCGGCTGTTGATGGTTGGACAGCCCCAAGCCCTTATTCAACTGCAACGCTTCAGGTCGGGCCCCGTGCCAACCCTGGGAGCAAGGGCCAAGGAACGGCAACGATCAGTCAGTCGGCGCTGACTAAGAAGGCTTCTATTGGCCGAGCAAATCCTTTGAGATCTTGTGCTCCAAGGCTCTTGACCGTATGAGTGGCCTTGACGAAAAAGCAGGTATCCTCGTCGATAATTACGTTCCCTGGCTCGCCAGCGCTTTGCAGCCTTGAGGCCAGGTTCACCACGCTGCCGATCACGGTGTAGTCGATTTTTTCGATCGGGCCAATATTGCCCACCTTGGCGTAGCCGGTAGCCAAGCCAATGCGAATAGCAAACGGAAAGCGGTTTTGCGCACGATAGTGCTGATCAAGCTCTTGGGCCCGTGCCTGCATTTGCAACGCGCAGTTTACTGCCCGGGATGCGCTGGTGATGTCATCGCTGTCGTTTTCAAAAAAAGCGAGAATGCCGTCGCCCATGTATTTATCGATCACGCCATCTTGGGCAAATATGACTGACGCAGAATCACCAAAGTACGTCTCCAGTACATCCTGTATCTCCTGTGGGTCAGCCTGGTCTGAAAACGCCGTGAAATTCACAATATCGCTGAACATTACGGTGATGCGCTTGCGCGTACCGCCGAGTTTGAGAATGTCCGGGTCGCTGCGGATCTGATCCATCAGCCGCGGCGAGAGGTAGCTCTTTAGACTCCCCTCAAGTACGCCCTCGTAGTGCTCCAGCTGGGCGTAGCGGTACATGCTGGAAAAAAGATACATCACAACCAGAGGTATCAGCACTGGCAGCACTGGCAGCAGCCAGCCGCCTTGGGCAAAAGCGCCAAAGGCAACAGCGGCATACATGACGAGCATTCCCAGTGCGGCTGTGCTGAACCAAAGCGTTCGCAGATGCCACGCGGCAAAGACCAGTAACCCCCCCAACAGCACGGTCATAGCGATCGCGAAGCCATACGGCGCCGGGGTAATAAAAGCGTCGGTCAGCAGCATGCTGGCAGCATTAGACCAGATGTAGGCCCGTGGAAAGGTATTGTCCAGCGGGGTGGGGCTTACGTCGCCATACTGGCTGGCCTGTGTTGATGTATCGGCAAGAAAAACCAACTTGCCCGAAAAATCCAATGTGGTGCTTGCCGTCAGCAGGTTCCAGGCACTGTAGGAATTTGGGTAGGTGGCAATATCCAGTGGTCCGGCGTAGTTGACCAGAAGATTACCGTCGCGATCAAGCGGTAGCACAAGATTATGTGTCGTGCCCGTGTCGGGTTTGGGAAAGTTGTGCAGGATGACCTGCGAGCGATCGGGTACTTCTATCTGCTCAAGATCGTAATCCAGTTGTACCGCCAGCGCTTGCAGAAAAAAAGACGGCACCAATGCCCCGTCGAGCTCCACCAGTAGTGGCACCCGGCGGATCACTCCATCGGGATCGGGCTGTAAATTGACAAAACCCAGTCCGGCCGATTGCTCCGTCAGGGCATCAAAAGGTGTTACCAGAACGCCGCTGGCGTGAGGCGCCTTGCCCGGCGCGAGCCGTGGGTTGGCATCCAGTGCCAGCGCCGCAGGGGCTCTTACAGCATCAGGCGATGTGTCCACAAGAAACGGGTTGACCAGATTGCCCGCATCAATTGCGGCCTGTACCAAGGCACTGTTACCTGATTGCTCGGCCCAGTCGACAAACATGATATCGCAGGCAATGGCTTCAGGCTGCGCTGTGGCAATGTTGTTGATGAGCCGGGCGTAGGTTTGTTTTTCCCATAGTGGAGTTCCCGACTGGGTCTTGGCGTAGTTATCGATATTGATATGCACCAGCCGCTCACTGAAAGGTGGTGCCATATCCAGTGCCTGCCGCACCCGAAAGCGGTTGTCGATTATCCGCAGCTCAAAATCGAGCAGCGTTGTGGGAAAGAGCGCCTGCAATCCCAGCACAAGCGCCAGCGCCAGGGTGTTGCCGATCAGCAGGGTGCGAAGCGAAAGGGTCCGTTGTTCCAAATCGTGTTACTGGTGGTCTATGGTGAAGACAGCCTGGGCGATGCGATCACCGCTGGCTTTGTGGCTGAGGCTGTGCGGGGACAAGTCCTCGCTGGTAACACCGCGAAAGGTCACCCCGCCCATCACTGGTTTGTCGAGACGCTGGGCAAGCTGTATGCCCGATGGTCCGGCGAGTTGTCCCGGCAGATCCTGTAAGGCACGCGCAATGCGTTTGGCAAAGCGTTTGCGGCTTTTGCCGCTGGCCTTGGCGTAGTTATCGAGCAATGCCTCGAAGCTCTCCAGACGTTTTTCACTCGTGATAAGGGTAAAGATCTCGGTGCCGACGTTTTGATCCAGCGCCAGCCAGCCCAGGGTATCAAAGGTGGTCTTATCGTTTGCATCAGTGCCGGTGGCGGAGGCATACAACAACGCATAGTCATCGGTACTCGACAGGTAGCACACGTAAAACCAGCTGCCCGTGGGGTACTCAAAGTTCAGTTTTAACTTAGCACCGGAAGCAACAGCTGCGCCGTTTTCAACTACATACAACTGCTGGTCATCATGCTGGCCGATAAACCCATAATGGAAAGTAAGCTGCTGCGCAGCCACCGGCATAGCCAG
>JAAZZE010000125.1 GCA_014239255.1 Gammaproteobacteria bacterium
TGCGCTGATACGCGCGGCCCGCTCGAGTAATCGTGAATGCAGGTAAAAAACATCTCCTGGGTATGCCTCACGGCCTGGCGGTCGACGCAGCAGGAGGCTCACCTGCCGGTACGCCCAGGCCTGTTTGGTCAGGTCATCGTAAATAATCAGGGCATCTTCGCCGCGGTCGCGGAAATACTCGCCCATGGCGCACCCGGAGTACGGAGCGATGTACTGCATGGCTGCAGACTCGGCGGCCGATGCGGAAACTACGATGGTGTGCGCCATCGCGTCGTGCTCTTCTAACTTACTGACGACAATGGCTACTGAGGATGCTTTCTGGCCGATAGCGACATAAATACACTTAACGCCTGTGTCCTTCTGGTTGATGATGGTATCGATCGCTACCGCGGTTTTGCCGGTTTGGCGGTCGCCGATGATAAGTTCACGCTGGCCGCGGCCAATCGGCACCATCGAGTCGATGGACTTCAGGCCAGTCTGCATCGGCTCAGACACTGACTGGCGGGTGATGACGCCTGGCGCGATGCTCTCGATCGGCGATGTGGTTTCCGACTCAATCGGACCCTTGCCGTCAATGGCTTGGCCAAGCGAATCCACAACGCGTCCGAGCAAGCCTGTGCCTACTGGCACCTCGAGGATTCGTCCGGTGCACTTGACCGTATCACCTTCAACGATATGCTCGTAGTCTCCAAGTATTACAGCGCCCACCGAGTCCTGCTCGAGGTTGAGCGCCAGGCCGAAGGTGTCGTTGGGAAACTCCAACATCTCACCCTGCATAGCGTCAGCCAGACCATGGACACGGCTAATCCCATCAGTAAGACTGACCACGGTACCTTCGGTACGTGCCTCAGCTCCGGCATCAAAATCCTTTATCCGTTCCTTGATCAGTTCGCTGATTTCGGAGGGGTTCAGTTGCATAGCCATTCTTTAATTCCTCGTGAAGCCGCTTGCTGCGCCTGTATCAGGCGCCAACTGCAGCTGCCAATTTCTCGAGCCGGGCCCGAACTGAGTCGTCAATAACAAGATCGCCAGCGCGGATTACTGCGCCGCCAATCAGTGATTCATCTGTGCTGACTGTCAACTCCACACGCCGACCCAGTCGCTTTTCCAGAGCCTGGGTAATACGCTGACGGTGCTCGTCGGGTACTGCGAGCGCGCTCTCAAGATGTGCCTGGACCGTGCGCTCTGCGTCGGCTCGTAGCAGTTCGTACTGCTCTGCAACCGCGCTAAGGACGTCAAGCCGTCGATTGCGAGCCAACAGCCGCACCAGGTTTCTACCAACATCATCCAGCAGTTCACCGCAGCTGTCGATCAGGACTGTGGCAATCTCTTCACGGGCCACACGTGGATGGGAGAAAAGAGTGCTGACCTGTGGCTGAATCGCTATCTCGGCTAACGCGTGCAGCACTTCCGACCAATGTGCGTAGTCGCCAGAGTCCCGGGCCAACTCAAATACGGCCTGGGCGTAGGGGCGGGCAATGCTGGATATTTCTGACACGGTAGCTGTGAATTCGTTGGATTAGTGTGCGTTACAGTTCGGCCGTCAGGTCATCTAGCATCTGTGCATGGGCGCTGGAATCAACCTCGCGGGCCAAAATTCGTGATGCACCGGCAACTGCCAGTGTGGCTAACTGCCCCCGCAGAGACTCGCGCGCCAGATTGGCCTCTTTCTCGATCTCACTACGGGCCGCAACCAAAATGCGTTCGCCTTCGGCCCGGGCATTGCCCTTGGCTTCTTCGATCATCTCAACCTCGCGGCGTTCTGCTCGGCGGATGATCTCCTGCGCTTGCTCCTTGGCTTCAGTAGTTACCTGTGCAACGTGTTCCTGTGCTTTGGCTTTTTCCCGTTGCCCTTCTTCAGCTGCTGCCAAGCCATCAGCGATCTTGGTCTTTCTTTCGTTGAGCGCCGAGATAATCGGCGGCCAGACGAATTTCATGCAGAACCAGACGAAAATAACAAAAGCAATGCTCTGACCGATCAGCGTCAGGTTGATGTTCATAGCCTGTACCTTGTAACTGGTGGTCAGCCGCCTACTACGGCGAACATGATGTATAGCGCGATAGCTACACCGATGATCGGGATAGCATCGACGAGGCCCATCACAATAAAGAACTGGGTGCGAAGCATCGGCAACAGTTCGGGCTGGCGGGCAATACCCTCAAGAAAGCGGGCGCCCAAAACACCAACGCCTACACCAACGCCTATGCCAGCAAGGCCGAGCAGCACCGCGCCGGCAACGTAGAGTAGAGCTATTTCCATGAGTTTCTCCTGTAGGAAGTTGTCAGGTTAGGTCAGATATAAACCAAATAAAGAAAACTAGTGATGGCTATGGGCCATCTCCAAATACACAATAGTCAGTGTCATAAAGATGAAGGCCTGCAGCAATACGATCAGTATATGGAACACCGCCCACGCCCACTGCAACACCCCCCCGGCGACCGCCAATACCGCACCGCCAGAAAACAATAGTGCAATTAGGATAAAAATCATCTCCCCGGCAAACAGATTGCCGAACAGACGCAGTGACAGCGATATGGGTTTGGATATCAGGCTGACGAACTCAAGGAAGAAGTTCGCCGGCAGAAACAGAATTTTGAGGATTGGATTTTTGGCCTGAAAAGGTTGCATGGTCAGTTCGGCCGCGAACCCCCCTACGCCTTTTATCTTTATGCTGTAGAAAAGCGTCAAAACGAAAACGCCAAGCGCCATACCGAAGGTCGCGTTGGGATCAGTAGTGGGCACCACTTTCATGTACTCGATACCCATCAGGTGAGCAATCTGGGGAATCCAGTCAACCGGCACCAAATCCATGGTGTTCATCAGTAGCACCCAGACAAACAGCGTCAGGGCCAACGGTGCGACCAAATCGCTCTTGTGTGAAAACGATCCGCGAACGTTATCGTCCACGAATTCGACGATCCACTCGACGAAGTTGAGAAAGCCATTAGGGGTCTGTGCGCTTGCGCGTTGTGCCGCTTTTCGAAAACCCCACAGGAACAGGGCTCCGAGCAATATAGACCAAAACATGGTATCAAGATGGATTGCCCAGAATCCCATCGCCTTGGCTTCAGCCGCGCCATGAGCAACACCCCAACTGCCATCCGCATGCTGACCATAGGTCAGGTTCTGCAGATGGTGTTTAATGTATTCGGTAGTGGTTTGCGCGTCGCTTGCCATGTCTAAGTGTCGCTACTTTTTTCAGTGATCGCCCCGAGGGTTGCCGCGAGCAAGGCTGTCACCAGTCCTGTCAGGAACCCTGCAATCGCCAGATCCTTTATCAATGCGAATGCCAGCGCGCATAGAGCGCCGATAATCACCAATTTACCAAATTCCGCTCGGTACAGGTTGAGCAGCGTCCTCTCGGCCGATGCATCGGCTAGGGACGCGTAGACCCGCCAAACGGCGTACACATTTGCCAACAACCCAACGATACCACCCAGTAGTGCCGAGCGCGCCTGTCCCTCGGTCAACAGCGCTAAAAGCACTACTACACCGCCAACCGCTATGACCGCGACGCCAAGAATCCGCCAGAGGGTTTTGCCGACGGGCGTTTTCGCCTGGGCTTTGCACGCTGCTGCCATCTGGGTGCCGGAAACCTCGGCTGGGCCCGGGGGCCAAACGTATATTGCCCCCGTGAGTTATTTGCACTGCAACAAATGGTCGCGCAGTATAGGGGAGCGCCACCGCGAGGGTCAATCCTATATCCTAATAAACAGTTGTTATCTGGCTCAGAAAAGCCGTGTTGACGAAAATCGGGCGCAAGAACCCTATCCGGGGGCCAAACTGTGCTCAGCAGATCAATTCGGCCCAGCGCGCACGCAAACTATCAGCATCCGTATATCCAGCACATAAAAGACCATACCGGGAATTACCCTCATCGTCCTCACGGCACCAGATGACGGTAGGAAATCCGGTCACACCAAAAGTGCGCACTGTTGCTAATTCATCGGCAAAGGTCTTTTGTGTCTGCGCCGCCATGAGATCACGGGCAAATTGCCCGCTATCGATTCCAATTTGATGGGCTATCGCAATCAGGGTATCGGCATCAGAAGGGTTGCGGGCCTCAAGAAAGTACCCACGCTGTATTGCCTCATACATAGTTGATCGGGCACATCGGTCCTGCAGCCCTGCCGCTATCACGGCCCGGCAAGCCGGATAAGTAGTGCGACGCGGCCTGCACGTCTCCCAGAACTCGAAATTAAACAGGGCGCCGGTCCGACTGGCGACTGCACACCAAGCGTTTTGAACATACTGACGAGTCGGCTCATCCATCGGCTGGTCTGTGTCTTGCGCTAAGCCGCCCATCAAATCGATTATCTGAACCGATGATGGCAATTCCTCCTGCAATGCTTGCCAGGCCGGCCTGAATCCCCAACACCAGCTACACATCGGATCGACGATTAGATAGAGCGTCATCTTCATATCAAGGCCAAGTTGCACTGTATTGAGATGCTGTATGGAGATATAGACGGTTTCATCTTGGCGCCGGTCCGAGTCTGGATCGTCCTGAAGCTAGCCAGGCATAGTTGCCGCCGCCCCAGTTAGCCGTTTAATCAGGAAACCCCTATGTCAAGTACGCCCACTGTATCCG
>JAAZZE010000126.1 GCA_014239255.1 Gammaproteobacteria bacterium
CACCTACCACCAACAGCCAGAACATCAGCCGCAGATCGGCAGGTCCCGGTGGCTGCAGCTGCAGGGCGACGACCACCACGAAAATCAGTATCGCGATCACAGCCCAGCGATCCTGACGAATTGGAAAAATCGCCATATCCTTCTTGTAAGAAGTCTTGAACTGACCAGTTTCTCGATAAAGCATAGTCTTTAGACTCTCTCTATTATCTTTTCGCCGAAAAGGCCCTGTGGCCTGACAATAAGAAACAGCATTGCAATGAAGTAGGCAACCCACGACTCAATGCCACCACCGATAATTGGGCCTAGGTACACTTCAGCTACTTTCTCGCTGGCTCCAATAATCAGGCCGCCGATAATGGCGCCCGCAATTGAATTAAAACCACCGAGTATCAATACCGGTAATGCCTTAAGCGCAACCAGGGAAATGCTGAATTGCACGCCTAACCGTTGACCCCAGATCGCGCCCGCAACCAGTGCTACCATACCCGCAGTCGCCCAGACGATCGCCCAGATTAACTGCAGCGGTATTCCAACCGACATTGCTGCCTGGTTATCGTCTGCCACAGCGCGAAGTGCTCGGCCGATTCGTCCCTTTTGAAAGAAAAATGCAAGGAACAGCACCAGCACTCCACAGATAACTGCCGACCAAACATCAAACAAACTAATCAAGATATTCGTCGACTCTAATAACGACATCCAGGGAACGTCTGGTATACCGATATCCAGGCCATGCACCTGAGAATCCCAGATTCCCTGCGCTAAACCTTCAAGAAAGTAGTTAAGCCCAATGGTCGCCATAAACAGAATAATCACCGGCTGAGCCACCAATGGCCGCAGCATAACCCGCTCAATAATGATGGCCAGAACTATCATCACGGCCAATGCGATCGCGACCGCAAGCCAGAAATTAACGCCCATCTCCAGG
This sequence comes from Gammaproteobacteria bacterium, assembly GCA_014239255.1. Classification (GTDB taxonomy): domain Bacteria; phylum Pseudomonadota; class Gammaproteobacteria; order Arenicellales; family UBA868; genus UBA868. Next base: position 926 of record JAAZZE010000126.1, read on the forward strand.
ATTCGGACAAAAGTCAGCGCAGCAAACAATACCATCGCACCCTGGGCGAAATTAAAAACCCCTGAGGCTTTAAAGATCAGAACAAAACCGAGTGCGACAAGTGAGTACATCACGCCTGAGAGCAAGCCAGCAACCAGAACTTCGATGAAAAACGCCAACTCCATCGGCATGTTATTTACTCCTCAACTTGCACATCAGGTTAACTCGAGCAGCCCCTTAGTGGGACACTCCCAGATATGCGTCAATGACCTTCTGATCGTTACGTACTGCGTCGGGTTTTCCTTCAGAGATCTTACGCCCGTAGTCGAGCACAATCACCCGATCGGAAATATCCATCACGACGCTCATATCATGCTCGATGAGCACAATGGTAGTGCCTAATTCTTCGTTGACATCAAGAATAAAACGACACATGTCTTCTTTTTCTTCAAGGTTCATGCCTGCCATAGGCTCATCGAGTAACAGCATGTCTGGTTCGGCGGCAAGTGCGCGACCAAGCTCAACACGTTTTTGCAGGCCGAAAGGCAACCGCCCAACGATGGTCTTGCGTACCGACTCAATCTCCAGAAAATCGATAATCTTCTCTACTGCCTGGCGATGAACAATTTCTTCGCGCTGCGCCGGCCCCCAATACAAGCCCTGCATGAGTAGGTTAGATTTCATCTTCAAGTTTCGGCCAGTCATAATGTTATCTACGGTATTCATACCCTTAAACAACGCGACGTTCTGAAAGGTCCGGGCAATACCCTGTACAGCGGCCTGATGGGGGCGCATGCCTTGTCGCACCTCGCCTTTGTAGGTAATCGTGCCTTGGGTTGGCTGATACACACCGTTGATCACATTGAGCGCTGTCGTTTTTCCAGCACCATTGGGTCCAATGATCGCAACGACCTCGTGTTCAGGAACCTCAAAACTGACTTCGGTTAATGCTATAACCGCGCCAAACGAAATACTGACATTATCGAAACCTAAGATAATATTATCGGCTTGTGATTCGCTCATTACATAAACTCTAAAGACTCAACTCGCCTTAGCCAGCGGCTCAGCCTGTCGTTCTATCCGTGACAAATCTAAGATTTGCAGATTTGCACTGACTGACCCCTTGTTGCCGTCCTCAAAAGTCACCTCAGACACAATATCAACATGCTGCTGATTAGAATACAGCGCATCGATCAACCCTTGATATTTTTCCTGAATGATTCTCCTGCGAACTTTTCCGGTACGAGTCAATTCACCGTCATCGGCATCAAGTTCCTTATGTAATATTAAAAACCGCAGGATTTGAGATGAAGCCAGGTGTGAATCTGATACAAGGTCGTTATTGATCTGCTGAATACACTTCTGGATCAGTTGGTAAACGTCTGGGTGCGCCGCTAACTCCTGATAACTCGCGTAAGATATATTATTGCGCTCTGCCCAACTTCCAACAGCAACAAGATCAATATTGATAAAGGCAGCCGCAAAATCACGCTTGTCGCCAAATGCCACAACCTCTTTAATCTCAGGGAAAAATTTAAGCTTATTTTCCAGAAATTTTGGTGCAAACATAGCACCGTCGTTGAGTTTCCCGACATCCTTAGCGCGATCGATGATCCGCAGATGCCCTTCATCATCGAAGTAGCCGGCGTCTCCAGTATGCACCCAGTTATCCGGCGTCTTGGTTTCGGCTGTCGCTTGTGGATTTTTAAAATATTCCTGAAACACCCCTGGACTGGTATACATCACTTCGCTGTTGTCTTCGATTCTGACCTTCACACCAGGTGGTGGTTTGCCAACAGTATTCGAGCGCACCTCGCCATCGGGCTGCATCGTGATAAAAACCGTTGCCTCAGTCTGACCATATAGTTGCTTTAAATTAATGCCCAAAGAACGATAGAAATCAAATAACTCGGGGCCAATGGCTTCGCCGGCGGTATACGCCAGTCGCACCCGACTCATGCCAAGGGTATTTTTTAAGGGACCGTAGATGAGAATGTTGCCAAGCCAGTAACGCAGCCGATCAGCAACAGAAACTGCTCCACCGTCCATCAGAGAGACGCCGGCACGCTTTGCCACCGCCATAAAGTAATGAAACAGCCAACGCTTTATGGCACCGGCATCTTCCATGCGGATCATCACGCTGGTCAGTAGGTTTTCAAATACCCGCGGTGGCGCGAAATAGTAAGTTGGACCGATTTCACGAAGGTCCTGCATTACCGTACTCGCGCTTTCCGGGCAGTTAACGCAAAACCCAGCCACAAAAGCCTGTGCGAACGAGAAGGTATTGTCACCTACCCAAGCCATTGGCAGATAAGCGAGCACCTCCTCATTAGCCGAAATATTATCGAAAGCAATACTGTTTCGCGCTGTTACCATCAAGTTGTTATGTGAGAGCACCACACCTTTAGGCTTACCCGTAGTACCAGAGGTATATAGGATCACCGCTGCATCAGCAGGAGTGCCCTTATCAATCTGGGCATCTATCTCGCCCGGATGGGTTTTAGCGAACTCCCGGCCACGCTCCATCAGGTCTTCGATGTTCACAGCGACCTGGGGATCATAGTCGCGCATCCCTCTGGGGTTGGAATAGATTACCTTCTCGACTTGGGGATATTTTTCGCGTATCTCTAGGGCCTTATCGACCTGTTCCTGATCCTCCGCGAGGATAAAACGTGCCTCAGCGTGCTCAACAACATACTGAATCTCATCTGCCGCTGAGTCTTGATACGCGGGTACCGGTATACCACCAAGGGCCTGGGCTGCAACCATTGCGCCATAAAGGCGTGGACGGTTATCACCAATGATGACCAGTTTGTCGTTAGCGGTGAATCCGAGCTGAGCTAATCCACCGGCGAAGGCAAAGGCCTCCTCGGCAAAACCGTCCCAGGTCCAGGTTTGCCAGATACCATAGGCTTTCTCCCGCATCGCGGGCCGTCCAGCAGACTGCTTGGCACGCATTCTGAGGAGTTTCGGAAACGTCTCCCCCTGAGACTCTTTCGAATCTGTCATATCCTGCCTTTGGTCATCTGTTGTCCCGCCTCTCGAATGCTGGCCCAACGGGCCAGATAGGGCGGGCTCGTTTTCCAGGCTTGACCAGAAGCACTCGCTCCGCTAGGCCTGGTTCATCGGGCTTAGTGTAGGGTAAAAAATCCCCAGGTGCTAATCTTAAAACCGTATTTTTGCAACATAACGGTAACATAATTGCAGCCAATAGCCCTTTCCTCAGCGGCTTTAGCAACCTTTCCTATTGACTATCAGGATCAATTATCAGGGTAAGCTGGCTCGTTACGGCAACTTCCTAGAACGGGATGTCATCGTCAAAATCACCATCTTGACCTCCACCCCCAGCTCGACTGGCCGGCGCTGCCTCAGTCTGACCGTAATCGGGGGGTGAGCCGCCCTGTGTATCGCCGCTGCGGCCTCCTAGGAAGGTCATATCCCTGGCAACAATGTCGGTTGACCATCGATCAACGCCTTCTTTATCCTGATATTTAGTTGTCTGAAGCCTGCCCTCTATATAAACCTGCGACCCTTTCTTTAAATACTCGCCTGCAAGCTCTGCCAGCCTGCCAAAAAGCTTGACCC
>JAAZZE010000127.1 GCA_014239255.1 Gammaproteobacteria bacterium
AGGAAAGTCACGATGGCACCGCATTCGTAGATAGCTCCGTGCTCCCACAATAGCAGGTCGTCAACATAAAAAGGTATATGTCTGCTGCGCTAAACTTCTGCCCTAGCATCCACTCGCGGTTGCCGATAGCGTTGTCCACCACCTGCCATAACTCGTGTAATCGTCTACCTGACCGGTGTTGAACACTGTCGTGATCCGCTGTTGATTCGCAGAACCGATCCGTGTGGTATGTCATCTGGTAGGCGGTCTGCAGGGAGCTGGAGAAAAAAAACAGCCATTGCAAAAATACGCCGCGGTCAGTGTCATTTGCAGCTGGCGCCAATCTAAACTCCGGGTAGCGGTCACAAAGGAAAGTCACGATGGCACCGCATTCGTAGATAGCTCCGTGCTCCCACAATAGCACCGGCACCCAGCCGTTGGGGTTCACCGCCAACAACTCCGGTGCCCGTGGCATGCCCGCCCCAATCTCGGTTTCAATTAACTCGTAAGTCTCGCCAACTTCCTCAAGAATTACGCGCACACCCATTGCCGCGCTACCGTCAGCGTAAAAAAGACGGTAGGGCATTTGTAAATTATCCACTCGAAGGTTCTCCCTCTTTTGCCATGGTCGAACATGCGCTATAGCGAAAAATACTATGAGTCAACAGGCGTTTCAATGATCTGATCCACAGGCACGCATCAACCGCATACCACTCAGGTACGACACTACATTCCGGTAATCGTCATCTGTCCAACTGCGAAGCAGATTTGGCATCATAGGCGCGACACGCTCACCCGTTCTGAACTGTTCTAACGCCCGTGTCAAAAACCCGGGTTTCTGGCCAATAATCCGAGGCGCATAATGATGAAAACTCGAATGGCAGTGGCTGCAATTGGATTCGGCATATTTCTGTCTTCCCTTGGAGAATTCGTCGCGAAAACCCTCACGGCCGTAATTGATCTCAAGCTTGATATCACAGGGATCCTGCCCCGCAAGAAAATGGGCTACCGCTTTCATATCATCCAGCGATAAACCTGCTGCAACGGCATTCATGCTGCCCATGATCTGATCCTTACGTATCTCTTTCTTAAATGCCTGGAGTGATTTCACGATATATGCCGGCTCTTGGCCATGCAAAATGGGCGTATCAAGCGTCAATCCTTCACTGCCATGGCAGGATTTGCACTGATTGTCGTAAATCTGCGCACCGATCCGTTCAGCCCTTGCTGGAGCAAACCATAATAAACAGCTTAGTGTCAGTAAAATAATAGTTTTGCTCATCAATACTTGAATTTTCCCGGTCAGTAGGTAACAGTGGGTTGGCTTCCAATCGGACAAGTTTACTTGAGTGTCCGGATAAGATCCTAGCAAAGTGGGTAAGCCGTCATTTGCCTGTAATATCTTATGACCTTCCTTAGTGAAAACTGCCACACACCAACACCAAAGCCATGAACCTAGCTAAAGCGCTCAAACGAAATCTGCACTCCCATACTTTTCGTTGCAAGCATGCGACCGGGGATGCCCTTGACTATGTACATACGGCCCGCGAGGGCGGTGCTGACACCTACGGCATCTCGGATCACACACCCTTGCCCAAAGATCGTTTCAACAATGTCCGCATGGCACTGGCAGAACTAGATGGATACCAAAAGGCAGTAGAAGATACCCGGTTACGCTTTACCGACATGACCGTACTAATGGGGCTGGAGTGTGAGGACTTTGAGGACGCTCGCAGTTTCTATCAGGATGAAATCCTGGGTGAGCGCCAGTTCGACTACCTGATCGGTGCCGGGCACTACACACCAATAAATGGTAAATGGGAAGATTCATATTCTGGCATGAGTAATGCAGCCAAACTGCGGGCCTACAGTGCTCATCTGTGTGAAATGATGGAGTCCGATCTTTATTCATTTATCGCTCACCCAGATGTCTTTGGCCTATCCAACAAAAGCTGGACTGAAGATCTGACCGCCTGTACCCACGACATACTCGCAGCGGCTGAGGCATGCAACAAGCCGCTCGAAGTCAACGGAGGTGGTTTTCGAAAACAGGCGGCCTATCAAGCCAAAGGTATCCCGGGCTACCCGTGGGAAAAATTCTGGGAAATCGCCTCAAACTACCAGATAACCGTAATCTGTAATTCAGATGCGCACCATCCGGAACATGCGCTGGCCAACATTGGTGATGCTCTGGAATTTTGCCGAACCCACGGACTGGCTCTGGCTGATGATGAACAACTGGGAATTGCCCACCGGCCTAATCAAGGTGGAGCTGCAATTTTTTCCACCCCCGGGTAAATGCACCCGGACTCATCTGGGAAACCAGCACGCCCAAGGCCACCAACGCTACTGCGCCTGCCTGCAGCCAGTGCCACTGGTCAAGGGATAATAAAACAAGAAAGACCATCACGTAAAACGGTACCGCATTCATATGAAAGGAAGCGAGCAAAATGCCCAGTTTCCCCGCCCCATTAATCCAGAAAAGCTGCGCGATGCCCGATGAAGGCAATAAAAAGATAAGCAGGGGCAACCAGTCTGCTGTATCGACTGTGCCTATATGGATTTCTCCAAAGCCCGCCACAATGGAGATCCCGTAACACACCAGGGTTACCAGCATTCCCCCACAAAGCGTCACTGTTGCCTGTCCGGTACGACTAAGCGTTTCGAACTGCCGGGTCGTCGCACGAGTGACCCAGGCAAACAGAAATATCGCACCGAGACAAAACACCACCCCAAAGCCAAAATGCCCTTGTGTCAGTTGCGCCGCCGTCGCAAGATAGCCCCCGAGAACTGCCAGGATAAGTCCGGCCGCAAGGCGCCATGATAACCGGCGATTGTCAAATACGATCTCTGTAGCCGCGCCTGCAATCGGCATCATTGCCACAACGATTGTGACAGTCACCGGGTCAGATAACTTCTGGCCCATCAAGAGGAAAATCGAACCAACTCCCCATCCTAAACCGCCAATAACCAGACCTTTTCGCCAAGGTGCTCCAAAAACTTTATCCCACCCTTCGGTGCAACCCCACCACAGCACTAAAAAGACAACGCTGACCACTAAACGCAGCGAGGACAATGACAAGACACCCCAATCATCCAGCAGATACTCTAAGGCGACAATACCAGTGGCCCAGAGCAGCATTGCCACAAAGCAATTACCGTTGGCCTGGAGCGATCCTATGGGCCGTGATCTCATTGTGAGCAAAAGAATTTAGGAGGTGTGATCACCGCGGTATTGCAAAGCAAACCCCAGCACTATTGCTGTTCTACTTGCGACCCAGAGCCAAAGAGGCGGGACATCCTGAACAAGGATGCTGCAACAAAAAAACCCCGCTAAAGCGGGGTTCTGTAGAGCGTCAGAAGTCTGACAGCAAAGGCTCAGTCCTGAGCGTAGCTTGCTGCGGTCGGGCTGTCGAATTCAATCATGGCACAAGGCTCGCCTCATATGACTTCAACCTGATGGCAAGGTTTGCACCCGTAAACATCACCCAGGCTAACCGACTACTTCACCGATTAACATTTGCGGCTGCGTGTTTGTAAAGTTTGGGATATCTTCAAGGGCCGGGCCCACGCTCGCCAAAGCAGCGTCCATTGCCGACTGGTTTGCGAATACAATTGTTGCGATAGCATGGTAGCCCGCTGGGGCTCCTGGCCCACCCGCAAGCCCCTTGGTGACTAAAGTGCTTTCAATATGCTCGCCTATAACGTCGCCAACGATAGCCATATGCTCGCCAAGATAATAATCGTAATCAAAAGTAGTGCCTTCACCTACCGGGTAAAGTACTTGCACTGAAACTGCCATATCAAACTCTCCAGATTTATTTAGATGCTCGTGTGAACTGCGATCTTATTTTACAACAATAGTTTGGTGCCTCCGTTAAAGAGGATTATTCCTGGCAGCGGTTCTGGCCCAACTCATTGCCTTTGCTGGGCCCGATCAAAATACGTTATCCGCTCAAGAAACACTCCATCGTCCCTGGTTTTGACTATCGCCATGCCGCAAAGTTCAGAGCCTTTTAACTCCCACCACTCCCAATCGGTCAAGATCCCATTGTTATCCTGGCGGACCTCGTCTGAAAGGTTCCATTCATTTGTCGCACCCAGTAATCGAGTTCGCGCATCCCACCGAACCATGTATTGCGCTAAGGATTCTCTGTTGACAGGTAATGCCTCAGCGGGATCATCAAATATAAAATCAGATGATGCTGCCGATACCAGCTTTTCGGCATCAAGCTCGTACCATCCTTCTATATATCTCGCTCTTAGTTCAAATCTTGCAGTCATTGCTGTTTTCCTTCAGGATTGAGAGGCTGAGCACTGAAAAAACCGCCAGATCACGTCCATTGGCGCAATCCTACCCAACCCGGGGTCATCGCCGCCAGTTCACTCCCGTCCAG
>JAAZZE010000128.1 GCA_014239255.1 Gammaproteobacteria bacterium
CGGCTTTAGCGGCAGGTAATACGATCATCATCAAGCCCTCCGAGTTCACCTCGGCCTCAGCTTTAGAATACGTAAAATTAGTTGAGGCAGCCGGATTCCCGAAAGGCGTGGTCAACGTGGTCACAGGATACGGGAAAGAAGTCGGCGAAGCCCTGATTACCCACCCGGATGTGGCCAAGGTTGCATTTACCGGCGGTTCCGCGAGCGGCCGGCATGTGTACTCGCGCGCGGCTCAGTCATTAAAGAAAGTGAGTCTGGAGTTAGGTGGTAAATCTCCAAACATCATTTTTGATGACTGCAACATCGATAATGCGGTTAAGGGCGCCATATCGGGGATTTTCGCTGCCACGGGACAGACCTGTATCGCCGGATCCAGGCTTTTGGTTCAGGAATCGATACACGATGAAATTGTAGAAAAATTGGTCGCTTTGGCCAAGACGGCAAGAATGGGTGATCCGATGTCGAAAGATACACAGGTCGGACCAGTCACGACCTATCCACAGTACGAAAAGGTATTGAGCTATCTGCAAATCGCCCATGATGAAGGGGTCGATTGTGTTCTTGGCGGCGATAAAGCGACGCGCCCCGAATGTGGCGAAGGCTGGTTTGTGGAGCCGACAATTTATACCAATGTCGACAATAGTATGCGGATCGCACAGGAGGAAGTTTTTGGCCCGGTGCTTTCCGTCATTCCCTTCAAGGACGAAGAAGAGGCTATTGCGATTGGCAACGACGTGGTATTTGGCCTTGCTGCTGGTATTTGGACACAGAGTATTCGACGGGCGACGGAACTGCCAAAAAGACTGCAAGCTGGAACAGTCTGGGTCAATATGTATCGCGCGGTGAGCTACATGGCGCCGTTCGGAGGATACAAGCAGTCCGGTTTGGGCCGAGAGAACGGGCAGGAGGCAATTCGGGAATATATGCAAACGAAGACCGTCTGGCTGTCTACCTCAGAAGAGGTGCCCAACCCGTTTATCATGCGTTGACCTGGCGATGTACAAAACCAGGCAACGGCGCGCAAATCCGCCAGTCAGGGTACAGGAGTGAAGGGAGGTAAGGGAGGTAAGAAGGGGTAGTCTTTCCTGGTGTTCGGCAGTTACAAGTTCAGAAATTTCCTGATCCGGCACACGGGCCCAAAGAGATTCTTTTTGAGCGTCGAGCCTTGGGAATGTGTGGCAGTGGCCTCAGGTTTTTACTGCTCCCATAACGCCGCAGCAGCACCCAGGTTGATGAGCGACGGTATCCCGTGATCGCGGCAGGCGATTAGCCGTGTGGCGTTGTTGCAGAAGCCACAGCTGATGCCAACTTCAAGGCAGCAAGCGTCGGATCAGCGCTTAGATGTTGCATTGCGTTCGCCGAAGACATCGTCAATTTGAGAAGGCCGGCAACGCTGGTATTGTTGTGGATACTTAATTTGCGCTCCGAGTTGATCCGCGGCGTGCCAGACCCAGCGCGGGTTGTATAACATGCCTCGCCCCAGAGCCACCATGTCGGCTTTGCCTTCGGACAAGATAGTTTCTGCCTGACGGGGTTCAGTGATCAACCCAACCGCGATCGTGATCAGGCCCGTTTCCTGCCGGATCCGTTCAGACAAGGGGACCTGATACCCGGGCCCGACTGGCACGACTTGATCGGGGGAGAGACCTCCGCTGGACACGTCGATCCAGTCGCAACCGGACTGCTTCAACAGTTTGCAAAGGGTAATCGATTGGTCGATATCCCATCCGCCGTCAATCCAGTCGGTAGCCGATAGGCGGATACCCAGCGGCTTCGTCGCAGGCCAGGCGGCACGTGTCGCCTCAAATACCTCAAGAACGAAACGCATACGATTTTCCAAAGAGCCTCCATAGTTGTCGGTTCTTCGATTGCTGATAGGGGAGAGGAATTGGTGCAGCAGGTAGCCATGGGCTGCGTGCAACTCGAGTGCGTCGATACCAATTCGTTCTGCGCGGCGGGCGGCATCGGCAAATTTGTTCACCATGCCGGAAATTTCTGTCGAACCCAATTCTCGTGGCACAGGGGCGCCGTCCTGTAGCGCAATGGCCGATGGGGCAACGACTTCCCAGCCGCCGTCGCTGGGTAGAATCGGCTTTCTTCCTTCCCACGGGCGGGCAGAAGATGCTTTGCGCCCAGCGTGGGCAAGTTGCAGGGCGATCGGAGTGTCAGCAACGTCTTTGCAAAAATTAATGACCTGCCGAAGGGCAGATTCATTGTCGTCGCTGTAAAGCCCCATACAGTAGGGAGTGATTCGGCCGGCGGCTTCTATGTTGGTCATTTCAATACACAATAATCCGACTCCGGATGCTGCAAATTGCCCAAGATGCATATGATGCCAGGGCCCAGGAGAGCCCTTGGTTGCCGAGTATTGGCACATCGGCGAAACCATCACCCGGTTCTGGATCTCCAGCTGGCGCAGTTGAATCGGCGTAAACAAAACAGGGTCGGGAAAATCTTTCACAATTTGCATCCTTTATTGGGCTTGAGGGAGTTTAGTGCACCAAGTTTGGGCCCTTTTAAAAAGAGCGACGGTGGTGACCGCTACCGGTTGGCTGACAGACGAAAGCATCCCGGGTTGGACGGGCGAATCAGGACCGGCCGGTAATGATGGAGGTGGCATCCGGTCGGTTTTCAAGGCCGGGTAACAACTCAGTACCAAGGCCCGGGCCAGAGGGCGGCAGAATCCAACCATTCTCGATTGTGGGTATGACGGTGACCAACTCCTTATACCAGCCGTCGTAGAACGCCCGGACTGATTCCTGTATCAAAGCGTTCGTTACATTCATCGACAGATGCACCGCAGCCATGAATGCCACCGGTCCGGTGCAGTCATGCGGTGCAACCGGGAGATGATAGGTTTCACCGAGGGTTGCAATTTTCTTTGCTTCAGTCAGTCCGCCGCACCAGACGATATCTGGCATCAGGATGCCGGGCGCGCCGCTTTCAATCAAGTCGCGGTAACCCGATCGCCCTGCAATTGTTTCGCTGGCGCAAACGGGTACCCGTGTGGCTTTAGCGAAACGGGCCAGCGCTGGAAGACTGTCCATTCGAACAGGATCTTCGTACCAGTAGGGGTTGAATGGTTCGAGTGCCTTGGCGATTTGCAGCGCGGCCGGAAGCCGCCAAAGGGAATGGAGTTCGACCATGATATCCATCTGCTCGCCTACGGCTTGACGAATCTTTCTGAAGGGATCAAGGCATCGGTCCAGCGTTTCGTTTGAAATATAGTAGCCATCGCTGCTTTTGGCTGCGTGGTCGAATGGCCAGATTTTCATTCCGGTAATGCCTTGTTCGATCAAACTGAGAGCCAATTCGTCAGCCCGATTAATGAAAGCGTCAAGATCCTCGTAGGGCCCTTCAGAGGGGGAGTCAAGGCCCCAGTCAGACGTGTCCCAGTCCGGGCGATTTCGTACATATCGATAACCGGCACAAGTGTTGTAGGTGCGGATCTTGTCCCGAGCTAAGCCCCCGAGCAGCTGAAACACAGGTTGCCCAACCGCTTTTCCGAAAAGATCCCAAAGGGCAACATCGATTGCGGAACGTCCGCGGGTTTCGACACCAGTACCCGAAAAGCCCACGTATGGCACAAGATCCATGGCAATTCGTTCGATCTGTAGCGGGTCACGTCCAATTAATTTTGGAGCGGCGGTCTCGTGGATGAATGCTTCCACCGCCTTAGCCCCAAAAAAGGTCTCGCCGAGGCCGCTGAACCCTTCATCTGTATGGACTGTGACCCACACGATATTGGAAAATTCATCGAGCCGGAGTGTCTGGATCGCCGTAATCTTCATGGCGAAAATGAACCAGTTGGGCGATACGTCGAGACCTTGTGGATCACTTTTGGGAACTTGGCAGCGGAATGTCGTTGACTCTCCTAGGCACGTGATAGCCGCGCTGCACCGCAGGCCGCGCAGCAATCGACAGATACCATCGGGTCACATTCGGGTATTGAGTGATATCGATTGTTTGCCACTCGAATCGTGATATCCAGGGCCAAAGCGCAATATCTGCGATCGAATACTCGCCAACCACAAACTCGCGGTCTTGCAGTTTCTTGTCGAGGACGCTGTAGAGTCGATGCCCTTCAGTCAAGTATCGATCTTGCGCATAGGGGCTTTTTCCTGGGTTGAATTTCGTGAAGTGGTGAATTTGCCCCAACATCGGTCCGGGCCCAGCCATCTGCCACATTAACCATTCAATAGTTTCCCAGTAGAGGGATGTTTCAACCGGAATCAATTGGCCAGACTTTTTAGCCAGATAAAGCAGGATGGCGC
>JAAZZE010000129.1 GCA_014239255.1 Gammaproteobacteria bacterium
TCGAGCTTTGTCAGCATTTCAGGGTCACGGGCATCGGGGTGGGTAATGAGTGCGGCATCAAGAGCGCGATCATCGCCAGATGGGCAAAGCGCAGGGCGCTCGGTCAGGCGTGCTGCTACCGCACGGACCAGTCGGCGCGCCTTGTCGGCATTGTCCAGTAATACCCGGATAACCGCGTCGACGTCCACGTTGTCATGATCAGGGTGCCAGCAATCGTAATCGGTAACCATTGCCACCGTGCAATAGGGAATCTCAGCCTCGCGGGCAAGCTTGGCCTCGGGCATGTTGGTCATGCCGATGACGTCGCAATTCCATTGTCGGTACAGTTGTGATTCAGCCAACGTCGAGAACTGGGGTCCTTCCATTACCAGGTAGGTACCCCCGTGCTGCATCGGGATATCCCCGTTCTCGCAGGCTCTCGCGCACCAATCACCCAGTCGTGGGTTGACTGGGTGCGCCATGGAAACATGTGCGACCATCCCAGCTCCAAAAAAGCTTTTTTCCCGGGCAAAGGTCCGATCTATAAACTGATCGACTATGACAAAAGTGCCGGGCGGCAATTCCTCGCGAAACGAGCCCACAGCCGAAAGCGATATAAGGTCGGTTACCCCGGCCCGTTTTAAGGCATCGATATTGGCGCGGTAGTTGATCGTGCTCGGGCTGTGGCGATGACCCCGGCCATGGCGTGGCAAGAAGACCAACTGTACCCCGTCCAGATCGCCAAAGAGCAGTTCATCGGACGGTTCGCCCCAAGGCCCGCTGATCTTCTCCCAGCGAACATTAGCCAGCCCGTCGATTTCATACAGGCCGCTGCCGCCGATCACGCCAAGGACAGGCGCTGGGTGATACTCGCTCATGCTGAATTTCTCCTACCGTAAAATCGCGTATTGCGCAAAAACGGGCCGATTATGTCACGGCCCATCTGGGATAAGGGTTAGATCAGAAGAGTGAGGCGCCGAGCTCCTTTATCGCCACCAACATATCCGGTTCATCGGTCAGCGATTCAGCGATAGCGCTGCGACAGGCAGTTTTCGGATCAACACCGCTGATCATCAGCTTGGCCGTGTGCACGAGTAACCGGGTACTGGCGCCCTCTTCCAGCCCATTACCTTTGAGGTTGCGGGTCATACCGGCATAACGCACCAGTAACACGGCGGTTTCATCATCAATACCCGACTCGCGCAGCACGATATCGCGTTCAAGCTCGGGTGGGGGATAATCGAAGTCAATGGCAACGAATCGTTGGCGTGTGCTCTGCTTAAGGTCCTTAAGGACGCTTTGGTAACCTGGGTTATAAGACATTGCCAGGCAAAATTCTTTGGGGGCGCTAAGCAGTTCACCGGTTTTTTCCAGCGCCAGTTGCCGCCGGTCGTCGGCCAGCGGATGTATGACCACAGTGGTGTCCTTGCGCGCCTCGACGACTTCGTCGAGATAACAAAGTGCCCCGGTCCGAATGGCCTGCACCAGCGGTCCGTCTATCCAACGGGTCTCACCCCCAATAATCAGGTAACGCCCCACGAGATCCGAGGCGGTCAGGTCATCGTGACAGGAGACGGTTACCAAGGGCCGTTTCAAACGCCACGCCATATGTTCCATGAAGCGGGTTTTGCCGCAGCCCGTTGGCCCTTTGAGCAACACCGGTAGCTGGTTGACCCAGGCAGCCTCAAATAGGGATATCTCCTGTCCTTGCGGGGCATAAAAGGGTTCGGTCTCGATAAGATGGCTGTCGAGTTGGGATGGGTGCATAGGCTGTTATCCAGATCCAGAGCCAGTGAGTTTGGTTTGTCACAAGAGCAGATGAAGCGCGCAGGATACGACACTTAAGCGTAAAGCGACAAAACCCTCATCATTTCGAACTACTAATAATAGTTATTTACTATATTAACAAAAACGAATGTATTTAAATATGATTTATAAAATGAAAAGACACGCATGTCTGCACAAAAGACTGGCCAAGTTTTGAAAATGCTCATTGCCTTTGCATTATGCTGCGACTGCTGGGCGAGGGGAAAACCTATCCCCGGCCACCGGATTATCACCAGTAACGCTCACCTACTATGTGAATCGGTTGCACCAGCGTAACCTCGTCAAGGGCGACCGTTAGGGCCGCAAAGTCTCTTACCAGCGCCAAGGCTTATTTACGGATGTGTCCCGCTCAGATGCTGAACGGTTCAGCCAGTTTTTTTCGAACGGCCACGTTTTTTAATCTGACGTAACGCGGCAGACCGTTTTTGTCGTAGGCCGGATAGTCCTCTCCTCGAATCAGTGGTTCCAGATAGCGCCGGCAGCGAGCCGTGATACTAAAGCCATTCGGGCTGATGAAGTTGCGTGGCATCATTTTCTCACGGTTGGCAACGCGCTTTAGGCTGGCTTCACCGATTTTCCAGCGGTAAGGTTGGTTCGAGGTGCGCACAATCGCGGGCATCACCGCATTCTTTCCGGCCAACGCCATTCGCACGGCCGCCGCGCCGGTGGCGTAAGCGTGTTCTACATCCGTGCGTGAGGCGATATGTCGTGCTGAGCGTTGCAGGTAATCGGCAACCGCCCAGTGGTACTTCAAGCCCAGATCTTCTTTGACCATCGATGCCACGACCGGGGCAACACCGCCCAGCTGAGCATGGCCAAACGCGTCCCGCAGGCCCTGGTCTGCAAGAAACCGCCCATCTTTGTCGCGAACGCCTTCGGAGACCACAACAGAGCAGTAGCCGAAACGGCTGACTTTCTCATCGACCAGAGCCATGAAGCGCTTGCGGTCAAAAGCCACCTCGGGGAACAGGATAATAATGGGTATTGGGGTTTTTTCATCACTGGCCATGCCGCCGGCTGCCGCAATCCAGCCCGCATGGCGGCCCATAACCTCAAGAATAAATACCTTGGTTGAGGTTTTAGCCATCGAGGCGACATCGAAACTGGCTTCACGCGTGGAGATGGCAATGTACTTGGCGACGGAGCCAAAGCCCGGGCAGTTGTCCGTGATCGGCAAGTCATTATCGACCGTCTTGGGCACATGGATGGCTTGAATCGGAAAGCCGGTTGTTTTCGACAGTTGCGATATTTTTAGGCAGGTGTCGGCGGAGTCACCACCACCGTTGTAGAAGAAATAGCCAATATCATGAGCTCGGAAAACGGCAATCAGTCTTTCGTACTGCGCACGGCTTTCCTCAAGACTCTTGAGTTTGTAGCGACACGAGCCAAAAGCGCCCGAAGGTGTTGTTTTCAGTGCAGCAATGGCGCTTTTGCTTTCACGGCTGGTGTCGATAAGGTCTTCGGTCAGGGCGCCAATAATGCCGTTACGGCCGGCGTACACCTTACTGATACGGTCGCGGTGTTGCCGGGCGGTTTCGATTACCCCGCAGGCGCTGGCGTTAATGACCGCGGTTACCCCGCCAGACTGGGCATAAAAGGCATTTTTGGCTTTGCTCATAGCGTGATGTTCTCGTTAGGAGAGGGCGGATTAAGGAGTCTGGTTGGGTAAAAATTCATGATGTGACGTAATGTTGTCTGCTCAAATAAGAGGGTAATCGGCTCGGAATACGGCTCTAGGGAGAACCGTATGGCCTGTTTCATCGGCAAGAATGATTTTAGCGCAGTGTTCGAAGGGTATCCTATGAACAGAACCTGCGGTACCGGTTTGGTCTTTTTATGCTCCACTGTCCATTGACAGCACAGAAAAGGTCACTATAGTGTACGCCCGTTTTCGAGCCCCTCGCGCGGTTAACGTTACCGTTTAGGTGGGGTTGATAGGCTGTTGCCAAGTGGTGTTTTCGGCTCCAGTCACTGTTTTGTGGAGATGTCATTATGAGAATCGTTTTGTTGGGGGCACCCGGGTCCGGCAAAGGAACCCAGGCCAAGTTGATGGCTGAAAAGTACAAGGTTCCCCAGATTTCCACAGGTGATATCTTGCGTAACGCCGTTGCGGAGAAAACGGAGATCGGCAAGAAAGTCTCAGCGATCATGGAAGCCGGAGAGTTAGTGTCAGATGACATCGTGGTCGACGCGGTCACCGATCGCCTGCGGGCTAATGAAAGTCGCCGCGGTTTCGTTCTGGACGGCTTTCCCCGCAATATCCCACAGGCTCAGGAACTGGATACCCGACTGGGCTGGCTGGGTCGTCCGCTGCAATTGGTGTTGCAGTTTGCCCTTGATAACGAGATTGTGATTAAACGCGTTACTGGGCGGCTAAGCTGTGGTGAATGCGGTGCGATATACCACCGCCATTTTTCTCGCCCGAACCGGCCCGGGGTATGTGATAAATGTGGCTCG
>JAAZZE010000012.1 GCA_014239255.1 Gammaproteobacteria bacterium
GCTAGACCCCAAGCCCGGCGAGCGCCTATCGGAGCAAGTGGCGGCTAGTATCATCCCCGATGCGATGGTGCGTCGTCAGGGCGATCGCTGGACCACCTCTTTAACCCAGGAAAACGCCCGGCGAGTCCAGCTTAACGACCATTACCGCCAGTATCTCGGAGGTCAGGACCTGCCAACGCAGAAATACCTACAGGAGAACCTGCGCAATGCCCAGTGGTTCATCCGTAGCCTCGAACAGCGGGACAGCACCATTTTGCGGGTCGCACGCGAGATCGTTGATGTCCAGCAAGGCTTTATGAACAACGGTGATTCGGCGCTCGTTCCTCTGACCATGCGCGTTGTTGCGCAACGACTCGAGTTACATGAATCGACCATCTCTCGCGCCGTCGATCAAAAGCATCTGCTCACACCCCACGGGGTTTATCCGCTGAAATATTTTTTTTCAGGTGGGGTGGGGGAATCCTCCGGGCCGGCAACCTCGGCCCGTGCGGTACAAGCGCGGATCCGCAAAGTGATAGAATCCGAAGCCCCGTTAAAGCCGGTGAGCGACAGCCAACTGGTAACGATACTTGAAAACGAGGGCATCCAGATCGCCCGGCGTACAGTGGCGAAATACCGCGAGCAGATGAATATTCCCCCCGCGACCCAGCGACGAAGTGTCCTGTAGCCTAATTCTCAAAAGAGATTTTCCATGCAACTCAGCATTACCGGTCAGCACCTGGAAATCACTGATTCGCTGCGTAACTATGTTGGTGAAAAAATGAACCGCTTCGTTCATCATTTTGACAGGATCAATGCAGCCCATGTGGTCCTGTACGTGGAAAAAGCAGACCACCTTGCCGAGGTGGCCATTAACGCCCGAGGCATTCAATCACATGCACACTGCGAGGCTGCCAATATGTACGTCGCGCTCGACGAGATGATGGATAAACTGGACAACCAGGCCATGCGACACAAGGAAAAAACAACTGATCATCATCACATAGATGGTGGCATCAAGACGATGTCAGACAAACCATGAGCCAGACCGCATCTAACGCCGCAACAACCAACGTAGGTCCGTTGCATACCCTGTTGACCCGTGACCGGGTTGCTGTCGCGATCAAGGTATCAAGCAAGAAACGCATGCTGGAAGAGCTGGCAGAACTGCTCTCGCGCCAACTGCCAGGCATGGATCAGCATACCGTGTTCGCCGTGCTCAACGAGCGTGAACGCCTTGGCAGTACTGGTATTGGCGACGGAATTGCCCTGCCCCATGGTCGCCTGAACGGGATCAGTGAACCGATCGCTGCCGCAGTGCGCTTACACCAACCACTGGATTTTGATGCTATCGACGATAAACCCATTACGCTCGTGATTGGGCTGTTGGTTCCAGCTGAGGCCACTGATCAGCACCTTAGAATACTGAGTCAACTCGCCGGTGCATTTTCTGATTCGCGGTTCCGGCGAGAGATCTTCGAGGCGGCTGATGCCGATACCCTGTATCGCCTGCTGACTTGAGTTTCACGCTGTGGACACGCCTAAGTAAATATGGGGCCCAGTCACTCACAGCATCGGCGTGGCCCGCTTAGCGATGAGACAAGCACAGCAACGTCCACCATGGATCTGATCATCGTCAGCGGGCTGTCCGGATCCGGTAAGAGTATCGCCCTCCACGCACTAGAAGACCTGGGTTACTTTTGTATTGATAACCTGCCAGCTGTCATGCTGGTTCAGTTGGCACAGGAACTGCAACGCGCTTCATCCGGATCTGAGGGCAACGCAGCAGTCAGCATTGACTCGCGCAACCGTGAATTCCTGCAAACCCTGGATCTGGGCCTGGCCGAGTTGCGTGCAGCGGGTTTTGCAGTTCGAATTGTTTTTCTTGAAGCCGACAACAAAAGACTGTTGCAGCGCTACAGTGAAACCCGTCGACGCCACCCGCTCACGGATAAAGACACTCCCCTGCTCGAGGGCATCCTGGAGGAGCGTCGCTTGTTGGCCCCGCTGGCCGACACAGCTGAGAGGACTATCGATACCAGTATCACGACCCCGCATGAATTGCGCGCCGTTATCCGTGAATTCGCCTTTGGCGAAATGCAGAGCGGTCCAACCCTGTTGTTTCAATCTTTTGGCTTTAAACACGGTCCGCCGGTAGATGCTGACTATATCTTCGACCTGCGCTGCCTGCCCAACCCTTACTGGGAAAAGGATCTGCGTGACCTGACCGGGATGGATACACCGGTGATCACCTTTCTCGAACACTCACCCCTGGCTCATGAGATGGCCAATCAACTCAACGCATTTCTGACACATTGGCTACCGCATTTCGACAGCGGCGACCGTAGTTATATGACCATTGCCCTAGGTTGTACCGGTGGACAGCATCGTTCCGTGTACATGGTCCAGCGCCTGGCGAAAGTGTTCCACAGCGCTGACCGTCCGGTACAAATCCGCCATCGCGACCTGCACCCCATAGCCCAGGCCGAAACTGTATGAAACTGCAGCGCGAGGTCCAGATCGTCAACCGGCTGGGTCTGCACGCACGGGCCTGCGCCAAGCTGGTTAAGACAGCAAACCAATTCGAGAGCGATATTGTTTTGCACCAGAACGAACATCAGGCTGATGCCAAAAGCATCATGGGGCTGATGATGCTGGCAGCCACCCAAGGAACCAGACTCACGGTGATCACCAGCGGCGCTGACGCTGAAGATGCCATGACCCAGGTGCAACACTTAATCAACAACCGTTTTGAGGAAGATGAGTAATGCTGTCCCTTAGCGGCACCGGTATCGGCCGGGGAATCGCAATCGGTCGCGCCATTGTCCTCAATCAAGGACATAACGATATTCCCTGTTACCGCATCAGCACCTCCGCGTCATCTGGCGAAATCGAACGCTTCAATCACGCGGTAGACGCGGTGCGCGCCGACCTCAAACGTGTCCAGCGTAATCTACCGACCGATGCACCACCGGAAACCAGCGCATTTATCGATGTACACCTTCTCATGCTAGATGACCCGGTAATTTCCCAGCAACCGGTACAGACGATACACGAGCAACAGCAAAATGCCGAATGGGCACTGAAAAGTCACGCCGACACGCTGATCGATTTTTTCGAGGATATCGCTGACCCCTACCTTCGCAGCAAGAAAAATGATGTTGCCCAAGTCGTGGGGCGAATCATGGGCGAGTTGGCACACAGCCAGGGCGAGCAACCGTCTGACCTCGCAACATTGGGTAGCAGTTTGGCGGAGCAGATCATTGTGACCCGTGACCTGACCCCGGCCGACACGATCATGCTGCGCGGCCGAAATATGGCGGCTTTTGTGACAAGCCTGGGTGGACCCATATCCCACACAGCGATCCTCGCACGCAGCCTCGGTCTGCCAGCCATTGTTGGACTGCATGACGTTATCGACACCATTCACAATAACGATCTGCTGATAGTAGATGCAGCTACCGGTACGGTACTGGTCGCACCCGACGAACCGCTACTGACGCAGTTTCGCGAGTTGCAGCAACAGCATCTTCGGCATCAGCAGCGCCTGACACTGCTCAAGAGCGAGAAAGCAGTGACCCAAGACGGCGAGGCGATCACCCTGCTGGCCAACATCGAACTTCCTGAAGATATCGAAAGTCTGCGCTCAGCCGGCGCGGCTGGCGTCGGACTGTACCGTACCGAGTTCCTGTTCATGAATCGTCCAAAGCCCCCCAGCGAAGACGAACAGTACCAAGCGTACTGTCACGTACTGCGCAGGGTCGAAGGCCCGGTTACGATCCGCACACTCGATCTTGGTGCTGACAAGCAGGTCGATGGCGGTCGGCCTGATAGCGAGACGACTGCGACCTCCGCGCTGGGACTGCGTGCAATTCGCCTGTGCTTGAGTGAGCCATCCCTGTTCAAGCCACAGCTGCGCGCTATTTTGCGCGCAGCTGTTCATGGCGATGCACAGATAATGATCCCGATGCTTTCCAGTTTGCACGAACTCGAACAAAGCCTGGCATTGGTTGGCGAAGTCTGCGCCGAATTGGAGCGTGAGGGAGTGGCATTCAATCCAAAGGTGCCGCTCGGTGGCATGATCGAGGTGCCCGCAGCGGCAGTTTCGGCGGATCTGTTTGCGCGCAAACTCGACTTTTTATCAATCGGTACCAACGATCTGATCCAGTACACGCTGGCCATTGATCGTGTCGACGACAGCGTCAACTACCTTTACGATCCGCTACACCCTTCGGTATTACGGCTAATCCGCACTGTGATACGGGCCGGGCATGAAGCCGACATCCCAGTTTCGATGTGCGGCGAAATGGCGGGTGACCCAGCTTTCACCCGATTATTGCTTGGACTGGGCCTGCGTCATTTCAGTATGGAGCCTTCGCAACTACTGGAAATCCGCCAGCAGGTGCGCCAGAGCACGCTGACCGGGCTGCCAGGGCAGGTTACGGATATCCTCAACTGCGTGGAAACCGGATCTCTGCACGACCTGGTCGACAAGCTCAACCAAACCGACCCCGACTGACATGAGCAGTTGCGCCTCGAACGAGCCCTTTGCGCTCCAGGTCTTGGGGGACAGCATGGCGCCCGAATTTAAAGATGGCTGCGTAGTCATCGTGGAGCCAGGCGGGTCAGTGTGTGACGGTGCGTTCGTCGTTGCCGAACATGGCAACGGGGTTATCCTGCGCCAACTGGTGATAGAGGCAGAACACTGGTCACTGCAGGCACTGGCGCGAGGCTACCCGCGAATTCGTATTGATGGCCTAAAGGTCATTCGCGGTGTGGTAACGCAGCGTGCAGGCCGGCGGCGTAGCGAACGGAAATCCTACCTCTAAGTCGTACCGCTCAGTCACGCTTGTGGCGTGAACAAACGCCTTTTTCGACAGCCATGACCGCCGCCTCGACACGGGAATGCACGCTTAGTTTACGTAAAATAGCTTTGACATGCAGTTTTACGGTTCCGTCCGAGATGTCCAGGTGACGGGCGATCACCTTATTACTTTGCCCCTCAGACAAGTGACAGAGAATTTCGTGCTCGCGCGGTGTGAGGCTGCTGAACGGAGCCATTTCGTCCTTACGTTCGCGCCGGTCACCATGACGCACGAGATCTGCCAATACACCGGTCAAACCCGGTGCGACCACGATCTTGCCTGCTACGATATCCTGCAACGCTACAATCAACTCATCGGGCTCCATGTCCTTCAGTAGATAACCCCGTGCGCCATTGCGCAGTGATTCAGAAAGATCAGTCTCATCGGCGCTGGTTGTCAGCATCACCACCGGAATATCCAAACCCTGATCGGCTAAACGGCGTAGCACCGACAACCCGCCCAGTTCCGGCATCCGCAGGTCTAGCAACACTACATCGGGATGCAGTTCCTGTGCCAGGCGAATGCCCTCCTCGCCGTCCGCCGCGGTGCCAATGACCTCGATACCACGTCGCTCCAATAATCCCTGCAGTCCGACCCGGAACAGTGCATGGTCATCCACTATCAGTACATTCATAAGACCCCTGCTTTCATCTCAAGTTCATCGACAACAGTATCCTTCAGGGCCAGTTCCACGACCACGCGGGTGCCTTCTCCAGGCTCACTTTCGACGCCAAGAGCAGCCCCCACCGCCTCTGCACGTTCGCGCATGATTGTCAGTCCGAAATGACGATCTGTATCGCGATCTTCAGCCTCTGGTGTAAACCCGATGCCATCATCTTCGATAATCACCCGAAAACGACCCGCATTGTCCTGGCTCAGCAACACCCGAACCATGTTGGCCCGGCTGTGCTTGCGGGCATTGGTCAAAGCCTCCTGGACGATACGCAACACCTGGTTTTCTTCTTCGACGCCAAGTTCCACGTCATGTGCTTGATTTTGTAAAACGGCCTCGGTCCCGGTTTCCTTGCGAAAACGTGACAACAACTTACGGATACCGGGCATCAGCCCATGCTTGAAGACAGGTGCTCGAAAATGCGTGATCAGTTCGCGCAACTCGACGTTGGCCTCGTCGAGGCTGCCCTGGATGCGTTCCATCTCCTGCCATACTGCCAGCTCATTGTCCTGGCGCAAAGTATCATCAAGCACGCGGACCTGGAATCTTAGACTAGCCAATGTCTGGGCCAGCGAATCATGTAACTCATTGGCGAGTTGCGTGCGCTCCTCCAAGCGATCCCGTTGCGCCTGTAACTCACGCTCGCGCTCATGCACCAGAGATTCCAGCCACTCAGCGAGTCGGTTGATGTCCTCACCCAGGCCGCTCATGGCTTCGGCGTCAGATAACTGCAACCGTGAAGAAAAGTCGCCCTGGCGAATCTCAGATGCCCAAAGCCGTACCCGTAGCAACGGCCATAGTAGCCACTGACGTATCCGCGCCAGCAAAACTCCAAGACTCACCAGTAGAACCACGGACGTCGCCGCAAGCCAGGCACCCAACTGACCGGGGGGGGCGGGGCGAATATTGAGTATCAATGCGAGCGCAGTTGCTACCATGGCCAGAAACAGAACTAAGGCAGCCAACCATCGAAAACGCTGTTGCAAAGCATGTCCTGTGGGCGGCTGAGAACTGACAGATGGAGTTGTACCTAAAGGCACCCCAGGATCGACGCGTGGGTCGTTCGATCGGCCGGCTATATCCACGGCACCATTTCGCTACAAAGCCGACGCCTGGCGCAGGTAGCTCCTGTACCTCCATCGCCGGGCTTGCAAGTTAAGGACGGGAATATGTACACGACACACAAGTATAGGAGCAGCTACGACCCGCCACAATGTCATTGACCACTTTCTAGTCTGGCTCAGGCGGCTCAAACAGTGGGTCGTTTGGGTTCAGGAAGATAAACTGCGGCTCAGTCTCATTTTCCGGCGTGTCAAAATCAAGCACAGCGCCGCTAAGCAGTTCCGTGCTGGTCGGTGCAATCAGAATATCTACCTCGTGCTGAGCGAAGCGGGTGTCATTTTCAGCTGGCTCATCAAAACCCATCGCGTACTCGATCGACCCATCGGCCACACGTAGGCCAGCGATGCGCAGTGCCAGGTTCTGCATACCACTGCTGTTTGCCGAAACAAGAATCTGTTTTGCAGCCTTTTCCGTTATACGCAATAACATATTTGTCCGGTGTCTCCAGTGAATATCGTGTTAATTTTGGTGCGCTATAGGCTTTTCAGGTACGGTGTGCGCGAACAAACGCCGTAAAGGCATCAACCCATGGATTGGTCTGAACGTGGCGCTGATGAACGTACGTCGCCAGCAGATTGTAAATATGGATGCCATCGCGAACGCCGTCCAGGCCATAGCCTCGCTCGACCGACAATACTGTACTCGTGCTCTCAGGGAGGCCTTCCAGGTGGGAGTAGTGAAACTCGTGCGCATTGTAGAGTCTGTCCGGTGTGCCCGCTGCCATCGGCCAGGGATGGTCAGCTAAGACCCGAAACTGCATGTAGCCCCGTCCTACCGGCCTTTGCCCAACCTGCGTGTCAGCTGGAATCACACCCACCATCGGCTTGCATACTCCCTGCCAGCTGATAGAGCGGGTCAGGTACATCAGACCTCCGCATTCAGCGTACGCTGGGCCACCCGCCTCTACAAAGGCCCGAATGGCATCGCACAGGGAAGTATTAGCCGACAGAGCCTCAATAAAGCACTCGGGAAACCCACCACCGATGAACAGCCCGTCTACCTGTGGTAACCGCGCATCATTTAGGGTGTCAAAGGGCACTAACTCGGCGCCGGCCCGTTCAAAAGCACTAAGGTCATCCGGGTAGTAAAAACCAAATGCCCGGTCACGGGCGATGCCGATACGTATCGGGCGGCCACGAGTTACGCGGTTCGGTGGAGAAACCTGTGCTGGGCCTTGAGATTTGGCCGAAGGCGCATCAGTCAAATCCAACAGGGCATCCAGGGCAACGTCGTTTTCAACCACATCCGCTATCTCCTCAATACGCAATGCCGCCTCGCCATCCTCGTTCCCAGGTACGAGACCCAAATGACGTTCATCGATCACAAACTTTGGTGTTCGACCGATTGCACCCAATACCGGCAAGTCAGTGTAGTACTCGATCGCAGCGCGCAGCTTATGTTCCTGGCGTGGTCCAGCCACCCGGTTGAGAATGACCCCGCCAATCCGTACATCCGGGTCGAACTGGGTATAGCCCGTCAGCAGCGGCGCCACCCCACGGGTGATGCCAGTGACATCCAGTATCAGTATCACCGGCAGGTCCAGCAAAGTGGCCAGTGCGGCGTTACTGTCAGTGCCCTTTACATCCAGTCCATCGTGCAAGCCCTTGTTGCCTTCGACCAGCACGATGTCAGCATCGTGCTGGTGCGCCTGGAAACACGACCGAATCTCGTTCTCACCCATGGTGAAAAAATCAAGGTTCCAACAAGGCCGTGCGCTCGCCCGAGCCAGCCACAGTGGATCAATATAGTCAGGTCCTTTCTTGAAGGTCGATACGCTCAATCCACGACGCCGGTATGCCGCACACAGGCCAATACTCACCAGGGTCTTGCCTGAGGATTTGTGTGCTGCAGAAAGAAGGAGGCGGTTCAAGGGTCAAAACCAGTCGATGCTTGCAGGATGCTACGAAGCTACCAGAAAAGCTGGCTAGTCCTGGTTTTCGCCAACCATTTGGACCGGCACAAACGGCAATATGCGTACCCCAATCAGGGTCACCAGTACTGCTAGCCCCAACCCGCCCATACCAAGTGCGAGTTCGGCCAGCGATGGCGTGTAGTCGGCGATAACACCATCGTAAAATGTACTGGTAACCGCATAACCCGGAAAGAGTTCCAAGGGGAAGACCTGGCCGCCGATAATCAATACGTACACCTGGGCAAGGGCGCCCACAACGACCAGCAAAGCGGCAGCAATGAGATAACGACGCTGGCCAAACCGCGGCAACAGCAACAAGATAGCCGGCACCACAGTGCCTAGCAGAATCTGTACCCCCCAGAACAGGAAAGTGTAGGTACCCCCCTCGAGCAAGATGAACTGCTCCAGCTGGTGGTGGCCGGTCACGTACAGCCTGGTCAAATGATCTACCGCGACCAGGTAAGCTACGCCGATCACAAAGAAGCCAAGTAATCGGCGCAGTTTTTGCACCAGCGCTGGATCCATGGTCGCGCCGTTGATCCAGAAGATCAGCATGCCGATCAGCAGCGTCAACGCCGTGCCAAATGACAGTGACATTACGACAAAAAGCGGCGCCATGACTGCGCTGTCGAAAGCCTCGCGTGCCACGAGAAAACCAAAAATAGAGCCTGTACCAGTGGTAAGCACGAGCCGCCAGGTAAACGCTGCTATGCCCACCTGCGCCGTAAAGCGATTCATACGCGGTTCAAACATCATCCACAGATAGATCCCAACGATGAACATGAAGCCGATATAAAGAAAGATATTCCAGGCAAAGATAGACTTAAAGTTGTAGTGAGTCATAGCCACGATTAACCGATCCGGCCGACCCAAGTCGAGCACCAGCACCGCGAGCCCTCCACACAGTAAGGCGATAGCCAACAGCGCGGATAGACGTGCCAAGGGCTTGTAATCGTCGCGCCCAAAGACCGATGCGATCGAGGCGGTATTGAGTGCGCCGGACGCAGCGACAATAAGGAAAATCGCAAATACATGGGGGACACCCCAGACAACCTGGTTACTCATGCCGGTCACCCAGTGACCTGCGTTTTCCATGTGATGGGCGCCAATCAGTCCGGCCAGTGTGACCGCTCCGGCAATCGCTGATATCAGCCAATAACCGCGGCTACTGCTGACGCTCTGAAAATAGGCGATCTTCATTATGCTTAAAGACCGCGGTAGCGCACCGCGGTATTGAGTTTCAGATCTGCGCGAAGTTCATGGCTCGGCACCTCAGCAAGCTGCGTTGCCAAGGGATCGTTGCGATCATTAATGTCGCCAAAAACCAGGGCCTCGTGGCCGGCGTCGGTACAGGCCTCAACACAAGCAGGCAATTCGTCGCGATCCACCCGATGAACGCAAAGCGTACAACTTTCCACTGTGCCCTTACCGCGTGGAGCGTGGGTTTTCTGTCCGGTAAGATCCTCGTGAATGAAAGAACGCGCCTTGTAGGGGCAAGCCATCATGCAGTAACGACAGCCGATGCAAGTATGTTTATCTACCAAGACAATACCATCTGCTCGGCGGAACGATGCCCCGGTGGGACAAACATCAACACAAGGCGGTTCTTCGCAATGTTGACACATCAGCGGCAGTGACAGCTGGCGCCCGGTATTCTCGTCCTCGAGATCCACTTTACGGATCCACTGGGCATCGGTCTGCGGCCGCTCGTTGCCATCGAGGCCATGTTCGGTATCGCAGGCAGACACGCAGGCATCACAACCACTGCTACAGCGATCTACATCGACCAGCAAACCCCAACGCTGAGTGGCACTGGCTGGCTCGTCTTGCGCGCGAGCCAATGCCAAGTCCACCAGGCGTACTCCGGGTGCCAACGCCAATAAGGCAACACCAGCACTGGCCTGAGAAAAAAATATCCGGCGGGCGCTCGCAGGGCTGGAATCTTTCATGTCTATAACGATAGGTTCAGGGTGACTGGCTAACGCGTTCAGTTGGTCGGGCCGCGTGGCAGCTAAAGCAGTCGATCTTTACCGCGGCATAGGCATGACAGCTCTGGCAGAACTGTCCCTTCGCGTTCACCGGCACGAATCGACCCTGGGTATCCTTATCTGCGTGACAATCAATGCATCCCACCAGGCTGTGCCGCGGGGTGCGAATACCCTTGTGCACGGTTTTGTCGCGCTGGTGTTTGAGAAATTCGAAGTGATCCCGACGCATGACATCTACCGGCTCGACACACTGTTCGCCACGTGCACTGGGAAACAGCGGTTGGCTGACTTCTGCAAAGGCTCCGGTCAAACCCACACCCCCCAACAGGCCTACAGTGATCACGACTGTCCACATGGCGCGACTTCGCCGCTTGAACCAGTGCTCGATTAAACCACTCCAGATCATACCAGTTGGGTCTATTCGCCCATGCCCATGTCGATGTATCCGCTGGGGCAGACATCAGCGCAGATATGGCAACCTATGCATTTGTTGTAGTCGGTATCGACGTAGCGCCCGGTGGTGGACTGATCTTTGTTGACCCGAAATACCGCATCCTGGGGGCAAAAAATCACACAGTTGTTGCACTCAAAACATAAACCACAACTCATGCAGCGTTCAGCTTCGGCGCGGGCAGCCTCATCAACCAAGCCATGGTGGCGTTCTTCGAAATGCCCCAATACCTCTTCAGCGCCGGGAACGGTCGCTTCACGAAGGTAACGCGGAGTCTGCTCAAAATGTCCCAGGAAAAGTTTATCAGCTGGAATGATTTCGTGTGCCGAACGATCTTCGTAGTTATGTACTGCGAAATTTGCGTCTGCGGTACCCCAGGCCTGGGTGTGATCATATTCTGTCGGCGCCAACGATTGTTCATTAAGCTTGGACAACAAATTGAAATGGTGCACATCTACTTTGGGTCGCCGGGCGGCATCACGCGCCTGTAAATAATGATCAATACTCTCGGACGCAATAGAGGCTTGCCCAATGGCCGTAGTCAACAGGTGCGGGCGAACGATGTCCCCGGCTACAAAATGTCCGGGCCGATCCGGAACCTGGAAATACCGATCAGCATCGATGAAGCTCCTCTGGTTACCCATCTCCTCAATGCCGTTGAGATCTCCAGATTGGCCGATGGCAGAGACGATCAGATCTGCCTCCACCTCAAACTCTGTTCCCTTAAGGGGTGTCGGCACCCCCTTTTCGTTAACACTGCATTTGGCCAGGCGCAAACTGGTAGCACGACCTGAGCTATCCTTGATCAAAGCGACTGGCATGACACCATTAAGAATAGTCACGCCCTCGGTCAGCGCATCGTCGACTTCCTCGTCGGATGCGGTCATCTTAGGACGCTCAAACAACGCCGTGAGCGTGACCTGTGCACCCTCGCGTACCGCAGCCATGGCCGCGTCATGTGCAGCGTAACCACCGATCACTTCTTCGGGGCGGTCTTTCGCATGAATCTGGTCGATCTTGCCCAAACGTCGTGCCACTGAAACCACGTCGATGGAGGTATCGCCACCACCAATACAAAGGACTTTTTCAGCAGTTACCTGCATGGTGCCTTTGTTAAACGCGTCCAAAAACGCTACACCAGAAACGCAGTTAGGCGTATCAGCCCAACCTTCAACTGGCAGATCACGACCGGTCTGGCAGCCAATCGCCCACAGGATCGCGTCGTAATCGGCCTCGAGTTCGGTAATGGAGATGTCCTTGCCAATGCGCACCCCGGTCCGCACTTCGATATCTCCTATTTCGATAATACGCTGAATTTCCCGATCAAGTCGTTCACGTGGTGTCCGGTAGCCTGGGATACCGTAACGGAACATGCCGCCGAGCTGTTCTTGGAATTCAAAAATAGTGACGCTGTGACCCTTGCGGCGCAACTGGTAAGCCCCAGCAAGGCCGGCAGGGCCTCCCCCGACAATAGCGACGCGCTTGTCGCCCACCGGCGGAGGACTCTCAAACCGGTAACCTTCAGAAAACGCGGTATCACCGATGAATTGTTCTACCGAGTTAATGCCGACAAAATCATCAACGTGGTTGCGGTTACAGCCGTCTTCGCATGGTGCCGGACAGACCCGCCCCATCATGGCGGGAAAGGGGTTGGCTTCGGTGGCCCGGCGAAACGCATATTCCTGCCATGTCATATCCTCAGGGGGCGGTTCCATACCACGAACAATCTGCAGCCAGCCGCGGATATCCTCACCCGAGGGGCAACTGCCTTGGCACGGCGGCGTACGATGAACATAGGTGGGACACTGGTGTGAGTGGTCCGCATCAAAAATGTTTTTCTTGAAGTCATGCCACTCGTAATCCCCCTCTTCATACTTTAGAAAAGTCAGATTCGTGGTGTGTTCTTCGGAAACTGTCATCGCGGAATTACTCCGATTGCTTATCGTGTCTACTCGTTGTGAAATGTTCAGTGTTGGCTGTCGAATACCAGTGCATCACCAATCAACTGGTGTACGCTGATAATCATGTCCATTTCCATCCCGTAATAGGGTAATACCTTGCTAAACTGGCTCTTACAAATCGCGCAGATCGCGGCCATATGAGTGACGCCATATTGCTCGATCACCTGCTGTAGCGCCTGAGTCCGTGGTAGCGCTCCTTTCACGCGCAGCTCAATGAGATCATCAGTCAACAACCCACCGCCGCCGCCGCAACAGAAGGTATGTTCGTGAATCGTGTCCGGTGCCATGTCCACAAAATGGCTACAGGCGGTGCGGATCAACTCACGTGGAATAGTGAACTGGCCTCCGGGAACATTCCCTAAGCGCGAACCTCGCGAGACATTACACGAGTCATGAAAGGTAACTACTTTATCGTCATTCGCCTTCGCATCAAGTTTCAAAGCGCCACGCTGTAGCAGATCGTATGTGAATTCGCAGATATGTTGAGGCACTGGATACGCGGGATCCAGAAAATCAAAAGGCCCGATCAAAGTGTTCCAGAAACTGTAGGCCACCCGCCATGCGTGGCCACACTCGCCAACGACAATACGCTTTACGCCTAGATCAATGGCCGCTTGGCGTATACGCTGCGCGACTTTCTGCATATTCTCGTAATTGCCAATAAAGATACCGAAATTGGCTGCTTCCGACGCATATGAGCTCAAGGTCCAGCTGATACCGGCCTGGTGAAACACCTTGGCATAACCAATCAGGCCGTCTACGTGTGGCTCGGCAAAAAAATCTGCCGAGGGTGTCACTAACAACACCTCTGCGCCGTGCTGATCCAGTGGAAATTTGACTGGCACGTTGATGTCTTCTTCAACTTCCTCTTCCAGACCTTCCAGGGTATTTGCCAGGGCAGGCTCTGGAAGGCCGAGGTTGTTGCCAATGATATGAACTTTGCCAATGATTTCATTGGAGTATTTCTGACCTAGACCGATCGACGCTAGAATCTCTCGCCCGGCCATGGTGATCTCGGCGGTATCAATGCCAAACGGGCAATACACTGAGCAACGCCGACACTCAGAACACTGGTGGTAGTAGCTATACCAATCGTTGATCACGTCCTCACTCAGTTCCACCGCGCCCACCAGGCGAGGAAACCATTTCCCAGCCAACGTGAAATAGCGCCGATAGACTTTGCGTAACAGATCCTGGCGGGCCACCGGCATGTTCTTGGGATCACCGGTCCCAAGATAGTAATGGCACTTGTCAGTACACGCGCCGCACTTAACACAGGCGTCAAGAAAAACTGGCAGTGAGCGGTACTTGCCCAATAACTCACCCATTTTAGCCAGGGCCACATCTTGCCAGTTATCGACCAATTCGCCTGGAAAGCCCACGCCCTTCTGGTGTTCCGGCTTAGCCACAAAGGGTCGGCTGTGGGCCATGGCATCGGGCTGGACTGCGGGCGTTATCAGCAGTTTACCCAGTGGCGGTGTCTCGAATTCGATCTTAAGCATAATCAGGCTACGGCCCTAGGAGCGATCGGGTCCGGCGCCCGGGAGATCCCGCGCCCACGGTGCGACATGACGGTGCTCACGCGGGATATCACGCATGTTAAGGGTCGGGCTGAAAAAAACGCCGGGCGCATGAAGTAATTTGCTGAAAGGGAATATCAGCGTCAGCGTTATCACCAATGACAGATGAATCAACAGCGGGACATCGGCCGGTAGTGGCTGCCAATCAAATGTCAGCAGTCCCAGAGTGAATGCTTTAAGTGACACGATATCGGTATGCTGAACGTATTTCATGACTAGCCCGGAACCGGCAATCGCCAGTAACAGCAATAACATCAAATGATCAGAAGGTGCACTGATGTAACGGATGCGATCAACCAGCAGTCGACGCGCCCACAGGCCCGTGAGTCCAGCAAACATCGCCATGCCTGCATAGATGCCGATCCACTGAATCATGGCCACCCACCACCATACCGGTTCGGTGAAATAACGCAGGTGCCGCGCGAGTGCGACTACCATGCCAAAGTGAAACAGCCAGCCGAAAAGCCAGGTCCACTTGCTGCCCTTGAACAGGCTCTCAAAAAACACCACCTCGCGCGCCATTCGTGCAACAACACCGGTGCGGGTTAGTGGTGCTGGCGTAGTCGGGATCACCAATGGGGCCGGAGTCCGAGCATACCGGGTCACCCGGGCGGCCACGCCGGTTACCAATATGATGGCCGCCAGGTAAAACAAGATGGCGAAGACGGAACCTAGCACCAAGGAAATAGGCCTCCCAGTAAATGACTCGACACTACTGACTTCTGCGCCGAGCCGGAAAATCCAGGGTGTGTACCTGGCCGGGCCGCCTGGCCCCGGCTATACAGGTGTCACCCGGGGGCGATGCGGCCTCAGACGCAACCGGTAGGCTTGGGCAGGCCGGCGTACTTACAGGCCTGCTTGGCTGGTCCATAGGGAAACAACTCATACAGGTACTTGCTGTTGCCCTTGTCCTTGCCTAACTTCTTGCCAATCGCCTTGGTCAACACACGTACCGCGGGCGCAATCTGGTACTCTTCGTAATACTCGCGCAGGAAAGTGATCACTTCCCAGTGGTTCTCAGAGAGGTCACAATCATCTTCCGTGGCCATATAACCGGCCACCTCGCGATTCCACTCACTCAGATCAGCGAGGTAACCTTCCTCGTCAGTTTCGTAGGTCCTACCGCTCAGTTCAAATGCCATTTCGGCCTCCTGTTACTATTTATCAAATGAAATCAGAGCCAACTCTGGACCTTGTCGTTGGTACAAGCCAACTCAACAAAGCCATCATAGCCGACTACCTTGATGCCGGGGATCAGCCGATCTTCTGGTAACCCCCTGGCTTTAAGATCCGGGCCAAGCGCGTAAACGCTTACCGTGCCGGTCGCTTCAGCCAGCATGGTCGTATGAATGGTTCCAGCCAATGCGCCGTAGACCCCATCCTCGATCAGCAGGATATCGCTCCCGGACTTCGCCAAGCCCAGGCAGGTCTTAAGACTCGCTGACTCAAAGGGAGATTTGTTAACAGTGTGTAACACGATCTTTGCCTGCAGAATCAGAAGTTAAAAACCACATCCTGCTCTTCAAGCAGGTCGGACAGTTGTGTACGACTGACAATCTGGATTGAAGGTTTTTCGGCCCAGTCATCGTCCTCGTCCTCCCAGGTCAAGGGCATCAGATCCGCTTCTGTCAGGCCCCGCTCCTCAAGAGATTCGCGTTCGACATAAAGCCTGGTGACCTCGTAATCGCCCAGCGCACGGTAAGTGGGTGAGAAATTCTTCATACCTGAATCGATCGTGTCCTGGCCCTGTTTCAACTGAAACACACCGTCACTGATGAAAACCATGCATACCTCCTGCTCAAAAGCTGCACCAATCAGCACTACTTCGAGGCCCTCCAAAGGGTAAACGGTGCCGCAGGGCGGACGACGGTTGATGTACATGAATTTCTTTGTCTCACTCATGGCGATTCCCTAGTCACCAAACACCAGTAAGCGATCGGCCTGGATCCCAGCCTCAATCAACTGGCCGAGTCCGGAGATACGAAAACCCGGCGCGATGTTGTCACTGTCCTTGCCATTGCGCTTGGCCTCGTCCGGATCAACGATCCCGCGGCGCTGAGCTGCAGCCACACAGACCACCAGATCCAGATCATGCGTGTTACTCAATTCACTCCAACGATTGACGATGTGTCTGTCGTCCTGGGGCGGCGTAGTCAACCGGGTGCCGTTATTGACTCCATCGTGGTAAAAAAACACACGAAATATCTCGTGCCCGGCATCGAGCGCCGCAACGATGAAGTTATAAGCCGTATCAGAGGCCTGATGCGTATAGGGCCCCTCATTCACCATGACTGCAAGTTTCATAGCCAGTACTTAGAAACGGATATGCGTAGATGCGTTAAGACTCGGACGTGAACCACGCCAGTTATCGATATGGAACTTGGTGAACGGTAAACCAGTTGCCTCAAAAAAGCGCGGCCAACCGATACGATCGATCCAGTCATTGATGCGCTCCCAGTCCCGTGCGTCTTCCTTATAGGCCTTCAGGATGCGCTTAACAATGGCAGTGGCTTCAGGCCAGCGCGGTGGGTTGTTAGGCACACCGGAGGCTACTAACTTTTGAAAACTTGGCTTGCTACGTGCATTGGAATGATTGCCGCCCACCCAGATCGCCAACTTGCTATGCTCAGGATCATTGATCTGCATCGGCGGACACGGTGGATAGCAGGCCCCACAGCAGATGCACTTTTTCTCATCGACCTCTAAGGTAGGCTTGCCATTGACCTGTGCTGGGCGAATCGCAGCCACCGGGCAACGTGCCACTACTGAGGGTCTTTCGCAAACGTTAGCCACCAGGTCGTGATTAATCTTCGGTGGCTTGGTATGCTGCACGTTGATAGCGATATCTCCCTGACCGCCGCAGTTAATCTGGCAGCAGGAAGTGGTGATATGGACCCGGTTGGGCATGTTACAGTTTTTGAACTCGTCAATGAGTTCATCCATCATAGCCTTGACCACGCCCGACGCGTCAGTACCGGGTATGTCACAGTGCAACCAGCCCTGAGTGTGTGCGATCATCGCCACTGAATTGGCAGTACCACCAACCACGAAGCCGGCTTCTTCCAGCGCGCTAATCAGTGGCTCGATTTTGAGCTCGTCCGCCACCATGTACTCGATGTTGCTGCGGATAGTAAACCGTACATGACCATCAGCATACTGATCACCAATGTCGCATAATGTTCTCAGGGTAAATACATCCAGAATACGCTGGGTTCCAGCCTTGACTGTCCACAGTGCGTCACCGCTTTGGGCAACGTGACGAAGCACGCCGGGACGGGGATGGTCATGCCAACGCCACTGCCCAAAGTTCTTAATCATCATCGGGTGCATATACTGGAACCCATCAGGGCAGCCCGACTCAATCGGCTGGCGCATTTCCTTAGCCATTTTTCTCTCCGGTAAACGTTCGGGGTTGTTTTGTGATCAGATTGG
This sequence comes from Gammaproteobacteria bacterium, assembly GCA_014239255.1. Classification (GTDB taxonomy): domain Bacteria; phylum Pseudomonadota; class Gammaproteobacteria; order Arenicellales; family UBA868; genus UBA868. The sequence goes on from JAAZZE010000012.1 coordinate 17,964, forward strand.
CCGACTTAACCGGCTGCTGACTGGCGATCTTCGACCTGGCGTTCAAACCATTTAACCGCTTCTTCATCCCAGCCATCCATACGCACATAAGAAGATTGGCGCGGGCTCGCAATCATGTGCGGATCAACGTCAATACCAATCCCTTCAAGGAAGTTGACCAGACCGATGCGTTCGATCATCTCACCACAGCGTTCGTGCTCAAGGCCATTTTCTGCCCAGAAATCGATAGTACTTTCCGCGATCTCGGTAATTCTCTCGTAGTCCTCTTCGGTTTCCAGCTTCATGAACGGCACGATCACCGTGCCCATCAGATCGCCGATCTTCAGCGTACGTTTTCCTCCCATTAGTACCGTTACGCCCTTGTCGTCTCCGGGCGAAAACGCCTTCGGAACAACATTGAGGCAGTGCATACAGCGCACGCAATTACGGTTGTCGATCTCAACTGAGTCATCATCTTTGAGACTCATGCAACGGGTTGGGCAACGGGTAATGATATTGTCGATGGTGTGCTGGCGACCTTTTGTCGCAACGTAGGCTTTCCAGGCTTCCTGGTCCACCTTCATGTTATCGCGCCAGGTTCCAATTACCGCCATGTCGGCGCGCTCAATCGAATTCATGCAGTCGTTGGGACAACCTGACACCTTGAATTTGAATTTGTACGGCAAAGCTGGACGATGCACGTCATCAGTGAAATTATTAACCAGGGTTCGGTGAATCTTGTGCTCGTTGGCGCACGACTGTTCACAACGCGCACCGCCGACACAAGACATAGCGGTGCGCACGCAGGGGCCGGCACCACCCAAGTCAAAACCATACTCGTTGATCTCGTCAAAGAAGTGCTGGGTATTATCGGTGGTCGCACCAATAAACATGATGTTCCCGGTCTGGCCATGGAATGTCACCAGGCCCGAACCCCATTTCTCCCAGCTGTTGGCTAACTGGCGAAGCATATCGGTGCTGTAGTGATTTCCGGCTGGCGGCTGAACCCGTAGGGTGTGAAACTCCCTGGACTCGGGGAACTGCTGGCCAACCTCCGAGAACCGCGGAATGATTCCGCCACCGTAACCGTAAACGCTAACCGTGCCTCCTTTCCAATAGCCCTTGCGGGTTTCGTAGGAGTGTTCGAGTTGGCCGAGCAAATCATTCGCCACCCCGTTAATACGATCAGTCGGATGCTCGTCACGCAGGCGCTTAATACCAGAGACAAAACTCGGCCAGGGACCACTTTCCAGTTCGTCCAGCATCGGGGTTTCATGTTGCTTGTTATCAGCCATAACCAGTACTCCGTTTTGTTTGTGGCACCATACGGTGATAAGCGCCGTCTCGATGGTCGATTCATTCGCTTGGGCTGTCCGCCTCTAGAAGGTTTTACAACCCGACGGCCCGTACCACGAGGGTGCTGAAGTGGCTCCATTGTATGCACTGTCCAAGGTCGCACCATTCCCCGGGAGGGTATGCCTCACAAAAAACCGTCTTATCCCCATGGGGATAGGATTTATCTTGCAGTGCACAAAATTTCTTTTAAGCCACGGGTGCGGCTTCTCCAAAAGACTCCATGTATTCAGATGCTTAGTAGGCCAAGGCCGGCTGCGCAAAGCCAGCAAGTGTGTTTACTGACACTAAACCATCGATCCAAGCCTAGCGAAACAACCTTTTGGGAGAGTTTGCGTCATCGCGTCAAAGGCTAGAATTTGGCTCCGTTCCTGCTACCCAGACGGGATACCCAGCACCTGTGCCTCTTTGCGAATCCGAAATCACCCGAGCTGCCAGAACTCAATCTGGGATACCAGCACACCTCAGGGAAGACAATTTCTCACGTTGGTGGGATGATCGTCTTGCACGATACCGGGGAGCGATTGAAGACCTTAGCGTCGAGATCGATAATCCTTTGAAACTCAGCGCTAACGAACGTCACGCCCTGGCCGCGCGGGTACGCGATACCAACATGGCCATCTATCGATGTCGCCAACCAGGAAATGTTGACCGTGCGGCCATACAGGCGCTGACATCGCAACTGGGCCTGGGAAAACCAGACAGCAACCTGTGCGCTGCCGATGACGGCCTGAGCGAACTCGAAGTCAATCATAGCCCCACGCATCAACGCTATATTCCCTACAGCAACCGTCCGATTGGCTGGCATACTGATGGCTACTACCACACGCCAGAACGCACCATCCGAGCCATGACGCTGCATTGCGTTCGCCCGGCCATAAGCGACGGCACACTTCAGGTCATTGATCACGAAATCGTATTTGGTCTGCTACACCGTTGTGATCCTCGATACACCATGGCGCTCAGCCAGTCAGACACAATGACCATACCGGCAAATGAAGCAGCCGGGTCTGGCGTGCGCGCCAGCGTGAGTGGACCGGTTTTTTCTCATAACGGTGATGTACTGCAAATGCGCTATAGCGCGCGCAAGCGCAACATTATCTGGAAAAACGATTCCGTTGTTCGTGAAGCCATCGCGGCACTACAGGAAATTCTGGATTCATGTGCTGAGTTGGCTGTAACCCACCGACTGTTATCTGGCGAAGGTCTGGTATGTAACAACGTGCCACATCGACGTGATGGATTTACCGACTCATCACAGCCAGAGTGTGCCCGCCTTATCTACCGCGGACGCTACACCCAGGCACTAACTACAATGGTTTTAAGGTAAATGGCCCATGCTCTGGATCAGTGAACTCATGCTGCAGAACCAGCCTATCTCTTTCGCGCATCTGATTACACTGGTGCGTGAAAAAGCACGTAGTGGCGAGTGTTTCCTACGTATGGATGTCAAACCGCCCTACCCCGACACACCGGATAACTGGGAAGACCAGATCGAGAGCGTATTCACTGCGGCACTCGATGCCGGCACCGGCAAGACACGGCCATGAAACACCTAGGGCCGGGTTTTGACCTCGGCGCTGAGTCAGGTGAAGACACTGGCGCATCCACCGATGCGTTACAGGCACAACTTAGCGCTGTGCGCGACCGCCTAAAAGAAAGCGAGGTTGCAATCGAATCAGCACAATGGTGTGAACTGGCACTGCAGGAGAGCCGACTGCTTGTCAACCTGGACGAAGGCGCACAGGCCTGGCACAGCGCTCAACGTCGTTTCGAACAGTTTTGCGCTGGGGGACTCTGGGCGCAAGCCGCTGAAGCCACCCGGGTGATGTTCCAATCTGGTGAGCCCGATGCGCTGGTCGCACTGGGACACGCTGTCTGGCTCGCAGTCACCTTTCCTGTCGACCCGGAGTTGTCGGTTGCCCTACTTCAGGACATTGTCGATGAGACGCCAGATGATTCAGACGGCGCAGCCGTGGCAGCAGCCACTGCCGCCTACGTCGTGGATCTTCGGGCGCAAGGTAACAAGCGTGAATCTCTGTCCTTCTTTGCCAACCAACTGCTGGGCACCGTCGCACGACGACACAGCGGCATAGAAAAACAGGAAGATTTCGAGCAATGGATTCAACGCCTGGAACTTGATGATCCAGCACAGTTCCTGCCGCGCCTACGCAATGTGGTGGACGTACTGGTACAGGATAACTGGTGGATAGATCGCGATCTCATCCAAGCCTCGCTGCCCATACAATGACAACAATTATGGAAACCTCCAACTATTGGCGCGAGATCCCAACCCAAGCCGTGACACCCGATATCGATCCTGTCGTTGACCTGGTGTTTAGTATCCGTGGCCGGCAGATTCCAGCCGATCACGCATGGCCTCTGTCCGAGGCTATCACCCAGGTTCTGCCCTGGTTAGCACAGCAAGAACAAGCCGGCATTCACTTGATTCACGGGGCTCAGTCGAGCAATGGCTGGCAACAACCTCCGGACGACGGCACGATCGAACTGTCAGCCAGAACCCGCTTCGTACTGCGCATTCCCTCTGCGAGCGTGGATGCAGCCAGAGTTCTGACCGGGCAAACACTGGATATCTCGGGCTATTCCATCGACCTGTTGCAGGCCCGTGTGCGAGCGCTGCTGCCGCTCACAACGATTCTCGCACGCCATGTCCGTGCCGGGGATTCCGGCGATACTGAAAGCGCCTTTCTCGAGGACGCAGTAAACTGGCTTTCCGATCTGTCCATTACCCCACGCAAAATGCTGTGCGGTCGCGCCCATCGCTTGAACGCTCCTCAAGGTGCGATCCTTACCCGAAGTCTGCTGTTGGCCGAACTAACGCCCAGGGAATCTACGCTTTTGCAACAACAGGGACTGGGTCAGGGGCGCCTGATGGGTTTCGGTCTATTCATGCCATACAAGAGTATTGATGCGGTATACGAGGCGCGGCCAAACATCAACGACTAGGGAAAACTGAGTTGAGCAACATACGAAATGGAGTACGACATGCCAATTGAAGTCGATGGAAAAATAATTGCCACAACCGCGAGTGCCTTTCTCGAAGACCCTGATGAGTGGAGTAAAACAGTCGCCGAGACTATGGCAGCAGCGGAGGGACTGGAGTTGACTGCGCAGCACTGGGATGTCATCGACTATCTGCGTAAGGAATATTTCGAGAATAACGGCCATCAGCCGAATAATCGTGCCCTGCTTAAAGAGATGGGCGGACTCTGGGGACACAAAGTCAATAACAAGGAGTTGTTTGACCTTTTCCCTGGCAATCCGAGTAAGCAGGCTGGCCGTTTGTCAGGACTCCCGGAAAGCATGCGCAAAGGTGGCTACTGACAGGCCCTGGCCTGATTGAATGACCCAGATTCCAACCAATTCATACCCGACATATCGAGGACACAACCCATGAGCGAAAAACGAGAACTGATCCGCAAAATGATACAGATGCAGCGTGAGTTCATAGCCCAGGAACAGCAGGGTGGAATCGAGCAGAAAGATTATTTTCTCCCAGACAATAATCAAAAACTCTCGGACTACCGTGAGTCTTATGCAAAGGTGGCCGCACGCGTTATCGATTTGGCACACGAGGAAAAAGGCTCTCGCCGCTGACAGCAGGGCGAACTGTTGGTGCAGGATGACCGTTTCGGTGAATTCATCCGTCATGCGCTGTAACAATAACCACGCCAAACCAACCAATCATTGACGGCGTCTACAGCAAAAGGATCAACTCGGTGTCCGAATATTGGCGGCTCTTGATAATCTGCCCCCTGCAGGTCCGCTTAATGCTGTTCCCGTACGTCGACCCACTCGCCCACCTCGGCCACACCCAGCACAACCTCTAACCCCAACTGCTGGTGCCAGCGGAAATACTCGCGCATGTGCATGAGATATATGCACAGCGTATAGCTGCCCGCATGCTGCGCATCCGAAACATCGCAGTTGTGCTGTACAGCGCACAATAATGGCTGTGGCAAGGCTGGCATAAACAACACCTTAAGATAGAATCCTTGCCCAGGGCAATGACTATGAAAACCCGAATTCGTGACCAGTGGCAAGACCCCACACGCCAGGCTTCCACTGAGGGTAATGCCTTGGCGCTGGCCTATGTCTGTTGGCAATTGGCGCTTACATCGGCACGCAATCTGCATGCTGAAGATTTTGTATACCAGGACGATATCCAGCGCGTAGGTGTCATCCGTGAGTATCTGGTGTTCTTAGCGCACACGGCTGATCGACTGGCCTTCGAGTTACTTGACGAAGCGCAGCGCGCGCCATTTATATCTTCCTTGGCAGCCGGCTGTGCCAGACATCTTCAGCGCAATACGGAGGAGATCCTGGGCGCCGGAGATTACGCTGGCCAGTTTATCGATGCCCTGAATCGACGTAATAGCGAATATGGTCAGTGCGCCTTTGCCAACGGCACCCCGGGTTACAGCCTTCTAAGAGCGTTTGGCGAGAGTATCCAGATTATTATGGGGCACGATCAGACCAATCGCTGGGTGATTGATCAGGTGATGGACATTGACGGGCCCGAAGCAGTCGCGCAACTCGGGCGATCACTACAAAAACTCTACGCTACCCAAAAGCCTACCCCCAAAGGAGGCCAGCGCTAAGTTGCGGGAATCCTTCAGTCTGTTGTCCAATCCGCAGCGTGATCAGTGGTCTGATTCTGACCATCTTCAAACCCCGCTGAGTAGGCTGTGCTGACGCGCTGTTCTTCCCGCTGGGGGTTACCCAGGTATCCCCCAACCCAACCCTGTAGATAATCCGGGTCTACGCCCATGTTCTCGAGTTGATCGACGGTCTCGTAGTATGTGCTGTTCATATGGCAGGCCTAAAAAAGAACTGGAACCCAAAATCGGATATTACATCCTCGAACGCTCAACCGGCTTGCCACCGCCCGTGGGGTTTTCTATACAGGCATCAGGCTTGCCTATCTGATTCACGACCCGGCTCAGGCAAGGAACCTTTACACCGCAAGATATCCGGGATTATCGGAGATACCTTTGACACGAGGCACGTTCGCGACCACATCGCGAATCACTTTGCGGTCACGCAGGTACTCGGCCACCACATCCCAGATATCTGGCAGTTCATCAGGCTGGGGGTTCACGCTCGCCCAGCCCGCCACTTTGTATATATGTGATGGATCCAGCGGTTTGCCATTCAGCTCCAGTGCGGACAGGCGTTCGCCGATCGGTGCCGTCGGGTTGATGGCATAGCGTAACCCACCAACCCGCACCATATCGCCACCCATCTGGTAGTAGGGATCGGCATTAAAGAGATTGTCAGCAATATCCTCGAGTACCAGTTTAATGGTCTCACCACTCATCTCAACAAGGGTAGACTTAGCGTAGGTTATTCCCGTCTGGTCCATCAACCGCTCAACCGTGATTGGGTCACCTGGCAGTACGCTGGTTCCCCAGCGAAAGCCCGGGGAGAAGGCAATATCGGCACCACGCACCTCGATCAAGGCATCAACAATGACCTGATCGAATGTACCACTAAAATTGCCGCGTCGGTACAGTGTGGTTTCGGTTGTGGCCAACACGGTATCCAACTGCTGTTTAAATGGCTCACGTGCGCCTTCGACAAACATCGCCATCTCGGGGTCCGCTGGCAACAGGTTGGCAAATATCGGCAACAGCCGAAAGCGGTAATCCGCCACTCGCCCATCGCGCACATCAAGATCCATCACCGAAAGGAACTTGGTATTCGAACCTGAATTAACAACCAGGGTCTGGCCACCGGCATTGCTGATCACACTCGGCTTAGGTATTCCATCATGAGTGTGGCCACCAAGAATGACATCGATCCCGGTCACCCGGGTCGCCATTTGCAGATCCACATCCATGCCGTTATGCGAAAGCACCACAACCACTTGCGCCCCTTTAGCTCTGACCTCGTCGACCATCGCCTGGCATTGTTGATCGCGAATCCCAAAGCTCCAATCCTCGATCATGTAGCGTGGGTTGGCGAGCGTGGTGTAAGGAAAGGCTTGACCGATAACAGCGACCGGGATGCCATTCATCTCACGTATGCTGTAGGGCTTGAACACCCGCCCGGAATCCTCATCAAAAGCCGGCTTACCCTCAAAGGACGCATCCTCGGTCAGCATAATATTCTGTGCCAGAAACTCGATCGGGGGCAGTTCGCGTTCAATGATCTCGCGAACCCGATCCATGCCATAGGTGAACTCCCAGTGTCCAGTCATGATGTCAACACCCAGCAACTTGCAGGCATCAACCATATCCTGGCCCTTGGTCCACAGCGAAGTTGCAGATCCTTGCCAGGTATCACCGCCATCGAGTAGTAGGCTGTTTGGCCGTGACGCGCGTAACCGTTTGACCAGCGTCGCCAGATGGGCAAACCCGCCCACCTTGCCATACTTGTGGGCAGCGGCCTCAAAATCCAGGCAGGTGAAGGCATACGCGTTGGCCGATCCCGCTGGGATAGCAAAATGCTCTAAAAAGCGCTCACCCACCACGTGCGGCGGTTGGCCAAAAGCTTTACCGACACCAATATTGAAATTGGGTTCACGAAAATGCACGGGCATCAACTGCGCATGACAGTCGGTAAAATGCAGCAAAGACAGATTGCCAAAGGTAGGTACATCATAGTCTGCAGCCTGGGCAGAAGCGCTACGGCTATTGACAGCCATACCAGCAGCGCTAGCTGCCCCAAGCAAACGCATAAACTCACGTCGAGTCAAACTCATAGCGCTACTCCTTCAGTTGCGTTATGCGGACCGGCCTATGGGAAAGGCTCCAAGGGTAAGGAGTCTGAGATGTTTTCGCCCAAGTACTAAGCCCATCTTAGAGCAGCAAACGGCAATCAACAGTGACTGCTCGCCGCAGCCGGATGGAAAAAACCTGGCCGCGAGAGCCAGGTTTTTTCAGTCGTTGTTCTGGCTCGCGTCGTGCTGTCTCGTGTCAGCATCCTAAACTCAGGCCAGATAAGGCGTCTTGCTTTATTGCCGCTGGCTCGGCACCTTAAGTGGTAAGCCTGTGTTCATGATGGCCTCGTAATACTCCAGCGCCTTGTACTCGGGGCCCTGAGCGCTGAACGGAGACGCTCGAACCTGCTTGTTACATCCACCGTAGCGCCGATGTACTGTTCCCCAGGGTTTGCCAGACATCGACCACTTGGTCCGGTAGACCGGAAAGCCCACCCCGTGACCAAGTCCAGCACTCAATATGTCACCACGAATGCTGTTACCAGCATTAGTTACGTGACAATCTGCGCAGGAGAAGTTCAACTGGCCGCGCTTGGCCCAGTAGAACTGGCGACCTTTCTCATACCAGGTTTGTGCACCGGCTGCCGAGAAATCCACCGCCATCGGCTTGCCGTTGAATTGCGACTTGTAGTGGGCAATGAGTCGCGCCATTCTGCCGCGCTTGACGTTCTTGATTGGCTGTTCACCATTAGCCTCCAAACACGCGTTGAGGTCGGCCACCAGGGTGTGTAGATCATTGCTGGCTCCATCGTATACCGGGTAGGTATTTGCCGGCGCCAGATCACAGTCGTTAAAGCCTTTGCCATTAGCAAAAGGTGCGGACCACTCTTCCTCAGCCTTTTCCATCTCGGGTTCATAAGGGGGGAAATCCATCATCAATTCCCAGTTAGCCCGCCGATGCGCGTACTGTGGCAACGAATTGACCCCATCGACATAATCTTCCAGCGCTACGCCCGGAAAGCGCTTCAGGAAAAAGCCCTGAAACTCAGCGATGTCGTTGTTAATTTCAGCCTCCGAAATCGCCTGGGCAGTCGAGGCAGTCAGTACTGCCATACCCATGCCGACTGCCAGTGATACCAATTTTTTCATCAGTCCCCTCCCTCAGTATTGAGCTGCCGGCACCACGGCCGGCAACACTGGATGCGCTATATGTTTACTTGACTGCTTTTTCGACGGTGCCGGTCTCGCCCTTGTTGTCGGTCCAACTAACGCTGATCGTGTCACCAGACTTTGCGCCAGCCATAGACATGCCGATGAGCGGATTCTTGGACACGCCGGCGCCCAGGTTAGCCTGAGCGACTACTGCACCGTTTACGGCGAAATCCATGGTCTCGATATAGTGCGCAGGTATCTTCTCACCCGTTTTCTTGTCCTTGCGCAGACCCGTTTCCATAGGGTGCTTGGCAAGAACCATCACGTCGCGACCGCCGGTCTTGTTCTTTTTGATCTTCATCTTAGTAGATGCCATCTTATTGATCTCCTACTGAATTCTGTCGGGTTAACCGCCGCAACCGCCAACGGTGACTTTGATCTCCTGAGAGGTCTTGTACACCTTGCCGCCTGCTTTAACGTAGCAGTTGACTGGGGAGGTTTGACCCATCTTGATGCGGGCACTAAACATGCCGCCGGCACTGCCAGCAGCCATCTGTAACGAGGTGGCGAACGGGGACGGGTTTTTTGCAACTATGATCGCGATTGCCTCGACGTCTGCAAGGGAAGTCATCACCTTGATCGGCACCACCGCACCGTTTTCAGCCTGCAGCGGCGCCTTAAGAGTGACGTCGCCACTGTCTTGGGCATCCGCTGAGCCAAAGAAAGCTTTCAGTGCGTCCGCTTCGCTCTTAGCCGTGAATGCGGCCTCGGGCCAGGTGGCTGCCAGAACTCGGGTCGGGGCAAGCAGCCCGGCACCCGCTACCACGGCGATCGCACCCGCGGCCATAGAACCTTTAAGAAAAATTCTGCGTTTCATGAGTCTTGTCTATCCTCTTTATATTCAATATTCAAAATGTGTCTTATTTAATCGCCGGGGTATGTTCATCCAACTACGGATTGCTGCCGCCTAGATAGAGAGCAGCCAGTCCACGATATTGTCGATGTCCTCTTCGCTAATCAACTTGTGTCGACCAAACGGTGGCATCGAAGTAGTGGGGTTTGCCGCAGTAGCGTCCCATATCTGGGCGCGCAGATCGTCACGATTGGGAAAGCGAGCTGCCATCGCAACCAACGGTGGCGCGATGTTGCCACCTACAGGAAAGCCTTCAGGCCAGGGATTAACCATTGCCTGGTGGCAGGCGAGACAGTTACCGGCTTTTCGGCTGATTGCCGCACACCAGCCCTTGATGATGGTGTCTCCATCCTTGGCAACCTCTTTGCACTGGTCGCCTGTGGGCCAGTCGCCAGCTTGTGCCGCTGGGCCATATCCAGCCGTCGCCGCAAGTACGATCGCTGCACCAAAAGCGACCAGAGCAGTCTTCAGTTTGAGCATGGCTATCCTCCAGTTACTGGTGCCGTACCTGCCAGAGTCCAGCACACTATATTTTTTGAGTCCTGACAACCCCGGATCAAGCATCAGGGTATGAGGGCCACATTTAACTCAAGTTCTACGGGATTATCAAGGATAAATGATAGTCTAAATTATCGAATATTCTTATGTATAGCCCAATAGGCCTTCTCAATCAGGCTCATTGCTAATGAAATCTTGCCCACTTTCGGCCTAGTATTAGCCGAAACCCAGTTTTCTTTGCGCCTTATCCTTATTATGGCAGGTTCTTGTTGACCCTTTAGTTAAATCTGCTAACAACTCCAATTATTTCAATGAGTTTTAGCGATTGGCCACCGCTTAGCGTGTTCCATCATGCATCATCTGCGTTTTTATTTCCTTTATTCGTGCGCTGATGCTCGCCTCAAGATAGGCACTATCTGTACCGTAGCTGGCGGCAGTTTCTAACTGTGCGAGAGCCTGATCGTATTCATCACGCCAGTAGTGATACTCAGCCAGGGCCTGAAACGATCGTTTCGGGTGATTGGTTTCCCCTTCAACGCGAGCCAACAGCCGATAAAGTTCAGCCTGTCTTGGCGCCCCCCTTAAAGCGCCACGCAATACCAAGCGCGCATCCACAAATTTACCGGCTTTCATCAGGGTATCGGCCAGGTAGTACGCCATGGCGGGTGATCGCCGATCTGACTCGGCCAAAAACTGTAGTACAGATACGGCCTCATCTGCAGAGCCACTGGCAAGCAGGGCCTGGGCAAGAGCCACCTGATACGGCGGGTAATCCGAGTAATCCGCCACCAGATGCCTGGCATTTTGAATCGCACTTTGGTGATCCCCCAGCCGTACCTGGGACAGCACCAGGCCATAACGTGCAGCCCTTGCTACTAGAGGATCGGCCGAGAGCACTTCGTGGGCGAAGGCAGCCGCTGATTTTTCAGCCTCTTCAGCGAAAACCGCACGAATTCTCGTGCGCGCATGGTAATAATCAAGCGAAGGCGCAACAGAGAATCGCGGGTATTGCCGGAGGCGCCCCTCTACCAACGCCAGGCGGTTCTGAGTCAGTGGATGCGTTCTCAGGTACTCCGGTGCACCAACGGCCTGGAGCCGGTTCTCCTGATCCAGTCGCCCCAGAAAACTCATCATAGCCGCAGCGGGATAACCTGCCTTGGTAAGGATCATCAGCCCCAGTGCGTCAGCTTCACGCTCAAATTCACGGTTGTAACTCAACTGATCAGAAAGCGCCGCGCCGCTGGTTGCCGCCATCGCAGCTGCACCGACCTGGCCGCCCAGCAAGATCGCCGCGATGATACCCGCTGTTGTTGGCAACTGGCGCTGGCGCGCCCGATCCATCATCCGTGGCAGATGGCGCTGCGCCACATGGGCCAACTCATGAGCCATAACGGAAGCCAGTTCAGCCTCGTTTTGTGTTGCCAGAACCAACCCGGTAAAAACAGCGAGCCGCCCGCCAGGGCCAGCGAAGGCATTGATAAGTTTGTTATCGATCAGGAAAAACCGCAGGCTTTCAGCATCGCCTTCAAGATCAGTGGTCAGTCGCTGACCCAGGCCCTGTATGTATTCCAGTAGCAGCGGGTCATCTATGAAACGCATCTGCTGGCGCGCTGCCGCAATAAACTGACGGCCCATCGACTGTTCTTCAGGGGTAGTGACAATACCCACGCGGGTATCTCCGAGAGATGATGCTAAGTTCACCTCACCGGCCGTGCCAGTACTTGCTAGGGACAAAAAAAAGAATAGCCCGAAGGACACATGGCACCATCCAGTTTTAAAACCCGGCCTATTCACCACGTTAGTTTAACAAAGCCCCTGTCAGGCGGGATTTGGTTTCAACGCGGCCGAGCTTTAGAATCGCCGGGCGTGTGGCTGGATCAGTTCGGCCTTCAGTTACAAAAACACGCCCGATGGCCTGGGTGCATGATGTGGAGAGTCCTATGCTGCAAACATTCAACGATGAACAATTGAAAGAGCGTGAACAGCAACTGCAGGCGCAGTTCGCAACTGCCTGCGATGCCGGCCTGTCATACGATATGACGCGTGGCAAACCTGCCCCCGAACAACTCGACCTAGTCGGAGAACTCCTCTCGCTACCCGGCTTGGGCAACTTCCGTGATCCCCACAACACTGACTGCCGTAACTACGGAGGAATCGACGGACTGCCCGGGCTAAAAGCCCTGTTTGCTGCCATTCTTCAGTGCCAGGCCCAAGATGTCATTGTCGGCGGTAGTAGCAGCCTGACCATGATGTATAACAGCGTTGCCCAAGGCGTTCTTTTTGGTGTGCCCGGCGGTGACAAACCCTGGGGTCAACAGGGCACTGTACGCTTTTTGTGCCCAGCGCCCGGCTATGATCGCCATTTCGAGATCACCAGCCACCTGGGGTTCGAATTGCTCAATGTCGATATGACCGATGAAGGACCTGATATGGACCGAGTTGAAGCGCTTGGGACCGACCCGTCAGTAAAAGGAATCTGGTGTGTACCTCGTTACAGTAATCCCACGGGGATTACCTATAGTGAGGCTGTGACTAGACGGCTTGCTCGAATGACAGCTGCACCGGACTTTCGCATCTTCTGGGACAATGCCTACGCCGAACACCACCTGAGCGAAAAACGTACACCGGTACCGGATATCCTAGGTGAATGTCGTGACGCGGGTAATCCGGACCGAGTACTGATGTTCGCTTCGACCTCGAAGATGACACTGGCCGGCTCTGGTATCGCGGCGATGGCCGCCAGTGCCGCCAACCTTGACGATGCCCGTCGCCACCTGGCCGTTCAGACTATTGGCCCGGACAAAATTAACCAGTTACGCCACTTGGCGTTTCTTGGCGATATCGATGGACTTCGCGCTCACATGGCCCGTCACGCCGAGATTCTTAAGCCCAAATTTGCACTGGTCCAGGAAATTCTTGAGCGCGATCTTGGCGGCAAGGGCATCGCAACCTGGTCTAATCCAGCCGGCGGCTACTTTGTCAGTGTCGATGGGCCCGATGGATGCGCCCGAACAATAGTTGAAATGGCAGCGCAGGCAGGGGTGAAACTCACCCCTGCGGGGGCACCGTTTGCCTACCGTCTCGACCCAAGGAACGCCAATATACGCCTAGCGCCTACTTTCCCTCCGCTTGAGGATATTGATCAGGCCATGGGGGTTTTTACCCTTTGCCTGGAGCTCGCAGCAATCCGGCAACAACTGGGCCAGACCTGAGATTGCGAGCAAAACTAAAAAGAATTTGTACCTTGTATCGGAATATGGTTTAAATTTTATTATCTACTAATATATTGTGTACAACCCCGTTCCCTAAAACGGCTGTTCTTGATCGGGGCCGCGGACTGCAAAGCGACCCTTCTGGTTATGGGAACATCGTTCAGTCAGTTAACCCAGCTCCACCGGGTACGCGACCTGCCAACGAAGATCAGCGCTGAACGGATATCATTGAATCTACTGCAACCGTGAGGAAACAAAGCTATGCCCGACTCTAATCAGGAACTCGACGCCCGTGGATTGAACTGCCCGCTACCAATATTGCGTGCCAAAAAGGCGCTGAACGGTATGGCGGCCGGTGAAGTACTCAAAATCATAGCCACAGATCCCGGCTCGGTAAAGGATTTTCAGGCCTTTGCAACCCAAACCGGCAACCAACTGCTGGACTCATCGGAGGTTAACAGAGAGTTCCACTTTTTCTTGAAAAAAGGCGACTAAATCAAGCGGCCTATCTGGCCGTCGGGGCGCCTGCTGGTAACAGACCTTGCTGGCGCTTTCGAACTTCTTGGAGGATTTTCTATGAGCGAAAAAAGTCTGACAATTATTGCGACCAAGGGCACCCTTGACTGGGCCTACCCCCCTTTTATTCTGTCCTCTACTGCAGCGGCGCTGGGATACAGCGTAACCATGTTCTTTACCTTCTACGGGCTGCAGTTACTGAAAAAGGATCTCAGCCTTTCGGTCAGCCCGCTGGGTAACCCGGGCATGCCCATGCCCATGGCAATGGACAAGTGGTTCCCCGTGATGGGTACGGCGATCCCGGGAATGCAAGCCATGATGACCGGCATGATGAAAAACACCATCAAATCCAAAGGTGTAGCCAGCGTGGCCGAACTGCGTAACCTGTGTCTGGAAGCGGATGTCAAGATGATCGGCTGCCAGATGACGATTGATCTTTTTGATATTAAGCACGAGGATTTGATCGACGAGATCGATCTGGGCGGGGCGGCAACCTATTTCGAACATGCTGGCGAGTCCAATATCAACCTTTTCATCTGACACAACAAAATCCGTCCAAGGTGTCCGTTTTAACACTGTCTATTAAGACGTAATAAAACTCCGATTCATATGTAAGGGAGTCTCCCATCGTGAGAAGCTTCTTGCTTCGAAGCGCTAACGTCCGAATAAATCACAAACCAAATACGTCATTTCATCACTTTATGGTCCAATACCGGAAACTGGTGGCGCTTTTTACGTGCCCGATCCCGGTCAACCTCGGCCAGGATCACGCCCGGGCCACCCGCATGCTCGGCGAGAATATCGCCCCATGGGTCAATGATGAGACTGTGGCCGAAAGTCTTGCGTTTACCCGAGTGCGTACCGACCTGAGCCGGAGCAATCACCCAGGCCAGGTTTTCCACGGCCCGGGCTCGCAACAGGGTGTGCCAGTGTGCGCGGCCTGTAGGTACGGTAAAAGCGGAAGGCACGGTAAAAATTTCTGCCCCAGCTTCTCCCAGGTATCGGTACAGTTCGGGAAAGCGCAGGTCATAACAGATTGTGATGCCCAGCGTGAGGCCTTCAGTGGTCACGGCAAGCGGACTGTCGCCCGGCGCAATATAGCTCGACTCCTGATAGGACTCCTCGGCTGAGACACTAACATCAAATAGATGCATCTTGTCGTACCGGCCGATTCTTTCGCCTGAACGATCGAATACCAGGCAGGTATTGGTTACTCGCCCATCGACAGCAGGCAAGGGTGTCGAGCCACCGACAATCACCACGCCCTGGTCCCGTGCGACCCGCGAGAGCATGGCTTCGACCTCATTAGCTCGCTCAGCCGCATCGCGACGCTGGCTGCTCGTGGCAGACATCAATGAAAAGTTCTCGGGCAACACCACGATGTCCGCACCTGCCGCCCCGGCCTGTTCAATAAGGCCTCGTGCGCAATCGAGGTTCTCTTGGAGCACCGCGGTCGAATTCATCTGTATGGCCGCAAAAATCAGTTTCTGATTTGAATCGCTCACCTCAGGATACACTTAGTGGGTTGTTGACGGATTCGACTTCTCCAGTACGAGTTGCAGACCCTCGAGGGTGCTTGCGGCTGGCTCAACTGTGATATCGGACAGCGGAACACCAAAAGACACCAGCCAGTTTCGAAGATCCCGAGCCCAGTACTTGCCGGCATCCCCGGCAGCATAGCGGATGGTGATCTGACAGGTTGATGTGCTTTCAAAGTGCGACAAAACCTGCTGTACAGGGTTGAGCGCCAACAGGGCTAGGGTTGTCGGCTGCGCGGGCCACTGTTCCCGGTCCAGTTGGGCATCAACCTGAACCTGGGTCACACCGCTTTGTGCCAACGCGGCAAAACAACAGGCAAACAGCGCCAAGCCGGACCAGTGCCTACCTTTAGTGGGCGCCGACATCGCTTACATCAGCACCACGTCGTAACTTTCCTGGTTATGCACCGACTCGACCTGCAGATGGATCGGCTTACCGATAAATTCCTGCAGGTCACCAAGCCCCATCGACTCCTCGTCTAGCAGCATGTCGATCACAGCCTGCGATGCCATGACCCGGTAACCTTTGGCCTCGAATGCGCGCGCTTCACGGAGAATCTCTCGAAAGATCTCGTAACACAGGGTCTGCGCTGTTTTCTGCGTACCGCGGCCCTGACAGGTTGGACAAGCCTCGGTCATCAAACGTTCGAGACTTTCGCGGGTCCGCTTGCGGGTGACCTCAACCAGTCCCAGTGCCGACATATCCGCAATATGACAGCGTGTTCGGTCCCGTGCGAGGGCGCGCTCGAATGCGCTCATGACCTGGCAACGGTGTTCCTCATCGACCATGTCGATGAAATCGACAATGATGATTCCACCAATATGGCGCAAACGCAGTTGCCGGGCGATCGCCTGGGCCGCCTCCATATTGGTCTTGAACAGCGTCTCTTCCAGATTACGCTTGCCAACAAAACCCCCCGTGTTGACGTCTACTGTGGTCATCGCCTCCGTCTGGTCAAAGACCAGTGAGCCTCCCGATTTCAGTAACACCGTGCGCTCCAGCGAGCGCTGGATTTCGTCTTCTACCGAGTAAAGATCAAAGATCGGCCGCTCACCAGGGTAATACTCGATTCGATCGACCATCTCGGGCATCAGATCAATGGCGAACTGGCGCACCATAGCAAAGGTCTCCCGTGAATCCACCCGAACCTTTTCTACATCGTCACGTGCGAGATCTCGGACAACCCGTAATGACAACGGCAAATCAGCATGGATCAGATCGCCAGCGTGGGCAGTCGTCATTTTCTTCTCGATCTGTTCGCGGCTGCGACGCAGAAATTCTACGTCTGCCAAAAAATCAATACCCTGCTGCGATTCGGCTGCGGTGCGCACGATGAAACCCCCGCTCATTGACGATTTTTCCAAGGCGGCATCTAGGGTCTGGGCTAAACGGTCTCGTTCATGGGCATCCTGGATACGCTGAGAAATCCCTCGGTGCGACGAATCGGGCAAAAGGACCAGATGACGCGATGGAATCGACAGTTGTGTGGTCAACCGTGCACCCTTACTGCCGATCGGATCTTTCACAACCTGAACCACAATCTCCTGCCCCTCGTGAACCAACTCGCTGATGTCCGGCTGAGGCCCAGTCAGGTGCTGCGCCCCAGTGTGGGGCTCTTTGTTGTCGCCATCGGCAGGCCCGTTACTGCGGTGCGATACCATGTCTGCCGCGTGCAAAAAGGCGGTGCGCTCGAGGCTGGCATCAATGAACGCAGCCTGCATACCGGGCAATACCCGCACAACCTTTCCCTTGTAGATATTGCCGACAATACCGCGGCTGCGGCTGCGCTCTATATGCACTTCCTGCAGGGCACCGTTCTCGATCACCGCTACCCGGGTTTCCTGGGGCGTCACATTGACCAGCAACTCTTCACTCATTGCACATTCCCATTCCCATTCCCATTCCCATTCTGCTGCCAGCGCGGCCAGATACCCACAGCAGCCAACAGGCCAGCAGTTTCGCAAAGCGGCAAGCCCATCACCGCAGAATAACTGCCCGACAAGGACCGCACAAACACACCAGCAAAGCCCTGGATCGCATATCCCCCTGCTTTGTCCAAGGGTTCGCCGGTTGCACAGTAGGCTTGTATATCCTGATCAGAAAACTGGCGAAATGTTACCGTACTCGTCACAACCCGCGAATGCAGTTCTAGGTCCGCCGCCACCGTGATCGCGGTCAGCACTTCGTGGGAGCGCCCGGAAAGGCCTGACAGCATCTCCTTTGCATGGGCGGCATCGCTCGGCTTACCCAGCACCTGGGCATCGGCCACGACAACGGTATCAGCACCGAGACAGACCAGGGACTGGCTCGGCGTATCTGCCATAGCCGTGGTTGCCGCCTGCGCCTTACTGATGCTGAGTCGCTCGACCAGTGCGTGGGGTGATTCTCCAAACTGCGCCGACTCATCGACCTCAGGCACAAACACCGAAAAATCAAATCCGGCCTGGCGCAACAATTCCCCCCGTCGAGGCGACTGTGAGGCCAGACACAAGCGTGTGCTCACGATACCCGCCCCGATCGGTGATATGGCAGTCCCGCAAGAATCGCATGGGCCCGGTAGAGTTGTTCGGCGATTACGACCCTCACCAGCGGATGGCCCAAAGTCAGCGCTGACAGCGACCAACATTCATCAGCCGCATCGAGTACCTCGCTGGACAATCCCTCGGCGCCTCCCACCAGCAGAGCTGCATCGCGACCATCGCTCAACCACTGCCCAAGATGCTCGGCCAGCGATTCAGAATCGTAGGTGCGCCCCGTCGGATCGAGCGCGATGCGACGCCAACCGGATGGTACCGCCCGCAACAGGCGTTCGCCCTCCTCACGCACCAATCGCACAATATCTGCATTGCGCGTGCGTCGGGGCGCATCGATCTCGACCAGCTCCAGGCTAAAACCAGAACGTAGGCGACCGGCGTAATCAACAAACCCCTGACTGACCCAGGTTGGCATGCGCCGACCGATCGCAATCAGTTTCAGTTGCACAGTTTCAACCGTCTGCCTGGCTTTCTCTTGCGCTTTTCAGCCGAGATCCCAGGCGGTCATTCCACAAACCTTCGATATCGTAAAAACTCCGCGTCGCGGGTAGCATCAGGTGCACTATCAGGTCATCGAAGTCCAGCAAGACCCACTCACCGTTGTTCTCGCCTTCGACACCGATCGGCTTGAACCCTTGCTTCGCCGCCGCGGCACGGAGTCGCGACGCCAAGGCCAGCACGTGCCGGCTCGAGGTACCACTGGCCACAATCATCCAATCAGCGATCTCGGTCAGGCCACGGATATCCAGTTCCTGAATGCTCTCGGCCTTGGCCTCATCTAGTTCCTGGGTAATCCATTGACGTATATCTGCCAAGGGCAGTTCGGGTGATTTATTCATAAAGCTCATGTTCCTCTATGTATTGAGCGATGGCAACCGGCACTTGGCGATCGATCGTCTTGCCACCGGCAAGGGCAATCCGGATCATAGCGGCTGATATATCCACGGCCGGCACTTCAATCGCTGTCATCCATCCGGCTTCGGACAGTGTCACATCGTCAGCACGGGCAAGATCCCCTGCAACCCACCACGACGGCAACGGGTTCGGTAACGACCAGCCGGGACGAAACATCACCAGAATGCTTGCCAGTTGCAGAACCTCTTCCCACCGGTGCCAATCGGGCAATGCCAAAGCCGCGTCCAGCCCCAATACCAGACACAGACATCGGTTCGGGTGTTGTGTTTTGAGTTCTGCCAGGCTGAGGACCGTATAGGACGGCCCCAGGCGGCGCAGTTCACGCGTGTCGATAACAAAACGAGGTTCTCCGGCGATCGCCATTTTCAGCATCGCCAGGCGGTGTTCTGTGCTCGCCACAGGCGCTGGCCGGTGCGGCGGCTGACCCGCTGGCAGCCACAGAACCTCGGCTCCGCCGAGTCGGTCACTGACCGCGGTGATGGTGTGCAGGTGTCCCAGGTGCACCGGATCAAAGGTGCCACCGTAAACGATCAGCGGAGCGTTAGGCGATTCAGACAAAGAGGCGATGCCGGAGCGGCTCAGGAGCGGATGCTGCCGTCACCATAGACAATATATTTCTGAATGGTCAGTCCTTCAAGCCCAACCGGTCCGCGCACATGCAGCTTGTCGGTACTGATGCCGATTTCCGCACCCAGGCCATATTCAAAACCATCGGCAAATTGTGTCGACGCGTTGACCATGACTGAACTGGAATCAACCTCACACACGAAACGCCGACTCTTGGGCAAGTTATCGGTCACGATGGCATCTGTGTGCCCGGAGCCGTAACGCGCGATATGGTCCATCGCCTCATCCAGGGTGTCGACAATGCGCACTGCCAGTACCGGGGCAAGAAATTCAGTCTGCCAGTCAACCTCACTCGCGGGGATACACTCGGGTGCCAAAGCGCGGGTACGTTCACAGCCCCGCAGCTCCACTCCGGCTTCTCGGTACCGAGGTAGGAGTTTTTCAAGCACGGCACTGGCGATTCCAGCGCCGAGCAGCAGGGTCTCCATAGCCCCGCAGATGCCGTAGCGGCGACACTTGGCATTGAAGGCAATATCCACTGCTTTTAAAAGATCGGCGTCATCATCAACAAAGACATGGCAGTTACCATCCAGGTGCTTGATCACTGGCACCTGCGATTCGGCGCTGACCTTTTCGATCAGACTCTTACCACCACGAGGCACAATGACATCAATGTATTGTGGGCTGGTCAGCATGGCACTGACCACAGCACGGTCAGCCGTTTGCAACACCTGAATCGCGCTTGTCGGCAAATCGGCATCGGCAAGCCCTTGAGACAGGCACTCCCCAATGGCGCGGTTCGAGTTCAACGCTTCTGACCCGCCACGTAAGATCGCTGCATTGCCTGATTTCAAACACAATCCAGCAGCATCAGCAGTCACATTGGGACGCGACTCGTAGATGATGCCAATCACCCCCAGAGGTACCCGCATACGCCCTACGGTAATGCCTGAAGGCTGTGCGCTCATCCCGCTGACCTCGCCCACCGGATCCGGCAAACGGGCAATCTGGGCTAATCCTTGCGCCATGGCATCAATACGCGCCGGGGTCAATTCAAGCCGATCCAGTAGCGCCCCTGACAACCCGGTTGACCGAGCCGCCTTGAGATCCGCAGCATTGGCCTCGCCAATGCGCTCGCGGGCGTTAAGAATCTGCTGGGCCATGGCTTCTAGTGCCGCATTTTTTTGCCCGGTGCTGGCTCTTGCCACAAGTCGAGCCGCCGAACGGGCCGCCTGGCCTGACTCGTCCATCCAGTCGCTGATCTGGGCAGATACCATGGATATTTTATTCATCCTTTCAATGATTTATAGCGTAATTCGCATCAAGCGTATTTATACCACAAAGCAACAGCACGACCCGCTCCAGTTCGGCCCAGACGCCCCCAGGCGCCTGACGTTGACCTTTGAGTACCTGATCGGCAATCGCCAGACCATGCAGCACGCGTGCCCACTGGGCGGTGTCCAGTCGAGTCAAGGCGGCCGAAATACAGGGCATCCGGCTACGCCATACCCGGTGCTGCTGGTACACCGACTGACGCTTGGCCCCTGCCGCTAATTCAATGGCCATCTTGTATAGAGCGCGGGTCTCGCGTACCAGTGCCCAACTCACCAACACCGCTTCAGAACCCTCCCGGCGCAACCCGTACAACATACGCAAAGCGTGCGGTGCATTACCCGCAAGCGCCGCATCGGCCAGGGCAAAAACCGAAAAGCGTGCTTGGTCACTGACCAAGGTATCGAGCAGTGTTTCGTCGAGTTCCTGATCTGATCCAAGCAACAAAGGCAGTTTGCTGATCTCCTGCGCTGCGAACAACAGGTTCCCCTCTGAATAATAAGCAATACGCTCTATCGCCCCACGGGTCGCTTTAATACCCTGCGCGCGTAGACGCTGATCGATCCAGCCGGGCAGTTGCGCCAGGGCCACCGGCCGTGCCTCGACCGCGATCCCTTGCGATTCGAGCGCCTTGAACCACTTGCTAGACTGCGTGCTCTTGTCAACACGACCCAGAATCAATACCAGATGCGTACTGGGGTCGCTGTCGGCAAGAAAGTCGTTGAGCGTGCGCACCCCCGAGTCACCGGGCTTACCGCTAGGCAGGCGAATTTCCAGTAAACGGGCGCTGGCAAACAATGACAACGATCGACTGGCACTATTGATCTGCTGCCAATCCAGATCCACTCCAGCGGTATAGCGCAGTATCTCCTCAACCCCGTGCTGGCGCGCCGCAGCACGAATAACATCGGCGCTTTCTTCAATCAGTAGTGGCTCGGCACCAAATAGCAGGTAGACATTGTCCAGGCCCTTGCCAAGACGACCAGTGAGAGCGGGTGGGGCTATGCGCAAAAAGATCTCCGGCCTGAGTTATGCCACCGAGAGTGATCAGACTGGGACAACCTGGCCCACCGCCAGCGACTGGATGTTCAAGGCAGCACTGCTCAACCGGCGGATAATCCGGCCTACGATCTCGGCCCGCATAGAGGCCTTTAGTGCTTTTTCTTGCTCTTTCTTTTGCAGCAACTGGGTACTCTGGTAGGTGAGATCACGACTGAATGACAGTTGGCTGTTAGCGACCAGCACCTGACCGCTACGCTCGACAACGCGGTAGGTCACGTTGTACTGCAGGGTATAACCAGTCGCGATGCCGTTACTCCCGATAGCGTTGACCCAACGGCTGTATTCCACGGTCGCCAGATCAATGATCACCGTGGCGGCAGCTAAATCCTTAACTGGGTTAACGCCACTTTGACGCAGACCCTGGCGCAGGTGGGTGACCAACTCTGGATCCTGACCCGTAACCAATGGTGCCGACATAACAGAAGCCAGTTCAACCTGCCCACGAAGATGAAACCCGCATCCAGACAACACGGTCGAAAGAAAGAGCAGAAATAGAGTTCGAATCATGATTTCAACAGATCGTGACTAAAGAAGGGTCTACAGAACCCTGGAGCGACAGAACGGGTAATTATAACGGCGCCCGCGGTCTCACGACGATGAGTAATCGACACTAGAGAACCTGCGCCAGTTTACCCTGCTTGCCCCCAGAGCTCGGGTCTGTCGGCGTCAACATTTCATCGGCCAGCATCTGCCGCAACTCATGCTTAAGCACCTTGCCCATGACGTTGCGAGGCAGTACATCGATACGAAATACAGCCTTGGGGTGCTTAAACTGAGCCAGCACACCATCGAAACACGACAACACCTTGGCTTTGTCAATATCACAACCTGAATCCGGTACAATCACCGCCACAGGTACCTCACCCCACCTGTTATCTGGCATACCCACTACAGCAGCCTCGATCAGGCCCTGCATCTGATCTAAAATGTGTTCGAGCTCTGCAGGATATATATTTTCACCGCCCGAGATCACCACGTCTTTCTTCCGATCGTTGATATACACATAACCATCAGTGTCGCAGTAACCAATATCACCTGTTCTGAACCATCCTTCCTGCAAAGCCTCGCGGGTCGCTGCCGGATCACGCCAGTATTCCAAGAGCACATTCGACCCTTGCAGCAATAGTTCACCCGACTGTCCCGCAGGCACGTCCCGATCTTCGTCATCGACGATTCGAAAGCGCGTATGTAGCGCCCCACGGCCAGTTGAACCAACGCGGCTGAAAGCGTCATCAATACGAAGGTAAAGTGCAACGGGGCCGGTCTCTGTCAAGCCGTAGTTCTGGATAACTGGAACGTTGCGGTCGTGAAAAATATCGATCACTGACTTGTGAACAATAGTTGATCCTGTGGTCACTGACCGAATTGAACTAAAGTCTGTTCTCTTGAAGTCCGGATGCTCAGCCAGTGCCATGATGGTAGCCGGAACCAGCACAAGCCTGGTTGGACGAAGATCGCGAATGGCTGACAACACCGTGGCCGGCTCAAAGCGTCGTTGTAACGTAACAGTCGCACCAACATAAAGGGCAGGTGTGGTCTGAATGTTGAGCCCTCCCACATGGAACATCGGCAGTGCAGTCAGAATATGATCCGAGGTATCCAGGTCATGCATGTGGACACTGTTCAAAGCATTGAATAAGACGGCTTCCTGAGTCAATACAGCACCCTTGGGCTGACCTGTCGTACCGGAGGTATAGACCAATAGTACGGGTGTCGCGAGATCAACATCAGGATTGCGGGTTGCACGTCCCTCCGTACCATCGGCGGCCACGGCAATATCAGCATGAGAACAGATCTCACAGCCGGGCACGGTTCCAGACAACTGATAGCCAATCGTCACGTGACTATCATCACAGACCAGTATCCTGGCCGCGGCATTTTCCAGAATATAGGTCTGCTCCAAAGGCGCCAGTCGCCAGTTGAGCGGTAGCAACAAAGCGCCCAGTCGGGCGCAGGCAAACAGCAGCACCAGCAATTCAGGGGAATTAAAACCTAAATAGGCAACACGCTCTCCCCGACCAATGCCATAGACGTCCTTGAGAACCGCTGCTGTCTGGGTGATCTGCGACAGCAGTTCGCGGTAGGTGATCTCCCGCCCTTCGAACCGAACGGCCAGTTTTTCAGGAACAAAGTCAGCGTGAGTCTCGATCCACTGACAGATATTCTGGCTCATGATTCATCCGTCTCACCAGCTTCGTAAAGCGTATCCCGACCCAGTTTGTCGAGGCACAGTTCAGCGGTCCAGGGCAGCATCAATGATCCACAGCGCGAATCCCGATAAATCCGTTCCAGCGGCAAGGCCTTGAGCATGGACTGGCCGCCGCAGGTACGAATTGCGAGTTGAGCCAGTTCATTGGCATTTTCCATAACGGTATATTGCGCAACGTAAGCCCGCATCACCTGATCTTTAGTCGGGCTTCGGCGTGCTTCGCTCATCGCCTGAAACCAGACCGACTTGGTCTGCTCCAGCATCACCCGCATCTGTGCAACCGCCAGTTGTTTAGTTGGATACATCCTTCGCTTTGTTGGTGGCATGTCCGGCAGTTCACCGCGCAAATACCGAACCGTAAAGTCATAAGCGCCTTGAGCCAAACCAAGGTAAGCAGGCGACAAGGTCAGAAACATATGTGGCCATTGGCTTGCTGCCTGATAGTAAATCCCGCGTGGCATCAGTTCGGATCCATCAGGCACAAAAACATCCTCAAACAGCAGTGTGCGGCTCACCGTCGCTCGCATACCCATCGGGTCCCAGTCACCGGTGACTCGAACCCCGTCGGCCACTGCAGGAATGGCCAGGTAAAGTGTGTTTCGCCGGCTGGGGCGATCATCGTCGTTAAGCAGTTCGGTACACAGTGCACCATAGTAATCCGCATTACCTGCGAGAGAGGCGAAGATTTTTTTGCCGTTGACCTGCCAACCCCCCTCAACTCTACGGGCCGTGGTGCCGAACGCAACGGCGCCCGATGCGGCCGCGCCACCTTCAGAGAACGGCTGTGCATAGATTGCGCCATCATCCAGAATTCGCCGATAGTGTATCGAGCGATTCTGATGATGCTGCGCCCGGGTCGCATCGTCCATATCAAGGTCGTCTGTCAGTGCACCTGACCACAAACAGGAACTTACATGCATATTCCAAGTCAGCGCAGTGGCACCACAGTAGCGCCCAATCTCTGCTGCCGCCAGGGCATAACATCGCAGCGGTGCCCCATGCCCACCATCGCTTTGGGGTATACAGATCCCGAGCAGCCCCGCCTTGTGCATATCCCGATAGTTCTCGGTCGGAAATGATGCATCGCGGTCGTAGTCGGCAGCACGCCCGGCAAAGCGGGACTGACCAAGTTCTCTTGCCACGGTTGAAAGCTCACTCTCCTGAGTGCTCAGTTCCCAGGCACCTGCTTCAAACATCGGTGCATCAGGTCGGTCATCTACCGGACGAGTTTCCATACCTATGACTCCAAGTCTTGCTGATGTCGTTGAACAAATTCGAGCACCGTACTGTTGAACTCTTGTGCACTCTCTATGGGTGCCAGGTGCCCTGTATCAGTGAGCAAAACATACTCAGCGCCTGGTATCTTCGAGGCCATCTTTTCCATCATGGGCGCGGGCGCGTTTCGATCCCGATCGCCCGCCAACACCAGTGTGGGTCGCGTTATTC